>JAFRXK010000061.1 GCA_017442865.1 Lachnospiraceae bacterium | reverse complement strand
ATGGCACGCTTGCCATCGGTCATTTGTACATGATGTACTGGTTTCTTTTCTCTCTTTGCCATAATAAAAGGCCTCCTATGATTTTATTTTATCATAGAAGACCATTTATTTAAACTTTTACAGACTTTTTTTCAAAGGCTCTTTAAACATAATACCTGTGGGACACCCTTTTTATTCGCTGTAATATTCAATTTCCTTATATGTCAGTCATTCAAATCAAATGCTTTTCTCTAAAATTTATTTCTTCATCAGTCCTGCGCCGGCGTTCCATGCTTTGCCGACCTGTTCGCCTGTTACATAATAACCATGCTGGAACTGGTCGAAAATTAATGCGTCAAGCTTTAACGGATCAACCTAAACAGAGCAATCTTGTCAGTGTCGCAAATCATTCCCCACGCTGCATTCATGACATTGACCTTTCCATTCTCGTCATAGGCTGCTACCATGAGTACAGGCATTGGATATACGCCCGGTACAACTCCTAAATTCTTTTTCATAAATAATGTCCTCCTTAAAAATATGTTGTATTATATTTAAAATCAAATAATAAAGCTTGAAATTTTGTCGTCGGATTTGTGCTAGATTACATAGATTTTTATATCATTATTATATCAGATAAAGCAAATCAGACAAGATTGAACAACAAAATCGTAAAAAATGATGTGTTTACTGTTAAAAAAGATAAAAATTTATAATGCGGAATAATTATATTTATGTTAGAATGAAAGATACGAGAGGTGACACATTATGATTGAACGCATTACCGAGATTGCTGACGGTTTATTGGATTATGATAAATATGATGTCGGATGCTCTGTTGAGAGGATAGAGGATACGATTGATGCAGGGGCAAAGAAGGCAGGAGAATTCTATGTGCTCAGAAGAGATGAGGGAAGCATTAAGGGCCTGGTATACTCTTCGGACCACAGGATTAAGGTAGGTACAGAGTGCTTTTTAGGTAAGACCTGCAGGATAGAATATGAGATTAATGCGACGGGACTGAGGAATGGTGACTGTATAGACGGAGAGTTCATTATTGTGAGCAACTGCGGAGAGTGGACTGTTCCTTATCATATATCCGTGATTTATGTGCAAAGCGAGCTTGTTGAGAGCATGAAGTCTCTGGACAATTTCAGCGAGCTTGCGCGCACCAACTGGGATGCGGCGTTAAGGCTTTGTGAATCATCAGAATTTTTATCGCTGCCGTTTATGCAGAATACACAGTATGCCGCTTTATATCAGGTGCTTAGGAATACCGCCGGAAGGAACAATCTTCTGGAGGAGTTTCTGCTTGGCACGGGTGTAAAGGAGCCTGTTACGGTATCAATTACCGACAAGCAGGTTTCGTATGTCAGAACTGAGATGAGAAGCAGCGATTTTATCAGCATTAAGAAGAATACATGGGGATATGTGCAGCTTAGTGTAAGCAGTGATACGGACTTTATTATTCCGCTGAAGACCACGATTCTTCCTGAGGATTTTGAGGATGATATATGTACCCTGGAATATAAGATTGACGAGGGCAGGCTGCACGGCGGATGCAACCTTGGAAGAATTATTATCGAGAGCTTCAGACAGAGATTTGTTATAAATGTCAGCATTGATGCGAAGGGCGCTGAACGTGACAAGAGATATTTTAAATATAAAAAAGGACAGCTTAAGTGCTTAAGATATTATATTGATTATTATACGAAGCCAAGCGAGGCGGACAGGACGCTTGGTCTTTTAAGGGATGAGCTCTATGAGATTATTCCGCTTGATGAGAGTAATGTTAAAAATATTCTTGCTGTTGCATGGATAAGCATTATGAACGGCGATAATGAGGAAGCTGCAAGGGTGCTCAACAGAGTCAGGAGTCTGGTTATGGAGGGCAAAAACAGCATTACGCCTGAATACTGCATATTTTATTATCTGTGCTATATTTCGCACAATGGTACAGAGAATCTGGAGACACTGTTAAGGCTTCTGCACAGATGCTACGACGAGACAAAGGATTTGTCGGTGTTCCGCCTGCTTTTAAAGGTCGAGCCTGAGTGGGAGAACAATCCGGTAAAAAAGCTTGAAGAGATAAAGGGCAGATTTGAAGAGGGGTGCAGTGCGCCGTGGCTTTATATGGAAGGCTGTCAGGTTTATATTAACAATCCTGAGCTTCTTGATAAGCTGGAAAGCTTTGAGCTTAACTGCATGTGGTTTGGTGCAAAGGCAGGCATACTTCCGGCATCGCTGGCTGAGTATATCAGCTCATTTTCATCGACGCAGCGGGATATTGACGGACTGTATTTAAGAATATTGATGAGGCTTTATCAGACTCATAAGACCGTCGAACTGCTTAGAGGCGTCTGCAATGCGCTGCTTAAATCGGATGCGAGAGATACGAAATATTTTGAATGGTATAAGAAGGGCGTTGAGCAGGGCTTAAGGCTTACAAAGCTTTATGAATATTATATTTATTCCATGCCGGAGGATTTTGACGAGCCAATACCAAGGGCAGTGCTTTTGTACTTTTCTTATGCGCCAAATGTTGATGTGCCTTCAAAGATAACCATTTACAGAAATGTGATAAAGTATTATGCACAGGATGAGCAGATACGTACAAGCTATGCCGGACAGATAGAAGCATTTACGATTGACCAGATGATGAAGGGCTATGTAGATGACGGCATGAGAGAGCTGTACAACAATGTTATTTATGAAGAGCTTATAGACAGAAGGCTTGCGCCGGTATTGCCGAAGATGCTTTATGCGGCAGGCTTTAACTGCCCGAACAAGAAGATACGAAAGATTGCCCTGTGCTATGAAGAGCTTAATTATGAGCAGATACTTGTGCCTTGGAATAATAACGCATATACGGTGTTATATTCGGACAATTATGTAGTTGCAGGAATTGATATAGAAGGCAGAAGATATGCGGGACTGGATATTGAGGTTACGCCTGTTTTTGACAGTAAAAGTCTTGCAAACACATGCAGAAGAATGAATCCGGACAATGAGATTTTAAAGATTCGCGAGAGCATCGAACTGTTTGAGAGAAGTGCCAAGGGCGAGATGAATCTCTACGGTATGCTCGATATGCTCCAGAACAACAATATAAGAGCGTCCTTCAAGGCGGATATTGTGTCGAGGCTGATAGATTATTACAAGCAGCGAAGAGACAGGGCGCCGGAGGCGCTGCTTAATGTGAACAGGGAGCTTATAGGATTTGAGGACAGACAGCTGTTTATTGAGCTGCTTGCAGTACACGGAAAGTTCCAGAAGGCGTATGCGCTGATGAAGGACTTTGGCTGGTCAGAGGTAAGCGACCGCTCGCTTATGGATACTGCCTCAAGGATGATAGTAGAGACAAGGTTCGATTTGGACAGGACTATCCTTGAGATGTCAAAGGATTGCATAAGGAGAGGCTGCTTTAACCAGAGAATACTTGAATATCTGCTGTGCAATTACAATGGCGACAAGGATACCATGCTGGAGGTTATGAGGGCTGCGGTTGCAAGCAATGTCAGGAAGTTTGATTTTACAGAGAGACTTCTGTCGCAGCTTATATTTACCGGTGAAAAAGAGCATCTGGATGAAATATTTGATATATACCTTGATGAGAATCAAAAGGATGAAACAGTCGTGCAGGCATATCTTGCGATAAGAAGCAAGGCGTACCTTACTGAGGATGAGCAGATTCCGGAGGTTGTATTTGATGTTGACGAGCAGTTTATCAGGGCAGGCAGAATGCTGACGGATGTTACAAGGCTTGCCTTGTGCAAATATTATTCGACGCTTGATGAGTTGTCGGAGGAGCGCTGCAATCTTGCTTACAAATACGTATATTCATACTGCAGAAGCGGCATTGTTTTTTCTTTCTTCCAGAAGCTTGGCAGATTTATCAGTCTCCCGGATGGACTGGAGGACAAGATTATTATTGAGTACAGAACCGATAAGGATAATCTGGTGCTTTTAAAGACAAGAATTATTCCTGATGATGAGACCTGGCACGAAGAGATGCTTCCGCATATGTTTGCAGGCTTTTTTGTAAAAGTCATTACACTGCTGCGCGGCGAGGTGTTAGAGTACGAGATAATTGACGGAGCAGATACACCGGCAGAGTCGGGAAGTATTCTTATGAAGGATGAGAGTGCGGGACTTCTCGGAGAAGGAAGAAATGTCATGATTAACCGTCTGCTTGACGCAAAGGTGAACAATGATCTGGGCAGGCTTGTTATAAATGCGGAATCATATGCACTTTTAAACGAATTGACAGACAGGATATTTACATTGTTATAGAAGAGGACGAAGATTTATGCAGGGACTTATTTTGGGAATTGATTTGTGTGACGATTATTGTCAGGCAGGATATTATAATTTACAGAATAATGAATCGGATGCAATAGAATTTGATGAAGGCAACAGCTATATGATTCCTACGGTTTTGTGTAAGCTGAAGGACAGCGATGACTGGGATTATGGCGAGGCCGCATTTAAAAGTGCGCTTTTTGGCAAGGGAATAAGCGTGGACAAGCTAGTGACGATGTGCTTAAAGGACGGAGTTGCCACTATTGACGGAGTGAAATATGACTGCGTCACGCTTACGTCGGTTTTCCTTAAGAAGGTGCTTGAAAAAATAAAAATAAATCTGGGAAGCACAACGATTTCACAGGTCGTTATTACAACCAGGAACAAAAACGCTGATGCAATACATAATATTGAAGCGGCGGCTGTTATGGCGGGAATACCGAAGGAGAAGCTGCATTTTGCAACACATTCCGAGGCATATATGTATTATGTGCTTGCGCAGAAGCCGGATGTATATACCAATCTGGTTTGCATGTTTGATTTGACAAATGACGGTATGGAATATTACGAGCTTTCTATTACAAGGGGAAGAAAGCCTCAGATAGCAGAGGCGGTCTGCCATGAGCTTGAGGAGGGCTTCAGCCTTGATATTCTTGATACTCCGCAGGGAAGAAAGATTGCGGACAAGATACTATGCTCGTGCTCGGAGAGAATCATCGGCAAGAGAGTAGTTACGTCGGTATTCCTCACGGGAAGGGCATTTGATACCGACACATGGGCAGAGAACTTTATAAATGTTGCCTGCTATAAGCGCAGGGTTTTTGTAGGTCAGGGATTGTTCGCACAGGGTGCTGCATACATAGCCTGTGAGCATGAAAAGGGTGAGAAGATTCATCCTTATACATGCATCTGCAGCGGACGTATTGCCAACAGAGTTACAATTGATGCGGATTATTTCGGTCAGGCAAGACAGATTATTGCGGCAGAGGCGGGCAGCAGCTTCAGGGAAGCCGGCATAGATGCAGATTTTATTTTAGACGATTCGAGAAAAGTTGAATTCGGCATATCGGGCGTAAAGATGCCTTGGCAAAAGAAGATGGCGGTGCTTCTTGACGGTTTTCCGCAGCGTCCTAATAAGACTACAAGAATCAATGTCAAGATATGGTTTACTGAAGATAATGTTATGCAGACCGAGATTACAGACCTGGGCTTTGGGCAGTTTTATCCGTCGAGCGGTAAAAATGTAAGACAGGAATTCAGGTTATAGATTATCTGCGGCAGGCAGTAATTGTGATAGCTGCATGAGGATATGGCGGCGGTTATGTGTATCTGCAGCAGGATGACAGATACATAACATTTATCCTTAGCGATAAGGCTTAGCTTATAATATACGTAATACATGGAGGATATATAATGGGCGGCAGTTTAATATTGAGTTCGAAGCGTGCACAGGCACCTTATTATGTGGATGAATTAGGACTTTCTATTTACACAATAGAGGAACTTTGCTATTATATATATAATTATCTTGAATTTTTGGACGATGATTTTATAAATGAAGAGCTGTTGAATTTTATCGGTAAGGGGATGGGTCTTAAGGAGCTTGCAGATAAGACACTCAGATGGGCAAAGAGCGGCTCGGACTTTGGACAGATTGTGCTTATGATAGAGCAGGATGTGCATTATCTTAACGGTCAGGAGCTGGGCGACTTAAAGGCAAGACTGGACTGGAGAAGAAGTGCAAAGCCTGCAGACAGGCTTAAGAAAAAGGCTGACACGCTTGTAGCCTTAAAAAAATACAGACAGGCCATAGTTATATACGACGCTATTCTGGAAAAGGAAAGACAGATGGCGCTTTCAATAAAATCCAAGGGCAGACTTCTTCATAACAAGGGCATGGCTTATGCAAAGCTGTTTATGTTCGGTGAGGCTGCAAGGAGTCTTGAGGTGGCTTTTCCTATGCTTGATTCGGTAGAGGTATTAAAGGAGATATTTTTCCTGCAGTACATAGACAGACAGGCGGTAGGCGAGCCGGAGTGCTTAAGCCGCGTCAGCGAAGAGGTCAAGGCTGAATGGACAAGGGAAATCACGGATTATTCGCTTGAGGCAGAGAATTCGCCGGAGTATAAGAGCGTGCTTGACGCGAACAATCAGGACACATATAAGAGACAGGAATTCTTCTATCAGCTGCTTCGCAGGTGGAAGAACGAATACAGAGACATGGTGAAGTAATGAATATATATTTAATTGGATTTATGGGCTCAGGAAAGAGTACGGTTTCAAAAGTGTTGGCAGAAAAGCTTTCATGGGAGCTTATAGATACTGACGAATATATCGAAAACAAGACAGAGAAAAGTATCCGGGATATATTTGCAGACGAAGGCGAAGAAGGCTTCAGGAATACGGAGACTGAATGCATAAGGGACATATCGCTGCTTGACGGTAAGGTGGTCTCCTGCGGAGGCGGTGCGGTTCTAAGAAGTGAGAATGTTAAGCTTATGAAGGAAAGCGGTATAGTGGTATTGCTTGGAGCTGCGCCTGAGACGATATATGAGAGAGTAAAACACAGCACAAACCGTCCGATTCTAAATGGCAATATGAATGTTGATTATATTGCGGGACTTATGGAGAAGAGAAAGCCGGCATATGATTTTGCTAAGGATATAGAGGTAGTGACTGACGATAAAACTGCTGATTTAATCGCAGATGATATATATAGTGCAATATTTGAAAATTGCAATTTGGGGAATGATGATGTGGATGAAAAGCTTTCATAGTGAAGGCTTATTTCCTGTATCATAAATTATAACGATAAGGGAGAAGCAGATTATTTTTATATCGTGAAAAATGGTCTGCTTGTTTTACTTTTACGCAGTAAATTGCCTGTAACAGAGTGCAGATGCAAAATGACATTGGAGGACAATATGGAGACAGCATTATCTGTATTTCGTAATGAAAAGAAGTATCTGTTATCACATGGAGAAACTCTTCTGATTCGAAACAGTCTGGATAAGATACTGACCCGCGACGCTCATTCGGGGAGCAAAGGATATATTGTCAGGAGTCTGTATTTTGATTCCGTGAACAATATAGATTATATGACAAAGCTAGCAGGAACACAGATACGAAAAAAGATAAGATTGAGGATTTATTCGCCTGATGCCGACAGATGCAAGCTGGAGGTGAAAAATAAAAACGGTGATTTGCAGCACAAGGTCAGTATCTGGCTTGACAGGGCAGATGCAGCCGAGCTAATAAAGTGTAATTACAGCGTGCTTGTAAAATACTTCGAGGACTCGCCGGAGGCGGCCAGTATCTATAAGATGATGGTGCTTGGAGTGTACAGACCGGTGGTGCTTGTGGAGTATGACAGAATAGCATATACATATCCTTTATTTAACACGCGCATTACGATAGACATGAATATCAGAAGCTCAGAGAGCAACATGGATTTGTTTTGTGAAAAGCCTATGTACAACATGATTATGAACGACATGGATGTACTGGAGGTTAAATATAATGAAAAGCTGATGGGCTTTATTTCAAAGACCTTAAGCCAGTTTAATCTGGTAAATATATCAGCAAGCAAGTATTGCATGGGAAGAAAGGTGTTCTGTGATTTTGAGTTTTAAGATATCCGGACATTTTTATATACAAATATTAAAATGATAGTTTATTATAAAATACATTCAGGAGGCTTTTTAAAATGAGCAAGGAAGAAATATTTAATTATTTTTATACCAACAGCGTAAATTTAAGCGTGGGCACAATATTGGTGGTTATGCTTGCGGGACTGATAATAGGTGCATTGATTTATCTTACCTATTTTGCAACCTACAGAGGAGTTGCATACAACAGCAGATTCAATGCGTCACTTGTCATTATTCTGCTTGTTACGGTGGTAATTATGCTTATGATAAGCAGTAATATTGTCATTTCACTCGGAATGGTCGGCGCTTTGTCCATCGTAAGATTCCGTACTGCGGTTAAGGACAGCAGGGATACGATATTTATATTCTGGGCGATAGCAGAGGGCTTAAGCGTCGGCTCGCAGAACTTTAAGCTTGCACTTGTAACTACGATATTTATTGCTATAATCATCATTTTAGTAAGCCTTGAGCAGTTTACAAGAAATAAATACATGGTTGTAATCTGCGGAGATGATGAGGCAATCGACAGCGAAAAATTAAACGAGGCATTAAGCGGGCTTTGCCAGAATGTAAAGCTTAAATCTGCAAATATCAGCGATAATCATCAGGAGATGATTTATGAGGTAAAGGTTAACGGCGACTTTGATGTTTCAAAGACAGAAAGCATATCGAAGCTTGCAGGCGTAAAGTCTGTGAACTGGGTTGCAGAATCAGGAGAAAATGTTGGATAAACTAATCGAGAAGAAGATAATTTATGCTTTTGGGGTTTTGGCTTTTCTGCTGTTGTTTTTATCAATGTATTATTACATTAAAGAAAACAGACCGATAAATCCGGATGAAGATACCGATAGTACCGGGTATTTTGTTGAGAGCGAAAGACATGACGCTAAAGAGGATGCTTCACAGCAGGAAGAGGGCGAAACAGAGGCTGAGACAGAAAGCTATCCTGTAAGAGCTGAATCGGGGATTACTGCAAATTTAGAGAGCGGATTTTATAATAAGGCGATAGATATTGAATTATCATGTCAGGATACGCTGAACAGTAAGGCGATATACTATACGCTTAACGGCAATGACCCTACAGAGGACAGCGAAATTTATGAGTCAGGCATTACGCTTGAGCCTGTGGAAGGACTGAAGATATATCCTTTGAAGGCAGTGGTAATAAAGGATGGAAAGGCAGGTCCTGTATTTGAAAGAACCTATGTGCTCGGCAGCGATATAAAAGAAAAATATGGACTTGATATTGTCAGCATTACAAGTGATGAGAAGAACCTGTATGACTATGATACCGGTATACTTGTGCCGGGAAGGCTCTATGATGAGAATCTGGAGGCGGGAGTTCAGGATTATATACCGGGTAATTATAACAGTCGAACTCCGGAGTGGCTGAGGGATGCACATGTATCAATGTTCACACCTGATGGGGGTGTTGTATTTGAAAAGGATGTTGACCTGGGCATTTCGGGCGGAACATCAGCGGCGTTTGCTGTAAAGTCGCTCAAATTAAGCACTAAAACATATGAGAATGGCAGAGACAAATTTAACATTACGCTTATAAATGACGGGAGCGGTTATTCTTACAATTCGATACCTGACGGCTACAATACATTAAGACTCCGAAGCGGAAGCCAGGACCAGATTTACGGAAATATACGTTCAGCTGTTGTCAGCAGACTTGCGAATGAGGCAGGCTTTGACGGCTGTACGACAACAAGGAGATGTATTGTGTTCCTGAACGGCGCATATTATGGAATATTTGATATGCAGCAGAGCTATTCAAATTCATATCTTGCGGCAAAATTCGGACTTCCAGATTCTGAAAATATTGAGGCAATAAAAAGCAGCGAAGAAAATATAAATAATGCTACAGGGCTGATAAAGTATTTTGAGCCTGATCTTGATAAACAGGAGAACAGGGAGAAGCTTGAAAGTGTAGTGGACATGGATAATTATCTTATGTACTACGCACTGAATGTTCTGGTCAACAACACCGACTGGCCGGGCAACAATTATGAGCTGTGGCGTTATACCGGCGGATATGACGGAAAAAATAAATACACAGACGGCAGATACAGATATCTTATATTTGACACGGATATGGTATATGTGACGGAAGCAATGCCAAATGACTATGAGGGCTTTAAGGGAGATATTTTAGAGCAGTTGATAACAAAACAGTTTCGTGCTGAAAGCTCGGGATTTACCAATGTGATTAATACAAAATACTACAGAGACAAATTTGTAACAATGGTCAGTGATTTGCTGAACACGGTTTACACCAAGTCTAATATATTTGATGTGGTCGATGAAGAAAATGCAAAAATTCAGGCGGCAAGAAAAATCTTTTATGAAGAGGATTTTGTCAATTCCGCGGAGAGCTTTGTAAGCGAGATTAAGAAGGCTGCTTTTTTAAGAGAGGGCAGACTAAGAAGTGTTTTAAGGGAATATTATGATTTAAAAGATACTTATATTATGAGGCTTAAAAATTCTGAGGGTGTCTTTGTATCATGGAACAGCATGAATATATTTGCAGGAGAAGAGTACACATGCAGGTATTATAATGATGCCGAATTTGAGATTGAAGCAAAGGCGTATCCGGGCTACAGGTTTGAATACTGGCTGGTAAACGGAGAAAAGGTGTATGAGCCTGTATTGATGCTCAGTGGAGAGCTTGTTAAAAACAGCGTGGTCACGATAGAAGCGGTTGCAAAAAAGAGTGATGACAAGAGTATTATTATAAGCGAGCTTTCGGCAGCAGGTCTTTATGACTGGATAAGACTTACCAACGTGGGCGGCACGCAGATAAAGCTTTCAGAATACTATTTGTCGGACAACAGTGCAAAATTCAGAAAGTCTCCTCTGCCAAATGTTACACTTGCACCGGGAGAATCGGTGGTGGTAAACGGCAGCAAAAACATAGAGGCGCTTGGTGAATATTACTGCAAATTCAGCTTGAGCGGCGGCGAGACATTGTATTTAAGCTTTGATGATGTTATGGTAGACGGCATTGCGGTTCCGTATATGAACAAGGACGAGACCTACGGAAGATATGACGGAAGTCCAAAGTGGGTGTTCTATGATAACAGAGCAGCAGATCGGAAGCATAACTATAATAAATAAAATGAAGATGAGGCGGACACCAAAGCCTGGCGGCTTTGTGCCCGCCTCATCTTGGGTGGGGGCTGCCTGCGGCAGCCCCCGAAACATACTTTACCCTATAATCTTTAAAATGCCTTCAAGTGCTTTGGCATCAATCTGTCCGGGCGCGGAAGCTTTGCCCGCACTTGCGAAGGTCATCGCACTTCCGAAAATATGACCGCCAAGCCTGCTGATAAGCCCAAGCCTGCCCATAGCCATCGTTATAACAGGGCGGCGGCTTTCTTTTGACACCTGATATGTTGCGCTAAGCAGGTTAAGCACATCCTGCGGATTTTGCGGCATGACCGCCATTTTTGCAAGGTCTGCACCGAGAGTCTGCATAAGTGTAAGTCTGCTTACAAGCTCTGCTCTGTCAGGCGTGCCGTTAAAATCATGATTTGATACGATTACATGACAGCCGTGGGCGTGCGCTGCAGCAACAATATCCTTTACTGCTTTTTCACCAGCAGACAGCTCAACATCTATTAAATTCACGCAGCCGCTCTTGATAGCGGTCGTGCAGAGAGCCTTGTAATATTCCTCAGAAATTTCTTTTTTCCCACCATCCCTTACGCTTCTGAAGGTGGCAAGCAAAAGCCTGTCTCCGATAGCAGCTTTAATATTTTTAAGCACGTCCGTTACCTTGTCAGGCTTGCAGACATCTTCAAAATAATCCATGCGCCACTCTAAAACGTCATAATTATATTCAGAAAGCTTTTTGGCACTTTCAACTATCTGCTCCTTAGAGGTATCAACTATCGGTATGCAAAGCTTCGGAAGACCTTCTCCGAAAAGCACTCCGTTTATATTCAGAGGCATAGTGCCTAAATCATCATTTTTAGTGTGTGCTGATGTATTGCTGCTTTCCTGTGCATCATGCTTATAAACCTGCGCCGCAATATCAGCCGTAAGCGCAGGCAGTATTGCGTCGTCAATTTTAATATCAAGGAAAAATTCGCAGGCGTATTTAGCCTGTGCGGTCAGCATCGAAAGACCGGTGATGCCCTTCATGCCAAGTGCCCTTGCCTGTGCGGTTAATTTAGTAACCTCAGGGTTGTAGATAACATCAAGCACGGCGGTACATTTTTTAAAAGGCGTAAGGTCAATCGGGCTTGCATCCACGTTCGGGTACATGCCGATAGGAGTGGTGTTTACTATAAGGTCTGCGTCGGCGTGGGAGGAAATGCATTCCTCGTAGGTTATCCTGTCGGTGCCCGCACTTCGGCTTACGACAAGCACACAGGCGGCGCCCTCAGATTTTAATGCGGCAATAACAGCCTGTGCGGCGCCGCCCGAGCCGAGCACCAGCGCCTTCTTGCCACGCGCATCTATTCCATTGCTTCTCATCATATATATAAAGCCGAGATAATCGGTATTGTAGCCCTTAAGTCGGCCGTTCTTGTTGACAATTGTATTGACCGCGCCTATCGCCGCAGCCGCATCGTCAAGCTCGTTAAGATAAGGTATTACCGCCTTTTTGTAAGGAATGGTAACATTAATTGCCTTAAACTGCCGCTTTTCCATAAACTCTGTGAATTCATCACGAGAAAGAGGCGTAAGCTCATAAGTATAGTCTGCAAGTTTTTCGTGTATCGGCTTGGAATAACTGTGTCCAAGCTTTTCTCCTATAAGTCCGTATTCCATGCGGTACCTCCCTGTTGTCGTTATAAAATGGTTTAGACATTGTGCCGCTTAAGGTTCTGCTGAAAATCATTATTAGATTTCATTAAAATGACGCAAGGTAAAAACCGGCGCAGCATTTTCTAAAAGTTTATGCTTAGCAAAAACCGGCGCAGCATTTTCTTAAAGTGCAGCAAAGTAGAAATCATCACTGCATTTTTACTGCGGCTTCGTTTGAAATGAAGTATATCACATTTATAAATGCTTGAAAACTAAAAAATACAGGGTATAGGGCAACATAATTTCAAATTATATTGACCGTAAAGACAATATTTATTAAAATTATTATTTAGGGAATAGGATAATGGAGGTTAGGACTTATGAATGAAAAGCGTGCGTTTAAGCTTGTTGCGGCGATACTTATTCTGACCATACTTGTAGTGGGCGGCATGATATCGTATAATGCATTTTTTAAGGGCTGGATAGACGATATCAGAACAGGCAAAAATATTGATGCTGCCGATGCCTACGAGGTATTTGAGTTTGCAAAATCGTATGAGGCAGGAAGTATAGAATCTGAGCAGGAGTTTACCGTTACAAAGGCGGATTCGCTTAAGAATACGGGAAGCAGGGAGAGTTATGTGCTGGATTTCGGATATCTGGATTTTGGAGAGAAGGCTGCGGACAAGATAATTATATCAGGCGTTGCGGCGAAGGAAAGCGGTGCGACAATCAGGCTTTATACCGGAAGATTCAAATCGAAGGCGTTTGAGAAAAAGCTGCCGGAGGCGGAGGCTAAATCCTTAGACAGCGCGCTGGAGGAATGCATGTATGATATTTCAGACGCTAAGCTTACCGGCAAAAAGAAGGTAAGGCTTGAGGTATCATTTGATAAGGATGCTAAAGATAAGGTGTTCGAGCTGGGAACGCTTCGGTTTGTTACTGCTGACATCCCGACGCTTTATTTTAATATTGACGAAACCTTCGGAACCATTAAGGACATGAACCGTTCAAAGGATAATTCCTGCAGGGGCGCTGTGTTCATTTCAATACCGGCAGGATATGAGTCGGAGTATACCGATTACGAGCTTAAGGACTTGGAGTGCCTTGTTGAGGATATTCACGGCAGGGGCAATTCCACGTGGGACTGCGACAAGAAGCCTTATGTCATGAAGCTTGCAGCGAAGACGGACCTTTTCGGCATGGGCAAGGCAAAAAAGTGGGTTCTGTTCGCAAATTATTATGATAAATCGCTTATGAGGGATAAGCTTGCTTACAATCTGGCGTGTGACATGGGCATGCAGTACGCAGTTCAGAGCGTGTTTGTTGATGTGGTAATGAACGACAAATACACAGGCTCGTATCTTATTACCGAAAAGATTGAGGTAAAGAACAACAGAGTAGACATAAAGGACCTGGACGATTATCCGAATGCAGAGAATGAGGAGATTATAAACGGAGGATATCTTCTTCAGTTAAAACCACATGACAGGGTAAATGATGATGACGGCGAGAATGAAATTACTTTCCCTTCATTTCTTATGGACAAGGCAGTGGTAATAGAGAGTCCGTCGCTTGACAAGAAGTATAATGAAGCGCAGTTTGATTATATTGAGGATTATTATCATCAGTTTGAGAAGTCGGTAAAAAATGTCCTGCTTGAAGGTGATAACGAGACGTATAAGGAGTTTATAGACGTTGATTCGCTTGTGGATTTTTATATTGTACATGAGCTTTTCAAGAATAACGACGCATTTTATGCAAGCACATTCTTTTATAAGGACAGGGATTCGATAATGAAAATCGGCCCGGTATGGGACCTTGATTTGTCGGCGGGTACATACAGATGCAACGGATGTGAATACCCGGAGGGCTTCTTTATCAACGGGCAGTACATTTATTTTTATCTTATGCAGGACCCTGAGCTGGTGCAGAAAATCATTGACCGCTATCACGAGGTGCATGACGATATTGTGAAAATGTACACGCCGGGCAAGGATGGCTTGTCTGATATTAGAAGATATGCGGCGATGCTTGACACCTCGCAGAAGATGAATTTTGACAAGTGGGGCATGGGCAACCGCGGCTGGAATGCAGTGCTTGGGCAGGGAAGCTTCGAGGCAGAGGTCGATTATCTTGAGGACTGGCTTAAGCAGCGCGTAAAGTGGATGGATAAAAACATTGAATCACTTATGCCATAGATAGTGGCTCAGGCTTTCGACCCTGATATCATTTTATAATAATATAATAATTGTACTTAAGCAGGAACTTGACTTTAAATAAATCTATACTATAATAATACCTAGTAAGATACTATGAATTGTAGTTAGGAGGAATAAACACCATGAATAAGCTTATTTACCTTGATAATGCCGCAACTACAAAGCTGGATGCAGACGTTTTTGAAGTTATGAAGCCTTATTTTATAGAGAATTTCAGTAATCCGTCAAGCGTATATGATATTGCGCAGCACAGCAAGGCTGCTGTTGAGGATGCAAGAGAGCAGATAGCGAATATACTCGGAGCAAGGACCAATGAGATATATTTTACCGGCGGCGGAAGCGAGTCTGATAACTGGGCGATTAAGGGAACGGCGGAAGCCTATAAGACGAAGGGCAACCATATTATTACTTCAAAGCTTGAGCATCATGCTGTGCTTCATACCTGCCAGTATTTAGAGAAGCAGGGCTTTGAGGTGACATATCTTGATGTAGACGCTGACGGTAAGATTAGCCTTGAGGAGCTTGAGGCTGCGATTAAGCCTGAGACGATTCTCATAAGCATTATGTTTGCAAACAATGAGATTGGTACGATACAGCCGATAAAGGAAATCGGCGCCATAGCAAAGAAGCATGGCGTGTTGTTCCATACTGATGCAGTACAGGCGTTTGCCCACGTGCCGATTGATGTGCAGGAGATGAATATTGACATGCTTTCTGCAAGCGGTCACAAGTTCAACGGACCGAAGGGCATAGGCTTTATGTATATCAGAAAGGGCGTTAAGATTGGTTCGTTTATTCATGGCGGCGCTCAGGAGAGAAGCAGAAGGGCCGGTACACACAATGTGCCGGGCATCGTAGGTATGGCAGCGGCTGCAAGGCTTGCCGCAGACGCAATGGACGAGCGCATTAAGCAGGAATGTGAATTAAGAGATTATCTTATTGACAGGATATTGACAGAGATACCTTATGTGAGACTCAACGGTCACAGGACGGACAGGCTTCCGAACAACGCAAACTTCAGCTTTCAGTTTATTGAGGGTGAGTCGCTTTTAATTATGCTTGACCAGAGAGGCATCTGCGCATCAAGCGGTTCGGCGTGTACGTCAGGCTCGCTTGACCCGTCACATGTGCTTCTTGCGATTGGTCTGCCTCACGAGATAGCGCACGGCTCATTAAGGCTTACGCTTTCACACGAGAACACTAAGGAAGAGATGGATTATGTTGTTGAGCAGCTTAAATTCATAGTTGACAGATTAAGAAGCATGTCGCCTCTTTATGAGGATTTTGTTAAGAAGAACAGTTAAATTACAGTCTGTATTTTGAGAAAGGCGGAATAAATATGTACAGCGAAAAGGTTATGGATCATTTCACCAATCCGAGAAATGTCGGAGAGATTGAGAATGCAAGCGGTGTCGGCACTGTTGGTAATGCAAAGTGCGGCGACATTATGCGTATTTATCTTGATATAGATGAAGAGACGAAGGTTATTAAGGACTGCAAGTTTAAGACCTTCGGCTGCGGAGCTGCGGTTGCCACAAGCAGCATGGCTACAGAGCTTGTTATGGGCAAGACTATTTATGAGGCTCTTGAGGTAACAAATAAGGCGGTTATGGAGGCACTTGACGGCCTTCCGCCTGTCAAGATTCACTGCTCGCTGCTTGCAGAGGAGGCAATCCACGCAGCACTTTGGGATTACGCAGAGAAGAATGGTATTGTTATCGACGGCCTTTCAAAGCCGAAGAATGATATCCACGAAGGCGAAGAAGAGGAAGATGAAGAATACTAAAAAAACTGTTGTGGTGGGAATGTCCGGCGGAGTGGACTCGTCTGTAGCGGCGCTTCTTCTAAAGGAGCAGGGCTACAATGTCATAGGCGTGACCATGCAGATATGGCAGGATGAGGACAGGTGCACCATAGAGCATGAGGGCGGCTGCTGCGGCTTAAGCGCCGTTGATGATGCAAGGCGGGTTGCGGGCATACTCGACATTCCCTATTACGTTATGAATTTTAAAAATGAATTTAAGGAAAATGTCATTGATTATTTTACGGATGCCTATCTTCACGGCATGACGCCTAATCCGTGCATTGCCTGCAACAGATATGTAAAGTGGGAATCACTGCTTAGAAGAAGTCTGGAGATTGGCGCAGATTATATTGCCACGGGACATTATGCAAGGGTAGTAAAGCTTCCAAACGGCAGGTATGCGATTCAGAAGTCAAAGACTGATGCGAAGGACCAGACCTATGCGCTTTACAACCTCACGCAATACCAGCTTGAGCACACGCTTATGCCGGTCGGAGATTTTGAAAAGCCGCAGATAAGAAGGCTTGCCGACGAGGCAGGGCTTGTGGTTGCAAATAAGCCTGACAGTCAGGAGATATGCTTTATTCCGGACAATGATTATGCAGGCTTTATTGAGAGGGAATGCGACTGCAGCAATGTAAGACCGGGTAATTTTGTCGATAAAGACGGCAATGTGCTCGGAACCCACAAGGGCATTATTCATTACACGATTGGCCAGCGCAAGGGCTTAAATCTTTCAATGGGCAGACCGGTATTTGTTACCGATATCCGCACCGACACAAATGAGGTTGTTATCGGCGATGGCGGCGATGTCTTTTCATTGGAGCTAATCGCAGACAATATAAATTATATGGCAGTGCCTGAGTTTGAGGACGGCATGCGCGCGTGGGCGAAAATCAGATATTCCCATAAGGGCGCACCATGCACAGTTTACAATCACGAAAAGGGTATCAGGGTTGTATTTGACGAGCCGCAGAGGGCGATTACGCCGGGTCAGGCTGTGGTAATTTATGATGGCGATATTGTGATGGGCGGCGGCACGATAATACGCGGCTAGGGCATAAAAGATTGCGCACGGCATGATAAATGCGGCTGGAGCATAAAAGATTGCGTACGGCACGATAGCGGTTGGAGCATAAAAGATTGCGCACGGCACGATAATGCGCAGCTGGAGCATAAAAGATTGCGCGTGGAGAGACACGATAATATCCTCGGCTGGAGCTTTAAGATTAAATGTGCGGGAGTCTGTTTCAAAAAAATGATTTATTAAATAGCTCATATATACTATAATGTGTATATGGGCTTTTTTTATTTATAGGCAGAACTATAGAGTATAAACCACTTTGCGCCTTGCGCAAAAGTGACGAAGCGGGAGAATCTCACATGGAGAGTCTATATTATATAAAGCATATGAATTAATGAGATACATACCGCCGGGCAGATGGTTGAATGGTGATATGATATCCGGCATCGGCACCATGAGAGGTATATACCGCCTTACAGGCGGTTAAGTGGTGTTATTATCCGGCATCGGTACCATGAGAAACATACCGCCTTACAGGCGGTTAAGTGGTGTTATTATCCGGCATCGGTACCATGAGAGGTACATACCGCCTTACAGGCGGTTGAATGGAGAGTATTATGAAGCTTAGGGAACTGGACAAATGCAGCCTTTGTGCAAGGAACTGCTTTGTTGATAGAAATAACGGCGTGAAGGGCTACTGCGGCTTTGACAGCAGAATATTTGTAGCAAGAGCGGCGCTTCATATGTGGGAGGAGCCTGTGATTTCCGGCGAGAGAGGCTCGGGCACAGTATTTTTTTCGGGCTGCTCGTTAAAATGTGTTTACTGCCAGAACCACCGCATTGCGATAGGAAGCGTCGGTAAAGAGGTGAGCATTGAAAGACTAGGAGAGCTTTTTTTAATGCTTATGGAAAAGGGCGCGCACAACATTAATCTTGTGACGCCGACCCACTATGTGCCGCAGATATGCGAGGCACTAAAGCTTGCAAAGAAAAACGGATTGAACATTCCGGTAGTTTATAACACCGCAAGCTACGAAAACGAACATACTATTGAAATGCTTGACGGGCTGGTGGATATTTATCTTGCAGATATGAAATATCATGACAGCAGTATAAGCCGCCGCTACTCGGCAGCCGCAGATTATTTCGGGATTGCCGCGAAGGCTGTGGCAAAGATGTACGGGCAGGTCGGACTGCCTGAATTTGACGAGAGCGGCATGATGAAAAGGGGACTGATAGTAAGGCATCTTGTACTGCCGGGCTGCACTGAGGACTCAAAAAAGGTCATAAAATATTTGTTTGAAGCATATGGCAACAACATTTTCTACAGCATCATGAATCAGTACACACCGCTTGAGCATGTGGCCGGCTATCCTGAAATCAACCGCAAAATTACTGACGAGGAATACGACGAGGTTGTAGATTACGCCATAGAGCTGGGCGTTGAAAATGGATTTATACAGGAGGGCGACACCGCTAAGGAAAGCTTCATTCCTGAATTTGATATGGAAGGATTGTAAAAGGTGAACGATAAAAATAATTATGCAAATAAAAAGAGCTTCAAGGGAGCGCCAAGCGCAAGGCAGAATGAAAAGCGTAGCATAGCAGCAAATGCAAGGCAGAGCGAAAAACATAACGATTTTAAAAGTGTAAAGCAAGGCGCAAGGCACGCAGAAAAGCCTAACGCAAGGCAGAGTGAAAAACATAACGATTTTAAAAGTATAAAGCAAGGCGCAAGGCAGAGCGAAAAGCGTACAGGAGTGCAGAATGCAAGGCAGAGCGAAAAGCGTACAGGAGCGCCAAGCATTAGCTTTGAGAAGAAAAGAAATGATAGCAAGCCTAAGAGCAGTTTTGTTGAGACAGATAAATCCGTCAGAACACAAAAAACAAGTCTATGTCCGGTGAGCAAAAGATGCGGCGGCTGCCAGTATATCGACATGCCTTATGATAAGCAGTTAAAGCTTAAGCAAAAGAAGGTGGAGCAGCTTATAGGCGGCTTCGTTAAGCCTGAGAAAATAGTGGGTATGGACGAGCCGTTTCATTACAGGAACAAGGTGCATGCTGTGCTTGACGTAAACAGAGGCAAAATCATTTCAGGTGTGTACGAAGAGGGTACGCATGATGTTGTGCCTGTAAAAACATGCATGATTGAAGATAAGCTGGCAGACGAGATTATCCAAAGTATAGTTTCTTTGCTGCCTTCATTTAAGATAAAGGCTTACTGCGAGGACACCGGCTATGGTTATCTGAGGCACATTTTAATCCGCGTCGGACATTCGACCGGGCAGGTGATGGTGGTGCTTGTAGCCGGCGACCCGGTATTTCCGTCGAAGAACAATTTTATAAAGGCGTTACGTACAAAGCACCCTGAAATCACCACAATAGTGCTGAACATCAACGACAAAAAGACAAGCATGGTGCTCGGCGACAGAGAGATTGTGCTTTACGGCAAGGGTTACATAGAGGACGAGCTTTGCGGCAGGCGCTTTATAATATCGCCGAAATCATTTTATCAGGTCAACCCTGTCCAGACCGAAAAATTATATAACAAGGCGATAGAATATGCGCATCTTACCGGAAATGAGCGCGTAATTGATGCATACTGCGGCATCGGCACGATAGGCATAACCGCCGCCGGTAAGGCAGGGGAGGTCATCGGCGTGGAGCTGAATCCTGATGCAGTGAAGGACGCAGTCAAAAATGCAAGGCTAAATGCGGTCAAGAATATTTCCTTCTATAAAAATGATGCGAGCGATTTCATGCAGAACATGGCAGCTTCAGGCGAAACTGCGGATGTAGTTATTATGGACCCGCCACGCGCAGGAAGCGACGAGCGTTTTATGGATGCAGTGGCTTTACTTGCACCTGAAAAAGTGGTTTACATTTCATGCGCACCTGAAACCCTTGCGAGAGACCTTGAGTACTTTGCAAAGAAGGGGTATAGGGCAAAAAAGGCGCAGGCATTTGATATGTTCCCGATGACGGGGCATGTGGAAGTCGTGAGCCTTTTGCAGCGATTGAGCAACACCCGGGAGAGAACAATTACTCTTGATGTAGAGATGGAGGACTATCATAGGATCAAGAACGGAACGGGGGTGACTGCAGATGCCACGGAATGATCATGAAAAATGGCAGATGGATCTTGAAGAATATATCAGACAGGGAGAACCCGAGCAGTCAGAGAAATCTAATGCGTGGAAAACTGCTATCGGTCTTCAGGATGTTGACGGATTAAAGACCTCTGAGTATCTGTTAGAAACGGCCAAAGAGCATATTGAAGGCCGAATAGATATAAAGACAGCGCAGAATCGTATTCAGTCGTACTATGAACAAAGGCAGAGCCGAACCGAAATCGAAGAGAGTACAAAAGAAGCTGACATTGTTTCTGCCAGAATCGCTGGATTGTTGGGAGAAAGAACATTTCAGTTCTCGCCTGCAGAGTGGAAAACCATTCACAAACGGCTGTTCAAAGATATCTTCCCCCATGCAGGTGAATACAGGACTTATAACATTACGAAAAGTGAATGGGTCCTTAACGGAGAGACCGTTCTGTATGCTTCGGCTGAGAGTATAAGGGATACCTTGGATTATGATTTCGGTCTGGAAAAGCAATTTTCTTACGAAGGTCTTTCTGCCGTTGATGCGGTGAAGCATATAGCGAAGTTTACCTCCGGTATATGGCAGATTCATCCGTTTTGTGAAGGCAATACAAGATCTACGGCGGTTTTCATTATTAAGTATCTGAAGACATTTGGTTTTTCGGTTAATAATGAGATATTTGCCGAGAACTCATGGTATTTCAGAAACTCACTTGTCAGAGCTAATTATAATGATCTCGGCAAGGGGATCAGTGCTACTAGAATATATTTAGAGCGCTTTTTTGAAAATCTTCTGATGGGATATCAAAATGAGTTAAAGAATAGATTTATTCATGTGGATTACAGGGAACAAAGTGCAATTCAAAGTGCAATAAGGGATGGTTCAAAGTGCAATAATTGCACTTTGGAGGAATTGGCAATTCTAAAAGAGTTACTAAAGAATCCTTCGATTACACAGAAAGAATTGGCTGGTATCATTGGAAAATCCGAAAGAACAATAAAGACACGAACAGTTGAAATGCAAGAAAAAGAATTGATTCGCAGAGAGAACGGTAAGCGTAACGGCAGATGGGAAGTGTTGGTGACAATATGATTAAAACTGTAGAAATTGTGAGCTTATCAAGTGGAATCATCGGTGAAACGTTTGCAGCGCATGAACTGAAGATTGGTGTTAAGCGGTTGGAATCCATGGGACTACAGGTGAGGTTTTCAAAGAATGCTCTTAAGGGGATAGAGTATATTAAAAATCATCCCGAAGATAGAGCGTCGGATCTGTTGGATGCATATGCCAATCCTGATGTAGATATGATTCTGTGTGCGATCGGCGGAGATGATACTTATCGTTTGCTCTCTTATCTGTTTGAAAATGATGAACTTGAGAAGGCTGTAAATGATAAGATATTCCTTGGCTTTTCGGATACCACGATCAACCATCTGATGCTGCATAAGCTTGGCATAAAGACATTCTATGGACAGTCGTTTTTGGCCGATCTTTGCGAACTGGATTCGGATATGCTTCCCTACAGCAAAAAGTGTTTTGAAGAATTGATCCAGACAGGGAAGATAAAAGAGATCCATCCAAGTGATGTCTGGTATGAAGAAAGAACTGCATTTGACGAAACCCAGATCGGACAACCAAGAATAAAACACAACAATATAGGATATGAGCTTATTCAAGGACCGGCGGTATTTGAGGGGAAAATCCTGGGCGGATGTATTGATTCGATATTTGACATTTTTAATGGAGAACGCTATGCAGACATGCCTGTCTTATGTGAGAAATACCACATCTTTCCGGATGCGGATGCCTGGAAGGGGCACATACTTTTGCTGGAGTCAAGTGAAGAAAAACCTTCTCCTAAAAAGTATCGCCAGGCACTGGAATATCTGAAGGAAAGAGGTGTATTTCAAAACATTTCCGGCTTGCTGGTTGGAAAACCGATGGATGAAATGTATTCTGAAGAGTATAAGGAATTGCTGATATCTGCCATAGATGATCCTTTAATTCCGGTTCTCTGTAATGTGAACATCGGTCATGCGACACCGAGGTGCATTATCCCGTTTGGTGTAAATGCATCAGTAGATGCCAATGAGCAGGTGATACGATTTGAATAACAAGCCCGCATCGTACAGGATTAAAATTCCGTAAAGATTATGACGCTGAAGCAGGTGGCAAGGTGTTGCTCAACGATAACGACGTCGAGACTGTAGTTCTGCTGACAAAATTAACGAAGTAAGTTAGATGGATTTTTGTGGAGGATAATAGCATGACATATTGTGAAAGTGATTGTTGCAAAGAATGCAATAGATTGTCTGAGTGTGGCGGATGCGAAAAGTCTGGCGGACATCCTTTTGGAGGCAGTTGTATTGCAGAAAGGAATAAGGACTTTTTCAAACTGAAAAAGCAGTTGATTGATGAACTGAATTCTTTGGATATAAAGGGACTTGCAGTCGATGAACTTTATTTATTGAATGGAGCCTTTGTCAATCTGGAATACCCTTTGTCAAACGGAACAGCAGTACAATTTTTAAATGACAACGATGTCTATCTTGGCTGTCAGATAGAACAGACAGGATCCGAAAGATGCTTAGGTGTTGTCGCAAATGAAGAGTTCATTCTTGTTTGTGAGTATGGCTGCAATGGTGCTGACCCCGAAATCATTTTGTATAAAAAGAGATAGACATGTTTCCATAAACAGCCTTTTCAAAACAGTTAGATATAAAAGCTGTCTATGAATATTGTGCGGCGGTAAAGAATTCGACTGATGAGATGCTTAAAAACCTCGAATACAGGGTTCTGAAAAGGAAGTTTACTGATGAGGATAAGAAAAGAGTTGCGGACAGTCATTCACAGCCTGTGGATCATTCAAAAGGCTATGGCAGAATTGTTTGGGGTTGATAAATCCGGCATCAGCAGACACCTGAAGAAGATATTTGAGAGTGGGGAACTTGATGAAAAAGTGGTTGTTGCAAAAATTGCAACAACCAGTCCGCATGGAGCAATCCCCGGAAAAACACAAGATAAAGAATCTATGTTTTATAATCTGGATGCAATTATTTCTGTTGGATATCGTGTAAATTCAATTAAAGCGACAAAATTCCGCATCTGGGCGACTACAGTTCTTAAGGAATACATGACGAAAGGCTTTGTGCTGGATGACGAACGCCTTAAGCAAGGAAAAACAGCTTTCGGAAAAGATTATTTCCGTGAATTGTTGGAGCGTGTTCGCTCTATTCGTGCCAGCGAACGGCGCATATGGCAGCAGATTACAGATATTTTTGCCGAGTGCAGTATTGATTACATAAAGGATTCAGAAGTGGCTTATCATTTTTATGCAACGATACAGAACAAGTTCCATTATGCCATCACAAATCATACTGCTGCAGAAATAGTATATGAATCGGCTGACCATGAGAAAGAAAACATGGGGCTTACCACATGGAATAATACTCCAAATGGCAGGATACTGAAATCAGACGTTTCGGTTGCAAAGAATTATCTTGAAGAAAAGCAGATTCGCAGGCTAGAACGTGCGGTTACCGGATATTTTGATTATATTGAAGATTTGATCGAGCGTGAGAATATATTCACGATGGAAGAGTTTGAAAAGAGCGTGAATGCATTTTTGGAATTCCGTCAGTACAAGATTCTTAAGGATAACAGAAGAATATCTCACAAGCAGGCTATGGATAAGGCAAATGCTGAATATGAAATATTCAACCGAACTCAGCCTATTGAATCGGATTTTGATAAGGCGGTAAAGAAAATGATTCAAGAGCAAAACTAAACCGGAATACTCAAAACGCCAATGTGGCGGATTAGCGGCGTAATAGATTACGGAGCACCATACAGGGAGACCTAGCTATTGGCAAGCACGAAGTGCGAAGACAGAGCTAGGTCGAGTCGGAGGAGACGGTAGTATTGATGACAAGGAAATAACCAAATCGGAATTTATGAGAGGAAATAAGCAATGAAGTATTACATAGCAAGTTGTGTTTTTACAGTAAAGTACCCGGAATTGAGCAAAAGAATACAGGATTATGTGGCTTCTCTGAATGACATCAGCATTGTCAGGTGTTGCGTTCCAGGCTGGAAGAAGGAAATCTACGAAGAGAAAATGCCCCGGGGTGATCTTTCGGAGAGATGGATAAGTCTCCCTCAGAGTCATGTGTTTCTGCCGGAAGATGAAATCTGGTCGCTGTGTCCGAACTGCATGAATATTTCCGAGGAATGGCGCGGCGTCAGGAGGGTTCATTCCCTTTGGGAATTGATTGACCAGGACCAGAACTTCTCGTTTCCAGATTATTCTGAGTTAACGGCCACTATCCAGGATTGCTGGAGAATGCGGGACAGAAATGAAACGCACGATGCGGTAAGGCGTTTGCTTGAAAAGATGAATGTCCATTATGTCGAGCCTGAAAATAATCGGGAGAGAGCCGACTACTGCGGCAATTCTCTTTATCGACCGCAGGTAGAAAGAAATCCAAAGCTTGCGCCAAAGCACTATAAAGATGGAGCAGAAGGACTGTTTCAGCCTCATAGCGCAGAAGAACAGGAAGCAATTATGCGGGAATACTGTTCACGATATACGACAGATACAGTGATTTGCTATTGCCACTATTGCCTGGAAGGTCTGATCTCCGGAGGCGTGGATGGCCGCCATCTCGCAGAGCTGTTGTTTAAAACGCTATAATTGAAGAAAGCATATGTGAGCGACAAATTCGATTTTATCGCGGTGCGTTCATTCGCATTCCGCTACGCTGCATGCTCATGCCGCGCTGTCGCGCTATGTGACTGTTCGCATAAATGCGCTTGCGTGAGCAAGCTCCCGCCACGCATTATGTGACAGACACGCACCGCTCGTAGAAACGCGCAACTTCTGATATGTGTAAAGGAATAAGTATATGATTAAGAGAGCAAAAATTGAAGATGCCGGTGAACTTGCAAATCTGGCGATACAAATGTGGATGGATAACAATCTTGAGGATTTGACTGAGGAGTTTTGTAAACTGGTGATGAATAAGGAAGCAGCCTGTTTTATCAAATATGTTGATGGTAAACCAATTGGTTTTGCACAGTGCCAGCTGCGTCACGATTATGTCGAAGGAACAAAGAGCTCACCTGTCGGATATCTTGAAGGTATTTTTGTCTCTGAAGGCTACCGGAAGAAGGGCTATGCAGCAGAGCTGCTGTCAGAATGCGAGAAGTGGGCAAAGGAAAAGGGCTGCAGCGAATTTGCAAGCGATTGCGAGCTTGATAACGATGAAAGCATGAGGTTCCATATGGCGGTGGGATTTGCGGAAACAAATCGGGTTATATGCTTTAGAAAAGAATTGAAATGACATATTCAGGAGAAGCATATTATACCTTGATCTAATGGAGGAAAGACTGTTATAGATAATTTGCAGACCCTATGTGAAAAATGCAATATTGGAAAAAGCAATATTACATGATAAAAAATATTTATATAAATGCTATATTTTTATTTTAAATTTAGCAAAAGCAAAGGGAGATTTATAATGGAGTATATAAAAAGAATTGTTTCATTTGATAATAACGCAAGAAAGGAAAGCATCAAGAGCATTTTAAATGAAATTGGTGTAGATTTTCAAATTCAGAAATTTGATGACGCTGAGAATATTATCGTGCCATTCAATTCTGATGAAAAGAGACTGACTATCGGGGCGCATTGGGATGTTGAAGAAGGCAGCACAGGCGCAAATGATAATGCTTCGGGGTGTGCTGTATTGCTACACGTCATAAAGGATATGAGCTTGAAGTCAGATTTCAAGGGGAATGTGGATTTTGTGTTTTTTGATGGTGAGGAAAAGGGGAGCATTGGTGCAAAGCATTATATTGAGACTGTTGGAAGCGGCAATATCATTTCTATGATTAATTTAGATATGTGTGGCTTTGGAAGTGAAATTCTTATCAATGATAAAGGAAACTTTGAAAACCCTTTATTTAGCAGAATATTGAGCAAAGAAGTGCTAGATAGGTATAAAGTGCAGCTTATCGGTTTTATGCCGCAGGGAGATGATTACTTGTTTGAGATAAATAACATACCGAACATTTCGGTCTGTACTGCGGATGCAGAGGCAAAGGAATTCTTTGCAGCGTTGGCAGACAAAATCAGAACGAATCAGCCTATCGACGAAAATGACCAGAATCAATTTATGACCTTGAGACTGACCAAAACTATGCATGGCGGCGAGTTTGATGATATTTCATCGATTAACGAAGAAGCTGTCAGGATGACTGCAGCATATTTGCTTGACGGGTTGATGAAGTAAGGGTAGCAATATGTTTGAGGAATATTTAGAGAGTACAAGGTATGTGGACTATGACAATCCGGCTGTAAAAGCTGTGGCAGACAGGCTTAAAGCAGAGGCGGCGGATGAATTGTCGCTTGTAGAGAATACATATTATTTTGTGAGAGACAGCATAAGGCATTCGTGGGATGCAAAGGATGCGCGCGTCACTGTTTCTGCAAGTGACGTTTTAAGGGAAGGCGTGGGTATCTGCTGGGCGAAGGCAAATCTTCTGGCAGCACTTCTTCGGGCAAATGGTATCCCGGCAGGCTTTAGCTATCAGCGCCTGACTTTAGGAGACACGCCTGATACGGGTTATTGTATTCATGCATTAAACACGGTGTACATTTCATCCCTGGAAAGGTGGATAAGACTTGACGCGAGAGGAAACAAGGAAGGCGTAAACGCACAGTTTTCAATTGATGAGGAGAAGCTGGCGTTTTTAATACGCTCAGAGGGCGAAATTGATTATCATGATAATCACGCATTTCCTGACCCGGGACTTATGAAGGTGCTTGAGGAAAGCAGTGATGCTTTGGATATGTATCTTCATCATCTGCCTGACAAGCTGTCATATTGTGATGAATGATTGTGCAAAAGAGGAGAGATTATGATACCGTGCACAAAAACACAGAGTAAATTGCGATGGATGATGAAGTGCAGACTTCGGAAACCACAGATAATACGGAAAGGTGGAGTATAGTGTGGAGAACAATAAAAAAACAGGGAATATCTTTAGCAGATTGTTTAAGCATGGCGATACAGATAGCGCAGGCGGTAGCATAGTATCCTTTGAAATTATTACGCTGAATACAAGCGGCATGCGTTTTATTGCTGAGTATGAGATTGTGATGAAGTCCGGTGCAGTGGAGGTTTCGCAGTATGGAATCCGTTATTCTGAGGGCGAGAAGACGCGTGTGCTTGAGAAGCGTGCTGAGTGTAGCAAAGAGAGGATGCTGCAGCTGCTTAATGACTGTGACGTGATTTCGTGGGATGGATTTTATGGAAAGCATCCGAAGCATGTGCTGGACGGCATAATGTTTTCACTTGAGGCAGTCGTGAATGACGGCAGAAGGATAAAGGCGAGTGGATCTGAGAATTTTCCGAAGCATTACAGGGATTTTACGAACGGAATTTATGAAATACTAAACGGAGAGAAGTGAGTGGAGTGAAAGAACTTAAAACACATGAGGACTGGAGCTGGAATGCATGGTTCTGGGTTGACAAAGAGGAATTTGACGGGGAGTGGAGAATAGGACAGTGCCGCTATCATGTTGAGAAGGCAGTGGGACGCGATACCGACGGCAGATTGTTTTTAATGGTATGGACTAATCATGACAAATATAACAGTAGCAATTTCTCTCAGATTTTTTATGAGATAGACCTCGATGAATATTTTTCGCTGCTTGAAAGGGCGGTTGCCCAGGGCGAGGTAAAGCCTAATGATAGGGATTATTATGCTGATATGCCAAAATCACCGTTTACGCCGCCATGGGATATTAAAAAAGATGTGGTCGTTTATCATGATGAAAAATATACGCTGGGACAGAAAAACAAAGAACCGTATCTTGTCGCAAACGGCAAGAAATTTAAGCTTTCCTGCCACCCGTATGAGCCTTGTCTTTATATTACGGATGAGAGCGGATTTATGAGTGTGGTACACAATGCATTTGACCCGTTTGATGTATTGAAAGCATTTTTTTACGGAGAATGTATTTCTTCGATTACAGGCTTTGAATATGATGCGAAGGACTTTTGCAGAATGGTTGAGTATGCGGCTGATAAAGTTGATATAGGCTTTGATTATGCCGAGAAGGTGTTTGGAGACAGACCGAAAAAGAAAGCAACAGCAGGAGAAGAAGAAGCCAAAACCGGTTGTAAGGTGACAGCCTGCGGAGAAGCCAAAACTGGTTGTAAGGTGACAGCCGGTGGTGAAGGTCATAATGATATTTATGAGTGCAGTGGTGTAAAAAAGGAGGATGATTTTTATGACCTTATCGCAGAATATCCGGACTGTGTCATAGACTACTGCATTGTTAAGGGTGAGGCAGCGTACAGGGAGTGTGAGTCGCACTGGCTGGCGCTCTGCTTTGCGTGCCGCAGGCTTTTTAAGGCTGATGAAAGTGGTCTGGTGTGGCATTATGATGCATGTAAAGCGAGAGCAAGGAAGATAAGCACAAAGGAGTTTTTTGAGTCGGAGGACGAGGGAGAGAGACTAAGTTATCGAAAGGCTTTTTTTGAGCCTCCACACGGAACTGATTATATAGAGGCCGATTTTGAGAAAATCAATAATACATTATTTCCGAATGGAACTGATGCTTTGGAAATATATAAGTGGACAACAGACTGGTCGGAGTATTTTGATGACGGACATGAGTGGTGGGGTGCCTTGTGCTGTACAGTTTATGATAAGAGCCTGAACCGCTTTGTGGTAATCATGGCGTCCGCAACGGATTAAAATGTATTATTTTATCAAAACTCTGTACAAAGTTGCACTGATATTTTATACTAATAATATACTTTCTTACGGAGGAAAAACTAATGAGTGAAAAGAAGAATGGATTTAAACCGTATATTCCGGCGGAAAAGATTACACCGGAATTTACGATTACTTCTGTTGTTATGGGTTTGCTGCTTGCAGTGGTTTTTGGCGCTGCAAATGCATATCTGGGAGTGAGAGTAGGCATGACTGTGTCTGCGTCGATTCCGGCAGCAGTTATTTCAATGGGAGTTATCCGCATGATTATGAGGAAGGATTCTATACTTGAGAGCAACATGGTACAGACCATAGGCTCAGCAGGAGAATCCCTTGCAGCAGGAGCTATTTTTACTATGCCGGCGTTGTTTTTGTGGGCAAAGGAGGGCGTTTCGGAAAAGCCAGACCTGCTTACAATCGGACTTATAGCGCTTTGCGGCGGCTTGCTAGGAGTGCTGTTTATGGTACCACTCAGGAATGCACTTATTGTGAAGGAGCATGGAGTGCTTCCTTATCCTGAAGGAACAGCGTGCGCAAAGGTGCTGCTTGCAGGCGAAGAGGGCGGTTCAAGTGCAAAGACTGTATTTGTCGGTATGGGTGCTGCTGCATTATTCAAATTTGTTGTGGACGGACTTAAGGTAGTGCCGGGAGTTATTACCGCGCCGATAAAGGCGCTTAAGACAGAATTTTCAACAGAGGTATATCCTGCGCTTATCGGAGTAGGTTATATCTGCGGTCTTAAGATTTCGTCATATTTGTTTGCAGGAGGAATTCTCGGCTGGTTCGTGCTTATTCCGGCCATTGTTACATTTGGCGGCGACAGTGTTCTTTATCCCGGCACGGATACAATCGCAAACATGTATGCAGAGGGCGGTGCAGGTGCTATCTGGAGCAGTTACATCAGATATATCGGTGCAGGCATGGTTGCGGCAGGTGGAATTATCAGCCTTGTTAAATCACTGCCGCTTATCGGAAAGACATTTGTAGGAGCGATGAAGGGCATAAAGGGTGCAGGCACAGCGGGCACAGCCAGAACAGACAGAGATATTGACATGAGGCTTGTGGTAGGCGGCATAATCGCACTTATTATACTTATCTGGCTGCTTCCGCAGATTCCGGTATCATTTTTAGGTGCTGTACTTATAGTTGTTTTCGGATTCTTCTTTGGTGCGGTTTCATCACGTATGGTCGGACTTGTAGGAAGCAGTAATAATCCGGTTTCGGGTATGGCTATTGCGACACTTTTGTTCGCGACGCTTGCGCTTAAGGTAACAGGAGATACAGGTGCTCACGGTATGATTGGCGCTATATCAATAGGTACGATAATTTGTATTATTGCTGCCATGGCGGGCGATACATCCCAGGATTTAAAGACAGGCTATATTCTTGGCGCTACACCTAAGAAGCAGCAGATTGGCGAGCTTTTAGGCGCTGTTATTGCAGCACTTACAATCGGCGGCGTGTTAATTTTACTTGACAGTGCATGGGGCTTTGGAACAAAGGAGCTTGCGGCACCGCAGGCGACGCTTATGAAGATGATAGTAGAGGGCGTTATGGATGGAAATCTTCCGTGGTCACTCGTATTCATCGGCGTATTTATTGCAGTTGTAATTGAAATCTTAGGAATAAATGTTCTGCCTGTTGCAATAGGTCTGTATCTTCCACTGGAGCTTAGCTCAACCATAATGGTTGGCGGATTAACCAGATGGTTTGTTGACAAGAAGCTTAAAGGCGGAGCTGATGATGACGCCGGCTCAGGTATATTGTTCTGCTCAGGCATGATAGCAGGAGAGGGCCTTGTAGGAATTATTCTTGCCATACTTGCTGTAGCGGGCGTAGCGGGCAGATTTGATTTGTCAAAAACTCTTGATACCGGTATTGTAGGTGGCGTAATTCTTATGGCAGCTATGATTGCGCTGGTAGCAGTTTACGGACTTAAGAATAATAAAAAGGCATAGTCTGCAGAGCTTCATGACAGATGATAAGAGACAGGCGGACATCTGATTTTAAGAATAGTAAAAGCATAGGATGAATGGTATGGCAAAGGATAAAATCAAAGAGAACAACTTTCTGGATTATATTCCGGTGCGCGTTGATAAATACGGCTGGGAGGCTGATGAAAATGGTGAGGTTAATATTCTGGTTGAAAATACCGGCGTATTCAATCGCATTGCACAGAAGCTGTTGAAAAAACCGAGGATTACCAAGGTGCATCTTCAGGGAATAGGAAGCTTTGTCTGGCCGCTTATGGATGGTAAGCGTTCAATTTATGACATTGGCGAGCTGGTAAAGGAGCATTACGGTGAGGAGGCTCAGCCGCTTTATCCAAGACTTGTAGAATATACCAGGCTTTTAAAAGCCTGTGGGTTTATTGAATATAAAAAATAATGAATAGGGCAGAAGGCTTATAGACCTGCGAATTTGTTAGTCAAGGGCGCTGCTGTGCGTAAAAAAAATAATTGATGCTGGAGGTGAAATGTATGAGTAAGGGTTCAGGTAATCCGGTTGCAAACTTCTTTTCAAAGCTTATTGAGTCAATTACAGGTAAGAAGAGCAGTAAAAAGACCGGAAGCAAGAATACAAAGGGACGTAAATTCAAGTAATGATTTATGATTAATAATCATAAGTATATATGGGTTATATGGTTAGTTTTATTAAATTCGAGGTGCTTTTTTAAAAATTACTGTTTTGAAAGCGTGCTTTTGAGGAAAAGGAGGTTTGCGAAATGAAGAGGCTTAATGCGTGTGTGCTGCTTATTATCGTAGTTGCAATGCTTGCATCAGTCCTTGCGGGATGTGGCAAGTCAGCAGAAAATTCTGTAATCGGAACTTATGAGGGGCAGTATACGAAATTTGTCGGAGACCCTGATGAAGCAAAGGTAACGGATGAAGAGTTTTCACTTGAACTTAAGTCGGGCGGAGTTGGTATTCACCACAGAGACGGTATGGATTTTAATCTGACATGGAATCTTGAAGGTGAAAATTTCACAATGAAAGAGACATTCCTTGGTATATCAATAGATTATACCGGCACACTTAAGGATGGAAGACTGGATATTTTTAATAATGATCCGGAAGACGATTTTACATGTGAATATGTATACGTGAAAAAGTAAAATACTACAAGACAAAATGTACGGGGCAGCCTGCGGCTGCCCCGAAATCATATACACTACAGAGAACAAACGGGGCAGCCTGCGGCTGCCCCGGAATTTATGCTTGTCTATCTTTTATAATTTAATCAAGCTCGTTGAAGCCCTCTCTTGCAGCATATGATGTATGTAATAATTCATGTGCCTTGTGTGAGTTAGGCTCGCCAAGATATTTCTCGTAAAGCTCGATAATCTGAGGATTGTTGTGTGACTGGCGGATAACCTGTCTCTCATCCTCTGTGTAAAGAGCCTTAGCTCTCTTTTCCTTGTATGTATCAAGAATATCATCTGATTCATTTGGAAGGAAGCAGCTTCTTACATATGGCTGACCACCACCGTTGATACATCCGCCAGGGCATCCCATAATCTCGATGAACTGATACTTTGACTTGCCTTCTCTAATTTCATCAAGAAGAACCTTTGCAGACTTCATACCTGATGCGATGGCAACATTTACAACTGTACCATTGATATCGATTGATGCTTCACGGATTCCTGCCTCATGGCCACGAACCTCTTCAAATGTGATAGCTTCTTTTTCTTTGCCTGTAAGCTTGTAGTAAACTGTTCTGAGAGCAGCCTCCATAACGCCGCCTGTAACACCGAAGATAACACCTGCGCCTGAGTAGTCGCCCATGATATCCTGATCCCACTCTTCGTCAGGAAGACGATTGAATAAGATACCGCTTCTCTTAATCATTCTTGCAAGCTCTCTTGTTGTGATAACTGCATCAACATCTGCAATACCGTTAACCTTCTCCTGCTCACGCTCTTTCTCAAACTTTTTAGCAACACAAGGCATAACTGAAACAACAAATACATCCTCTGGAGCAATGCCATTCTGCTCTGCCCAGTATGACTTGATGATAGCGCCCTGCATCTGATGAGGTGACTTACATGATGAAAGGTGTGGAAGAAGGTCGCCATAGTTGTACTCAGCGTAGTTAATCCAGCCCGGTGAACATGATGTAATCATAGGAAGAACGCCCCCGTTTGTAAGACGTCCGAGAAGCTCTGTTCCCTCTTCCATGATTGTAAGGTCTGCGCCGAAGTTTACGTCATAAACTCTTTCAAAGCCGAGTCTTCTGAGTGCTGCAATCATCTTGCCTGTAACAGGTGTGCCGATTGGATAGCCAAACTCTTCACCGAGAGCAGCTCTTACTGCAGGAGCAGCCTGCACGATAACATGCTTGCCTGCCTTAAATGCAGCGTCAATCTTGCCGATTTCGGAATTCTCCATAAGAGCGCCTGTAGGGCAGACATTTACACACTGACCACACTGGATACATGGTGAATCAGCGAAGCTTCTGTTTTCAGCAGGAGCAACAAATGTATTGAAGCCTCTGTTCTCGAATCCAAGGATTCCGAGACCGTGTGCGTTCTTACATCTCTCAACACATCTTCCGCAGAGAATACACTTTGATGTATCTCTTACGAGAGCAGGAGCGATGCGGTCTATATGTCTTTCGGAATAGCTTCCTGCGAAAGCGTCATCTCTTGCGCCTGTAAGCTGTGCAACGTAGAGAAGCTCGCACTGACCATTCTTGTCACACTGCTGACAGTTCTTGTTGTGGTTTGAAAGAAGAAGCTCAACGCTGTTTCTTCTTGCTTCAACTGCTGCAGGAGATGAAATTCTGATTTCCATGCCCTCAGCAACAGGATATACACAGCTGGCAACAAGACCTCTTGCGCCTGTAGCCTCAACGAGGCAGACACGACATGAAGCTAAGTTGCACTCACCATGATTAAATGCACATAATGAAGGAATTTCGTAGCCACAGGCTTTTGCTGCTTCGAGTATGGTCATGCCGCTTTCAACCTGATAGGAAATGCCTTCTATTTTGATATTAACTAATGCCATAGTTATTCCCTCCTATTATTGTTTTGAAATAGCATGTACTCGACAAGCACTCATACATGAACCACACTTTACACACTCTGCCGCATTAATCTCAAATGATGCAAGCTTATGTCCAGGAGCAATATAGTCTGTTCTTGTAATACAGCTTGCAGGACAGTTCTTAGCACACAGACCGCAACCGATACACTTTTCAGGATCGATATGGTATTCCATAAGGTTCTTGCAAACGTGTGCAGGACACTTCTTATCAACGATATGTGCGATATATTCATCTCTGAAATGTGCAAGTGTTGAATTAATAGGGTTAGCTGCTGTCTGTCCGAGAGCACATAATGAGTTAGCCTTTACTGTCTTTGCTAATTCATCAAGGGCGTCAAGGTCCTCCATAGTACCTGTTCCCTCTGTAATCTTTGTAAGAATCTCAAGCATACGCTTTGTACCGATACGGCATGGTGAACACTTACCGCATGACTCGTCGCAAATGAATTCCATGTAGAACTTAGCAACGTCAACCATACAGTTGTCCTCGTCCATAACGATAGCGCCGCCTGAACCCATCATAGAGCCCTTTGCTACGAGGTTATCAAAATCAATCGGCTCGTCAAGGAATTCCTCTGTAAGACATCCGCCTGAAGGTCCACCTGTCTGGATAGCCTTGAACTTCTTGCCGTTTGGAATACCGCCGCCGATATCATAAATAAGCTCTCTTAAGGTTGTACCCATAGGAACCTCTACAAGACCTACGTTGTTAACCTTGCCGCCGAGTGCGAATACCTTCGTACCCTTTGACTTTTCTGTTCCTACTGATGCAAATTTCTCTGCACCTTCTCTTAATATGTAAGGAATACATGCAAGCGTTTCAACATTGTTGATAATGGTTGGCTTGCCCCAAAGACCCTTTACTGCCGGGAAAGGTGGTCTTGGTCTTGGCATACCTCTCTTACCCTCGATTGAGTTAAGAAGGGCTGTCTCTTCACCACATACGAATGCGCCGGCGCCGAGACGGAGATGGCAGCGGAAGCTGAAATCTGTTCCGAGAATATTATCACCTAAAAGACCTAATTCTTCAGCCTGCTTAATAGCAATCTTAAGTCTGTTTACTGCTATAGGATACTCGGCACGAACATAGAAATAACCGTTCTGTGCGCCGATAGCATAACCTGCAATTACCATACCTTCGATAACTGCAAGAGGATTTCCCTCAAGGATACTTCTGTCCATGAATGCACCCGGGTCACCCTCGTCACCGTTACATACAACGTACTTCTCATCACTTTCAACATTGTATGCAAACTGCCACTTACGGCCTGATGGGAAGCCTGCGCCTCCACGGCCTCTGATGCCTGAAGCAAGAACTTCGTCAATAACTGCCTGACGGTCCATACCAAGAGCTCTCTTAAGACCCTGGAATGCGCCCATGCCAAGAGCTTCGTTGATATCCTCAGGATTGATAACGCCACAACCGTGAAGAGCAACACGATGCTGCTTCTTGTAGAAGTTGATGTCCTCCTGCTTTGATACCTTTTCGCCTGTTGAAGGCTCTACATAAAGAAGACGCTCTACAACCTCACCGTTAATGATATCTTTATCAATGATTTCTTCAACGTCATCAATCTGAACGAGACGGTAAAGAGTATCCTCAGGATAAATCTTTACGAAAGGACCCTGTGAACAGAAGCCGAAGCATCCTACCTGATTAACTGTTGCCTTATCAGCAACGCCCTTTGCTTCAAGAAGTTCGATAAACTTTTCTGTAATTTCTTTTGAGTTACTTGAGAGACAACCTGTTCCTCCACATAATACAATGTGGCGCTTTCCATCATTGCCTGCAAGCTTGTCATCGAGACACTTTGTACATGCCGCGATATTCTCGTTGAGCTTGTCAATTGAATTTATCATGCTGTAGCTGCCTCCTTTTCTTTGTAATTCTTAACTACCTCTGCTACCTGTGAAGGTGTCATCTTCGGATAAACCTTTCCGTTGATTGTTACGGCCGGAGCAATACCACATGCACCGATACATCTTAATGCATCGAGAGTGAATAATCCGTCCTTGCTTGTCTCACCCGGTTTAATCTCAAGGATTTCTGAGAATTTGTCAATAACCTGCTGTGCACCCTTTACATAGCAAGCTGTTCCGAGACAGCAGCCGATAACATACTTTCCCTTTGGAGTAAGAGAGAAGAATGAGTAAAAAGTAACAACACCATAGATCTCAGCAACAGAAATGCCTGTCTTCTTTGAAACAAGCTCCTGTACCTCTAACGGAATATATCCGTATTCGTTCTGAATGTCGCTTAAGATCATCATGAGAGGGGTTTTTTCGTCTTTGTAACGCTCGCAGATTCCCTCAATCTTTGCAACTGCGGCATCGCTTAATCGGTTCATAGCAAAACCTCCTATATAGATTTTAAATTAGGTCACTGCAAAACATTCATTCTGCAATTATTTGCATTAAAAATACTTACTCTGAATTGTTCTCACAGATTCCCATAATAACGATCAATTATATCATAACAAATTTGCTGAAATTTCTCAACATTTATTATATTAAGTACTTAGAAAAAAACAATTTTCTTTATGATACCGGTGTCAAAAGGCTTGAGCAGCAACCCCTAGGTATCATTGAAGGTGCTTATTCGAGTATAACAAGTCTTCCTTCAACGTGGGCATCAAGTCCCTGATTTGTTGAAAAATACTCTTCAACGAGGTTGTTTACGGAGGTTGCAACGACTCTAGGCTTCATATTTGCTTTCACCTCTTCAAGCGGAACGCCTAAGAATTCATCAAAGCTGTTGTAATGATAATTCTGGATTGCAATAAGTATCTCCTGGTCGTCCGTGATATCACTGCCGTTTAATTTGAATTCCTCAAGAGCATGGGTGCTCTTTCTGTAAACAATGCGGACACCCTTTGAATACTGATAGAATTCGGTGTGTCCCTCCCAGGCCTCATCGCGCAGAACGTGAAGAATCATTCTCCTGAACTGTGCTCCTGTAACCTTGAGCATCCAGAGAATGTCGTCATAAGGCGTATTTTCAACCATAGACTGATAATCCACGATAGGACCAAGCTCGGTTTTTCTTATAGAGCCGGAGCCCATCATCATGATATCGAAGCTGCTTTCCCACTGAATGAGGTCTGAATAGAGGTTGCCCATCTCAGTCTCCTGTATTCGTGACGGATGTGTGAGCTTTCGTGCGAAGCTTGTGACGATTCTCTTGTATTTTGCGTCGGTCTCACCTTTATAATGGTTAAGAAGCTCAGACATAATTTCATCCGGTTCGGCAGCCGCCTCATCAAGGATAACGGTTCTCCAGTTAAGTGAAGAAATTTTGTGAAGCTCGGTGTCATATTCAATGTCAAAGCGTCCGATAAGACCTGTGCCTGTTCCTGCCTGTACAATCGGAATACCGTTAATTATCTCAGGCTCGTCCATCTGTGTGTGGGAGTGTCCTCCGATAATAAGATCCACGCCCCAATCAGGGTTGAGACATTCTGCTAAAACCCTGTCCTCTTCAATGCCGATGTGAGTAAGCAGTACAACCATATCGGTATTTTTGGTACGATAATTATCGCAGATAATACCGACCTCCTTTGCGGCCTCCTCGGTGTCAATAAAGGTTCCGATAACCTTTTCAGTTTTGGTAGAGGCAATAACCTCCTCTGTTAGAATACCGATAAACAATATACGCATACCGTCAATGTCAATATTTAAATACGGCTGGAAAAGGCGGGCGTTGTTGAGCGTAACGAAAAGGTTAGCGTTAATTATCGGGAAACGTGCACACTTCTCTAAAAATAACAGGTGCGCAACACCATAATCAACCTCATGATTTCCTACTGTGGTAACGTCCGGAGCAAGATGATTCATAAGGTCAATTGTGGAAAGACCGAGGTATTCGGAGTCAATAATAGAGCCTCTGAACATATCTCCTGCATTTGCATAGATGACATTCTCTTCTGAGCTTCGCACAGATTTTACATAGCCGGCAAGACGGGCAAGACCGCCGGTTTCATGGCCGTCAGTCACCTTAGGAAGAAAGTCACCGTGCAGGTCGTTGGAATGAAGAATGGTAAGCTTTTTTACTGCCATAAAGACCTCCTTTCAAATCATAAATATTCAATAATATTATATCAGTAAAATTAATCTTTTGCACTAATTAATTAAGGAAAAATGGCAATAAAATGTTGTGCGGTGAAATTAATAAATATTGACACGAAAAATAATATAAAATATAATTGAGACATAAATTATTAATGACACAGGGGGCGCGGATATGACGATTCAGGAGGCGTTAAAAAGGATAGAAGAACTGGAGAAAGAGAACAAGGAACTGCGTGATAAGCTGGAGAAGCTTGAAAATCGTGACAGAGGCGGACGCAAGCCTCACGATGGCAAGTGGCAGGCTTCGTATGATTTGTTTGCAGAGCTTTATGAAAGCGGCGCTTCAATTGAGGAAATTTCGAAGAAGTGCAATTGCAGCAGGAGGACATACTACAGGTATAAGGCGTATTATGATAAGCTGAATGGTTTAAAAAAGTAAAATAAAAAAGGGGGAAGGACTATGGATAAGAAGATGATTGAGCAAAACAAACTTCTTTTCGATGGTATTTTACATGAGGAAGATGGAGTGGAGTTCTGGTATGCAAGGGATTTGATGGTATTGCTTGAATACACAGAGTGGAGAAACTTTTTAAGAACAATAGAAAAGGCGATTGTTTCATGTGAAGTCAATGGTATTGATGCGAAGAACCATTTTGTTGAAGTCAACAAAATGGTCAAATTGGGAAGTGGTGCAGAGAGAGCAATTAAAGATTATAAGCTTACTCGTTATGCATGTTATCTTATTGCACAGAATGGAGATCCACGTAAGGAAGCAATTGCGTTTGCACAAAGCTATTTTGCCGTACAGACAAGGAAGCAGGAGCTTATTGAAGAGCGTATTTCTTATTTTGAGAGAAGCGAAGCGCGTGGTAAATTGAAGGAATCTGAAAAGAAGTTATCACAGAATATATATGAACGTGGTGTGGATGATGCAGGTTTCGGACGTATACGGTCTAGGGGAGATGAGGCGCTGTTCGGTGGATACACAACGCGTGAGATGAAGAATCGGCTGGGAGTGCAGGATGTCAGACCATTGGCAGATTTCCTCCCTACGTTGACTATCGCAGCTAAAAATCTTGCTACAGAAATGACTAATTACAATGTTGAACAGAAAGATTTATATGGAGAAGCATCTATAACAGAGGAACATGTTGATAACAATTATTCGGTTCGTGATATGTTAGGACAAAGAGGAATAAAACCTGAAAATCTTCCTCCATCAGAAGATATTAAGAAGTTAGAACGCAGAGTAAAACGCGAAGACAAGAAGCTTGCAGAGAAGTCGGGTAAATTAGGTGTAGATTAATGGATATTTAGATTATAAGAATGTAACATGTTTATAGCACCGGTATATATTACAATATACAATTTAAGATAAAAAAACTTATTATAAAGATAAATTATATAAATGATAGGAGCACAAGGCGATTATGGACAATGTTTATAGAAAAAAAACAGATGAAGAAGCTATTAGTAAAATAGAAAAGTATTGTAAAAATATTAATGATAATGTTGAGAATATTAGTAATAACGAAAGTATAAGAGTGAAAAATCCAAAAATAAAAATTGATAATAATACATTAAATACAATAAATAATAATGTAAATAATATAAAAAAAATAATAACAGATGATAATGAAGGTAGTTTAAAAATTTGTTTAAAAAAAATTAAGGATAATATCATAGAGATAAATAATAAAACAACCGAAAAGAAAACAAAAAAGGATAAATTATCATCGATTTTTACAGTCATTTCATTAGTTGTAGCAGTCGCTTCGTTAGTTGTAGCATTTAAGAGTTCTGATTTAGCTAAAAGAAATTATCAATTAGATGTTGTAATTAATGAAGAAAAAAAGGATTTTAATGGGAAACCTTATATAATTCCGTTTAAAATAACACAAGGAAAGATATCCAAAATATATTGTGCTTTGATTTATGATGATAATATATTATATAAACAAATAAATAAGGATGGCGAAGATGATTCGTTTGAAATTAATTTATTAAAAGATTTAGATGAAGAAGATAAAGAAAAAATAGAAAAGAAACCATTAGTACAATTTGCAATAGTTATATTTGACATTAATGGTAATAGAACAATTAAATATTTTTCAAAATTGAATCATAAAGAGTTAAATGGATTCGTTGCAAATTATGATATAACATCTGAAGAAGGAGTTCTTGAAAATACTATACAACATGATTTAGGGAGACATATAATAGAAATAGATTGTACACTGACAAATGAGTACACCATTCAAAAGAAACTTGATAAAGAAAAAGAAAAACCACCATTTATAGAATATAAAGGAGAAAGAAAGTTTTTTGATTCTTTAGAGGCAAGGGATATTTATAATTATATACAGCGAATAAAAGAGGATTGCAAGTAAATAAATAGATTGTTCGTGGATTGTTAAAAGAAGATTATATATAAATAATTAAGAACATTATGAAATTTAATAAATTTTGGCTCACCCCTGAACCGCTATAGTAGGACTCAATTGGGAGGATAGATTTAATAAGCGTATGCGAGAAAAAAACTTTGATGTTGGAATTAGATTTTTTGAATCATTTATAGCCTCATCATCAGGATAGATAATTTCAGCAAACTTTGAATCTTTTTTGGTAGCAGATTCTTTGATACTGGAAGAATCAAAGAATATTATGTTTGCTTATGTGGAATAGATAGTATGGCAGATGGGGTTGGTAATATCAATATTTTTTGAACAATCCGAAAAATCACATGATTTTAGGTGTTTTGCAAATATCTAAAAATAAAATTATAAAAAGGGAGAAATATATGAAAACTATAACATTAGGCAGGACAGGCATAACAACACCTCAAAACGCTTTTGGTGCGCTGCCGATTCAGCGAGTGGACTTAAATACGGCGGTCAGACTTTTGCACAGGGCGTATGACGGAGGCATGACATATTTTGATACCGCAAGAGCATATTCAGACAGTGAAGAGAAGCTGGGAGCGGCATTTTCGGGTATGCGCGACAAAATTTATATTGCATCAAAGACTATGGCGAAAACGCCGGAGGAGTTTTGGAGCGAGCTGCATACATCGCTTAATAATCTTAAGACGGATTATCTTGATGTTTATCAGTTCCACTGCGTGGAAAGGTGCTATGCGCCGGAGGACGGCACAGGCATGTATGAGGCTATGCAAAAGGCGAAGGAGCAGGGAAAGATAAGACATATCGGAATTACTGCGCACAAGATTGGAATTGCGGAGGAGATTGTGGCAAGCGGACTTTATGAGACACTGCAGTTTCCGTTTTCATATCTTGCGTCCGAGAGGGATATTGCGCTTGTAAAGTCGTGTGAGGCGGCGGACATGGGCTTTATTGCGATGAAGGGATTGTCAGGCGGACTTCTTACAAATTCGAATGCATGCATGGCGTTTATGAGCCAGTATAATGTACTTCCGATTTGGGGCATACAAAGGGAGAGTGAGCTTGACGAATGGCTTGGATTTTTTGATAACGAAGCACAGATGACAGACGAAATACGTGACTTTATTGAAAGGGACAGAACACAGCTTCTTGGCGAGTTCTGCAGGGGCTGCGGCTACTGCGCACCATGTACAGTCGGCATCATTATTAACCAGTGTGCGAGAATGTCCCAGATGGTAAGGCGTGCGCCTTCACAGAACTGGCTTTCAGACTACTGGCAGCAGGAGATGAACAGAATTGAAGAGTGTATAAACTGCGGCGCATGTCTTGACAGATGCCCTTACGAACTAAATATTCCAAAGCTGCTGAAGAAGAATCTTGAGGATTATAAGAAGATAGTGAGCGGAGAAATTGAAGTATAAAGAAGGAATAGGAAACCATTATGAAAACTATGCTAAAACTACTTAAAAGATACTGGTATTTTGCGATACTCGCAGCGGGCTTTATGATTGCCGAGGTGTATGTTGACCTTTACCAGCCGAGGATGATGGAGAAGATTGTTAATAACGGAATCCTCGGACTGGATAATAACGGAGTGTCGGATATCAGTCTTGTTGTGTCGGTGGGCATAAGGATGCTTATCGTTGTTATTGCCGGAGGACTGTGCGGAATCCTGTCGGGAGTTTTTGCAAATGTAACCGGGCAGAATTATGGCAATGATGTGCGAAAGACCTGTTTTAAAAGGATTATGAATTTTTCGTTTGAGCAGACAGATGATTTTTCGACGGGCTCGCTTATTACACGTATTACAAATGACGTATCGCAGGTGCAGCAGCTTGTTATGCAGATGATAAGAGGCTTTGTAAGGTGCCTTATGTTCTTTATTGGCGGTACAACGGCGCTGCTTTCGCTGGATTTATCCTTCGGAGCAATTGTGGCGTGCGCATTTCCGCTTATACTTATTGATGTGATTTTTGTGGTGTGGAAGACTAATCCTTTGTTTACGGTTTTGCAGGAAAGTCTTGATAAGCTTAACGGCATTATCCAGGAGAATGTTGCCGGAGTGCGTGTTGTAAAGGCGTTTGTTCAGGAGAAGTCCGAGTCAAAGAAATTTGATGACGCCAACAGGCATCTTGTGAATACGCAGTTTAATGTGCAGATGATGATGTCATTCTTACGTCCGGTCATGAATATCGTGCTCAATATTGCGGTTGTAGGCATTATTTACGTCGGAAGCGTACAGGTGCAGCAGGGAAGTATTGCGCCGGGTACTGTTATGGCGGCGGTTACATATATTTCGCAGATTCTTAACGGCATGATGATGTTAGCAATGATATTCCAGACCTTATCAAGGGGTCTGACATCGGCAAGACGACTCGGAGAGGTAATTGATACTGAGCCGGATATTAAAAGGCTTGAAAATGCTTCCGGGAAGGAAGGTTCATATGCCAAAACCGGCAAAGAAGGTAAAGATGCCAAAACCGGCAAAGAAGGTTCATATGCCAAAACCGGCAAAGAAGGTAAAGATACAAAAACGGGCGGTAAGAATGAGGATGCTTATAAAGCGGCAGGCAAGGCTAAGGGAACAGTAAGCTTTAAGGATGTAAGCTTTGTTTATGCGGACAATGGCAAGGAGGTGCTGCACGATATTAATCTTGATATTGCGGGCGGTGAGACATTAGCGATTATCGGCTCTACCGGAAGCGGTAAATCCACGCTGGTTAATCTGATACCGAGATTTTATGATGTGGCACAGGGCAGTGTAAAGGTCGATGGAGTTGATGTACGGGAATATGAGCCGGATGAGCTTAGGGACAAGGTTACGATGTGCCTGCAGAAAAGCGAGCTTTTCAGTACGACAATTATTGATAATATTGCTATAGGAAGACCTGATGCCACACAAGAGGAGATTTCAGCGGCGGCGAGAGCGGCACAGGCGGAGGACTTTATTCTTGAGCAGCCGGACGGATATGATACCGCCGTTGCCGAAAGAGGCATGAGTCTTTCTGGCGGACAGCGCCAGAGAATTGCTATTGCAAGGGCGCTGCTTAAGAGAAGCGAAATACTTATTTTTGACGATTCAACAAGTGCGCTTGACCTTAAAACGGAGGCAAGGCTTTATGAGGCTCTGAACGCCGGATATTCGGATGTGACGAAAATTATTATTGCACAGAGAATAGCATCCGTGAAAAATGCAGACCGTATTGTGGTGCTCGACGCAGGCACAATCGCTGCGGTTGGAACGCATGATGCACTTCTTAAGACCAGTCCGGTTTACAGGGATATTTACGATTCACAGCTTAAGCAGGAGGGAGAGCAGTCATGAGTGATACACAGGTAAAATCATCAGTAGCACAGCAGGGCTTTGCACGCCGCCGCGGAATGGGAGCGCCTGTTGAAAAACCGAAGGACGGTAAAAGGACACTGCGCAGGCTGGTGGGATATTTTAAGCCGGAGGTTAAATATGTTGCCGCTCTGGCGGCAGTGGTTGTGATTGCGGTCGTGGCAAGCGTGACTGCACCGAGCATGTTAAGCAGGGCAATCAACCATCTTGTAGAGGGCAGTTTTTCAAAGATACCATGGGTGCTTGCAATTATGCTGGCGGTTTATATAATTCACGGTGCGGCAACGCTTTTGCAGGGCTTTTTCTCGGCGAGACTGTCGCAGAGAGTTATCTACAGGCTTCGCTCGGAGCTTTTTGGAAGGGTAATAAATCTTCCTGTACCTTATATTGATAATCATTCGCACGGAGATATTATGAGCCGCATGACAAATGACGCTGAGAATGTGTCAACGGTTATCAGCCAGTCGCTTTCATCACTGTTTTCGGGCGTGCTGATGCTTATAGGAACTGTGGCAGTAATGCTTTCCTACAGCGTACCGCTGACTCTGCTTACATTTACGACAGTTATTTTGTCGGTGGTGGTTACGAGGGTTATGTCAAAGCTCATGCGCCGCTATTACCTTAAGAGGCAGAAGCTTTTAGGACAGTTAAACGGTATCGTGGAGGAGAAGGTAACAGCGACCAAAACCGTTACGGCGTACAATCTTCAGGAAAGAACCATTGAAGAATTCAGCGAGGCGAGCGACGAGCTTACAAGGGCAGGCATTATTGCGGATATTATAGGCAATGCTATGGGACCGCTTATGAACATGCTCAACAACTTATCCTTTGTTATTGTGGCTGCGTTTGGTGCGTGGTTTGCGCTTAGGGGCATGATATCCGTAGGCGTGATTTCAGCCTTTGTTATTTACTCAAAGCAGTTTTCAAGACCTATAAATGAGCTTGCGCAGCTTTACGGTCAGATTGAGACCGCAGTTGCGGGCGCAGAGCGTATTTTTGACATAATGGATACTCCTGAGGAGGACAAGAGCGGCGAGAAGGTGCTACCGATTACAGAGGGTGTCATCGAATTTAAAAATGTAAATTTCAGCTATGTGCCGGGTAAGCAGGTAATATATGATTTCAATCTCAGGGTTGAGGCAGGAAAGAAAATAGCGCTGGTCGGTTCGACCGGTTCGGGAAAGACCACGATAGTTAACCTTCTGATGCGTTTTTACGATATTGACAGCGGAAGCATTACCGTGGATGGTGAGAATATAAAGGATATATCCTGTGATGTGCTCAGGGATTCAATTGGTATAGTGCTGCAGGACACAGTGCTTTTCACGGACACCGTGCGTGCTAATTTAAAATATGCCGACAGCACCATTTCTGATAAGAAGATGATAGAAGCGGCAGAAAGCGCAAACTGTGACAAGGTGGTTGCGGTATTGTCCGACGGATATGATACGGTACTTACGGCAGCAGGAGCAAATCTGTCGCAGGGACAAAGGCAGCTGCTTACCATAGGACGTGCATTTTTGTCATATCCTAAGATACTCATTCTTGATGAGGCAACCTCAAGCGTCGACACCAGAACCGAAAAGCACATACAAAATGCCATGATAGAGCTTATGAAGGACAGAACCAGCCTTATAATTGCACACCGTCTTTCGACAATTCAGGATGCGGACCAGATAGTTGTAATGGACAAGGGACACATCATAGAGACCGGCACGCATGATGAGCTGCTTAAGCTAAAGGGCAATTATTATAAGCTCTACATGACCCAGTTTGCAGGAAATGCAACGTAAAACTATATCGGGGGAGAAGTATGGACGAATTATCTGTTAATAATAATTCATACAGTATTATCAGATTGCTTGGACACGGCAAGGGCGGATATTCATACCTTGCCAAAAGGAAAGGCGCGCTTTATGTCCTAAAGCAGATACATCATGAGCCATGCGATTATTATAACTTTGGTAATAAAATTGAGGCAGAGCTTAATGATTACAGGCGGCTTAAGGATGCCGGTATACGCATACCGCTTATGATAGATGCAGATGTGCCAAATGAGCGCATTTTAAAGGAGTATATCGAGGGACCTACGATTTTCGAGCTTGTAAAAGAAGGAAAGTATGTAGAAGAATTTTTTCCACAGGTGCGCGATATGGCGCGGCTTTCGCATAAAAAGAATTTGAATATTGATTATTTTCCAACGAATTTTGTAGTGAGGGACGGACTTTTGTACTACATTGATTATGAATGTAATGAATATATGGAAGAGTGGAGCTTTGAAAACTGGGGCATAAAATACTGGTCGCAGACGCCGGAATTTAAAGAGTACATAAATTATTTATAAAATATCAGAAACATGTATTGAAGTTACTGATTTGTTGTATATAATCAATACAAATGATACTTAAAAATATTACTTGAATTGCAGTATGAGTAGATATCCTGCAGGAATGTGCGGGGATGATATTTATATCCGCAAAAAGGAGAGCGATTATATGCTTCAGATTAAGAATATATGCAAAAAATATGTTACGGGAGATTTGACACAGACTGCGCTTGACAATGTGAGCCTGAATCTTCGTGACAATGAATTTGTGGCGATTTTAGGACCGAGCGGTTCGGGAAAGACCACGCTTTTAAATATTATCGGCGGACTTGACCGTTATGACAGCGGTGATTTGATAATCAATGGTATTTCAACCAAGAAATATAAGGACAGGGACTGGGATTCCTACAGAAACCACACAATAGGCTTCGTTTTTCAGAGCTACAACCTGATACCGCACCAGTCAGTGCTTGCAAATGTTGAGCTTGCACTTACGATTTCGGGTATTTCAAGGGGAGAGAGAAGAAAAAGAGCGAAGAAGGCGCTTGAAGAGGTCGGACTTGGAAACCAGCTGCATAAAAGACCGAATCAGATGTCGGGCGGTCAGATGCAGAGAGTCGCAATTGCAAGAGCACTTGTGAATGATCCTGATATTCTGCTGGCGGATGAGCCGACGGGAGCGCTTGATACAGAAACGAGCATCCAGGTTATGAACCTTTTAAAGGAGGTCGCAAAGGACCGCCTCGTTGTTATGGTAACGCATAACCCGGAGCTTGCCGAGGAGTATGCGACACGTATTGTAAAGCTGCGCGACGGAAAGATAATAGACGATTCGGACTCCTTTACACCGGATGCTAAGGGTCTTAAGGCACCGGAGCACAAAAACATGGGCAAGTCCTCTATGTCATTTTTAACCTCACTTGCGTTAAGCTTCAACAATCTGCGCACGAAAAAGGGCAGGACAATTTTAACCGCATTTGCCGGCTCAATCGGTATTATAGGCATTGCGCTGATTTTGTCTTTGTCGAATGGTGTCAATACCTATATCAAGCATGTGGAGGAGGATACGCTTTCGGAATATCCGCTTGCCATTCAGAATAAGAACATTGATATTACGTCATTTATGGAGAGAATGGGCGTTATAAAGGAGGAGAACTCTGACGCTGAGGTAAGGGAGCTTCAGACATTAAGCTCAGTGTTCTCGCAGATTTCTTCAAACGATTTGAAGTCATTTAAGGCATATCTTGAAGACAGTAACAGTGGCGTTATGAAATATGCAAATGCGGTTGAGTATACCTACAATGTTGCTCCGCATATTTACCGCGTGGCTGATGACGGCAGCTATCGTCAGGTGAATCCTGACCAGACCTTTGCGGCGCTTAGCGGCGGCGCAAGCATGCAGATGTCCGGCATGAATCCTATGATGAGCATGGATGTATTTATGCCTCTTCCTGAAAATGAAAAGCTTTACCGTGAGCAGTACGAGGTGATGGCAGGAAGGTGGCCTGAAAATCACAATGAATGTGTGCTTGTGCTTTCGGCAGATGGCAGGGTGCTGGACCTGGTATTGTATGCCGTAGGTTTTAAGGACTCCTCAGAGCTTGATAAGATGATAGAATTGTATTTCAAGGGCGAGGATATAAATATTACCTCTGAGCCCGGCACATTTAAATACAAGGATTTTATAGATATAAGCTTTAAGCTTGCAGATGCCACGGACTATTATGAATATGATGATAATTATGATGTATTTGTAGATAAAAAGGACAATAAGCAGTACATGAAAAACCTGCTTAAAAATGGTGAGGACCTTACCATAGTGGGCGTGGTTAAGCCTGAAAGCTCGTCCGGCGCCGCAATGCTCAGCGGTGGAATTTATTATCATAATTCTCTGATAGATTATATAATCGAACAGAATAAAGACAGCGAGATTGTCGGAAAGCAGCTTGAAAACCCTGAGGTGGATGTATTTACCGGAAAGAAGTTTTCGGATGCAAAAGAAGGAAGCGCAATGGATTTGAGCAGTCTTTTTTCTATTGACGAAGAGGCTCTTAAGAAGGCGTTTGACGTTGACAGCGATATGATGAATTTCGACCCTTCGATGTTTGAGGGCATGGACTTTTCATCAATGGATATGTCGGGACTTCAATTTGACCTATCCGGCATGGATTTTTCATCAATAGATATGTCGGGCTTGAATTTTGATAATGTCACGCCTGCGCCTGATATGCAGGGAATCAATTTAGAGGATATGCTTAAAAATATAAGCGTCGATATTTCCTCCGAAGAAATGCAGAGGATGTTTGGTGAGCTTGTGAATGGTTATATGGCAGAGGCCGCAAAGGACCCTTCGACAGATTATTCAAAGCTTGGCGAGGCGCTCGGACAGTATCTTCGCTCGGACAATGCAAGAACGATTATTCGCAGCGAGGTTGAAGATGTATTAAGCGGGGTTGCTCAGGCGCTTCCGAAAACACAGACTGTCACGGATATGATAAGCGATATTATGTCAGGGCTTCCGGGCTATATCGAGGAAAAGGGAGCTGAGGATATAAGCCTTCTTCCTGCATATATAAATGAATACTTAAATACTGTAGAGGTTCAGGCAAAGATTAATTCCTTTGTCCAGGATATAAATGCAAAGCTTTCTGAAGCGGGGCTTTCAGAGGAGGAACTGGCGGCGCTTATGAACAGGCTGTATCAGGGATACGAGGATTATTCCTTGGAAAATGAGCTGCCGCAGCCGTCAAAACTTATGGATTCATTTGCAGCGTATCTTGGCAGTGATGCCGGACGCAGCATTCTTTCGGAGGGTATACAAAAGGCTGTCAATACCGAAGAAATTTCGAAGCAGTTTGAGAAGTCTTTCGCACAGATTATGTCCGGCTATGGCGACGCTATCCAAAAGCAGATGGGAAGCGCCATGTCGGATATGGCAGGACAGATATCATCTGAGATTCAAAAGCAGATGACATCTGTGATGGGTCAGCTGTCTTCGGAGATATCAAGGCAGATGGCGGATTCGATGCAGAAGATGGCTGAAAATATGCAGAGTGCATTTTCATTTGATGCAGAGGCGTTTAAGGACGCCATTAACCCGAACATGAACGCAGATGAATTTTCGGAGCTTATGATGTCCATGATGTCAGTTGAAAACAGCACTTATGAGGGCAATTTAAGAAAATTAAATTATGCTGATGCAGATGAGCCTTATGCAATTTCAATTTATCCGAAGGATTTTGACAGCAAGAATTCCATAATTGAGCTGATTGACAGTTACAACACCAGGATGGAGAACGATGGCGACGAGGATAAGGTGATATCTTATACAGACTATGTAGGCACACTTATGTCATCCGTTACGGATATTATTGATACTATAAGCTATGTTTTGATAGCGTTCGTGGCAATTTCCCTCATAGTTTCCTCAATTATGATTGGTATTATTACCTATATTTCGGTGCTTGAGCGTACAAAGGAAATCGGTATTTTAAGGGCAATCGGCGCATCAAAGAGAAATATTTCTCAGGTGTTCAATGCGGAGACATTTATCATAGGTCTCCTCGCCGGAGTAATCGGTATCGGTACGGCGCTGCTGCTTCTGATACCGGGTAATATGATTATTCATGCGGTTGCGGACAACAATGATGTAAGTGCGATACTTCCGTTCTGGGGAGCGGTAATCCTGGTTATAATAAGTGTCATACTGACGCTTATCGGAGGTCTTATTCCTTCAAAGAAGGCGGCAAAGAAGGACCCTGTAACTGCGCTCAGAACAGAGTAATGATTATTATATAAGACAGAGTAATAATTATATAGATATAAAAGAAGTGTAATTTATGAATGGAGGTTTATACTATGGAAAAATATCTGGTGGCATATTTTAGTGCGAGCGGTGTTACGGAAAAGGCAGCGAAAAAGCTTGCTGAGGCGGCAGGTGCAGATTTGTACGAGATAAAGCCTGAGGTTTTGTACACCAAGGCAGACCTTAACTGGATGAACAAGAAATCACGAAGCACCATTGAAATGCAGGATTTATCCTGCAGACCTGCTCTGGCTGATGCTGATGCGGATGTTGAAGGCGCAGAGGTTGTGTTTGTGGGCTTTCCTATTTGGTGGTACCGCGAACCATCTATAATCGATACCTTCCTTGAAGCATATGATTTTAATGGAAAGACAATAGTGCCGTTTGCAACATCGGGCGGCAGCGGACTAGGAGAGAGTGCAAAACGTATGCAGGAGCTTGCAGGAAAAGGTGCAAAGGTCGTTGAAGGAAAAAGATTTTCATCAAGAGTGTCGGTAGATGAGCTTAAAGACTGGATAAAGAATCTCGGATTATAACGGCCGGTTTAAACAACATAATACCTGCGGATTGCGGGAGCACGTAGTGCGTAGCAATCCGCAGGTATCATGTTGTTAAAAGGTCATACTTTTCATGCCTGCATGAAAAAGTATGAGGTAGTATATTCTGTGATGGTTTATTATGGCTGTACAAAATTATCAAACAGCAGTATATTGGAGAAGAAGGTTCTGAAAGCTATGCAAACGGGAGAATTGGAGATTACAAATGAAGCAAAAGACAGATATGTTAAACGGACCATTGAAAAGTAAGATTATTATGTTTGCGTTGCCGCTTGCGGTGACGGGCATTCTGCAGCAGCTTTTTAATGCGGCGGATGTTGCAGTGGTGGGAAGATTTGCGGGCAAGGATGCTATGGCGGCAGTTGGCAGCAACGCTCCGATTATTGCACTGATAGTCAATTTGTTCGTCGGAATTTCGCTTGGTGCAAACGTAGTAATAGCGAATTTAATCGGGCAGAATGATAAGGCAAGGATACACAAGGCAGTACACACGACGATAGTTGTTGCCCTGCTTTCGGGAATTGCGGCAACCATTATCGGCGAGCTTATGGCGGCACCGCTTCTTCGTGCAATGTCTGTGCCGGAGGAAGTGTTTGACATGACACTTTTGTACTTAAGAATTTATCTTACAGGTATGCCAGTCATACTGCTTTACAATTTTGAATCGGCGATTTTCAGAAGTCATGGCGACACCTCGACGCCGCTTTTATGTCTGGTGACATCTGGCGTGATAAATGTTGTGCTGAACCTTTTCTTTGTAATTGTGCTTAAAATGGATGTAAGCGGAGTTGCGCTTGCAACAATAATATCAAATCTTATAAGCTCAGTGATGCTGTTTTATTTCCTGCAAAGGGGCGACTCGCTTATAAGGGTGGATATTCACGATTTTGGCATAGACAAAAGCCTTTTGATGAAAATGCTCAAAATAGGCATTCCTGCGGGCTTGCAGGGCGTGGTGTTTTCGGTTTCAAATGTAGTCATACAGTCTGCAATCAACAGTCTGGGCGCAGACATCATGGCGGCATCATCTGCGGCATTTAACATAGAAATATTCATGTATTATATAATAAGCTCATTCGGACAGGCGTGTACAACATTTGTCGGACAAAATTATGGTGCGAGAAAGCTGGAACGCTGCAAAAAGGTCACAAAAACCTGCATGGCTATGGATGCCATTACAACATTAGTGGTTTCAGTTGTATTACTTTTGCTTGGCAGGGTGCTTTTAGGACTGTTCAACCAGGACCCGGTTATAATTGATTATGGAATGGTGCGCCTGAAATTTATCCTGATACCCGAAGTGATAAATGTGGTCATTGAGGTAATGTCGGGCTGCATGAGAGGCTACACATATTCGACAATTCCTGCGGTGCTGACGTTTCTGGGCGTCTGCGGCATAAGAATTACATGGGTGTATACCGTGTTCAGAGTCAGTCCGAATTTCCAGACAATAATGGCGGTATATCCGATAAGCTGGATTGTGACGGCAGCAGCAATATTTATTGCATATCTATGTATCAGAAAAAGAATTTTTAATGAATAGATAAATAAACGGAGGATTTTACAGGTGGAGATTCTAAAGATGATTTCAGGACCGCTTATCGGTGCGGTTATAGGCTATTTTACAAATCTGATAGCGGTAAAGATGCTTTTTTATCCTAAGAAGGAAATACGCATATTCGGAAAGAAGCTCCCTTTTACGCCGGGAGCGATTCCTAAGGGGCAGCCGCGGCTTGCTGCTTCAGTCGGAAATGTTGTGGAGAATCATCTTCTTACAAAGGAGACTATCGAAAGCAAGCTTTTGTCGGAAGATGCGAAAAACAGAGTGGTAAATACAGTGCTTGACAAGCTGTCCGGAAACATTCAGGACGAGCTGTGTGCGCTAACCGGGATAGACAGCGAAACATATGTACAGAAGAAGTCGGATTTCAGCAAAAGCGTAGGCGAGCTTGTGGTAAAGAGCATCAAGGAAAATGATGTTACCGGTAAGCTTTTAAATGAAATAAGCAATGATTTTACGCAGAGGGTCGATGGCACAGCACTTAAACTTCTGATAAACGACAAGACTGTGAATGCTATCCTGCAGCCTATGAAGTCAAAGCTTGACAGACTGATAGACGAACACGGCGTTGAATATATAAAGCCTGTTGTGGAAAAGAAAATCAGCGAGGTTGACAGCGGCACCGGCATGGAATTTGTGGGCAGATTTGAATTTGACGAGCCGAAGGTGCGTGAATTTGTACTTACAGAGTATGAGAAGCTCGTCAGCCGCTATGCGGACGAGCTCATAAAGAAGCTCAACATTTCGCAGATGGTAGAGGACAAGATAAACGCCATGTCGATAGACGAGCTGGAGCATCTTGTGCTTGTGGTTATGAAGAAAGAGCTCAATATGATTGTAAGCCTTGGAGCGCTGATAGGATTTGTGCTGGGTATGGTGAATTTGTTGTTGAGATAATAAACAATTTATTATATAAAGGAACCTCCGGTCTGAATGTATGACCGGAGGTTTTAAAACTATATAGTGTAGTAATTGAAAATGTAATGCTTACAATTTAAATCCTTGCAACGCCTGTCTTTCTTGCAGCTTCTGCAACAGCAGCAGCAACAGTCTTGCCGACTCTCTCATCAAATGCAGCAGGCATAATGTATTCAGCGCTTAATTCCTCGTCTGATACAAGGCTTGCGATTGCTTCTGCGGCTGCAATCTTCATCTCATTGTTGATGTCCTTTGCTCTTACATCGAAAGCACCTCTGAAGATGCCAGGGAATGCAAGTACATTGTTAATCTGGTTCGGATAATCGCTTCTTCCTGTAGCAACTACCTTTGCGCCTGCCTCAAGTGCGTCCTCAGGGAAAATCTCAGGAGTTGGGTTTGCACATGCAAAGATGATAGCGTCCTTGTTCATGGTCTGAACCATCTCCTTTGAAAGAGTGTTTGGTGCGCTTACGCCGATAAATACGTCGGCGCCAACGATTACGTCCTTAAGCGTGCCTGCCTTCTTCTGCCTGTTTGTTACCTTTGCCATCTGGTCCTTGATAGGATTCATGCCCTTCTCTCTGCCCTCGTAGATAGCGCCTGTTCTGTCGCAGAGAATAACATTTTCAAAGCCGTATGAAAGAAGAAGTCTTGTGATTGAAATAGCGGCAGCGCCTGCACCGTTTACTACGATATTAACCTCTTCCTTCTTCTTGCCTGTAAGTCTGAGTGCATTTGTAAGACCTGCAAGTGTAACAACAGCTGTTCCGTGCTGGTCGTCATGGAAAATCGGAATATCACACTTCTCCTTTAACTTCTGCTCGATTTCGAAGCATCTTGGAGCTGAAATATCCTCAAGATTAACTCCGCCGAATGAGCCTGAAATAAGGTAGATTGTATTAACAATATCGTCTACGTCCTTGCTCTTAATGCAGAGAGGGAAAGCGTCAACGTCGCCAAAAGCCTTAAAGAGCACGCATTTTCCTTCCATAACCGGCATACCTGCCTCAGGACCTATATCGCCTAAACCAAGAACAGCAGTACCATCTGTAACAACGAGGCACATATTCCAGCGTCTTGTAAGGTCATAAGACTTATTTACGTCCTTCTGTATTTCAAGACAAGGCTGTGCAACGCCAGGTGTGTAAGCTAAAGACAAATCATCCTTAGTCTTTACAGGTACAGTTGTTACAACCTCAATCTTGCCTCTTTTAGCGTAATGCAGGTCAAGGCTTTCCTGCGCATAGTTTCTCTTTTCTGCCATTTTAAGCATCCTCCGTAACAATATTAATTTAGATGTTTATGATAATTATTTATATCAAAATTTGTCCTTTAATACACTACCACAGAAATGTTATATTTGCTATGGTAAATGTGTAAAAAATAAAGGGACGGTTTTAATCTTTTTAGTGCAGAAATTATAATATATATAGAAAAATGAGTTTAAATATAATAAAATCAATTTGAAGATAATGCAAATGATATATTAATTTCGTTTGACGTGAATTTTATTTTTAACTTTACAGAGCAATTTCAAAGTGCTATAATTAAAAAAAAAAAGATTAAAGTTAAAAAGGAGCAGAATAAAGTGAGCTTTAAAACTGAAAAAAGAGAATTTATTAAAAGATATATGTTAGAAAAAATATATGAAAATCGTGACGAAGTTGTTAATAGTACGGCTGATGTATTTGATATATCATTAAATACTGTATACAGATATTTGAAAGAATTAATAGGAGATAATGTAATTATTAAAACAAATGCCGGATATGCACTTGTTCAAAAAAAAGATTATATCAGCCTTTCACGCTCAAAGGATGAGTTAAAAAGCGAAGATGTTATTTACGACAGGTATGTAAAAAAATATGTTGATATATTTGATAATAATATTATTAAGATATGGCAGTATGCATTTATGGAAATGATGAATAATGCTATTGATCACTCACTGGCAGAGAATGTTGATATTGTTATATTACAAAATTACATTAATACCACTATACTTATTATAGACGATGGAATAGGAATATTTAAAAAGATTAAAGATTATTTTAATTATGAAACTTTAGACGATGCAGTTGATGAATTGTTTAAAGGCAAGCTGACAACTGATTCATATAATCATTCAGGAGAAGGTATTTTCTTTACATCACATATACTGGACAGATTTGCCGCTATATCAAATAGTAGAATATTTACACACGACAAATACCCCGAAATGGTAAATAGTATTGAAAATATTGAAATGCTGAATAGATGGAAAGATTTAAAGGGTACAATTATATTGATGGAATTATCTAATTTCAGCAAAAAAAATCTTGAGGAGGTGTTTGATATGTTTTCGACTGTTGATGGTGGATTTGCAAAAACGCGTATTCCTATAAAAAATATATTTGAGACATATCCGGTATCACGTTCGCAGGCAAAAAGATTATGCCAGAGATTTGAAAAATTTAAAGAGATAGAACTCGATTTCGATGAAATAGATGACATCGGGCAGGGATTTGCACATGAAATATTTGTGGTATTCCAAAGAAATAATCCTGAAATTAAGCTTATCCCCGTCAATGCAAATACAAGTGTTGAAAAGATGATAAAGCATGTAAAGGCAACGGTTTTATAACCGGATGAAAATGTACAATTCAGATATTTTAGCACTGTTTTATAGATTATGTGAATGTGTTTTATAAATTATGTGAATATACCGCTTGACAAAAATCGCTTATTGAATTATTATATCTGCAATACGACAAAGGTTGTGATAAAGAGGAGTACCAAAGTAACTCTGACAGGAAGAAGAATCCACCGACTGAGAGGTTCTTCATGGAACGTGCTTTGGGAAGGTAGCTTTTGAACCGCATCGCTGAAGAGAGATTGTGTAGGTGATGACGACTCGCCCGCGTTAAGGGTTTAGAGATGACTGCATAGCAGTTAATAAAGGTGGTACCGCGATTTTACGCCCTTTACCGAATTATCGGTAGAGGGCTTTTTTATTGAATTAAAAAACTGCAAAACGCTGTTACAGAGTATATATTTGTGTGGCCGGTATTTTTTCACCGCAGACACGTTTGCACTCTGAATAATAAGAAGGAGCATTTATATATTATCAAGGAGAAAAAAATGGATGAAAAAATAAAAAAAGAAAAAGCAATAAAGAAAAAAATACAGGGTTTCATTTTATATCTGTTGGAAGAAGGTATCAAAAACAAGACTTTGATTTTAATAATTTGTATTTCAATTGCATGTTTAATATGTAACTGCCTTTATGAACGTATAGCTGTTTTTTCTGTTGCAGGAGTACTAATAGGATTAGATCAGGCATATAAACAGTGGAAAAAGGATATTGCAATTAAGCGGGCTGAGTATTTACGTGAATTATACGAAAATGCAGAAAAAGACGAAGATTTATTAGAAATAAGACAATTGCTTCAATACAAAGAACACTGGTTTGATGATAGCTTTTTTGATAAAGAAAATATTGATAAAAAACGCAAGATTGATAAAACATTAAATTTTTATTCGTATATTTGTTATCTGGGCTATAAAGAAGATTTAGACCGATATGAAACTAGTTTTTTTGATTATGAATTAAAATGTGCGATGAATAATGAGCAGATAAAAGCCTATGTATACAATTTAGGTGAAAGTTCAAAAGATAAAAACGCAACTATACCGTTTTGGTACTTTTATTATTACGGTTGTGAAAGTGGAGCGTTTAAGATGGATTATTTATCTGAATATGATGTTTGGTATATTAAAAAGAAAATTCAAAGAAATAAAGTGAGGTAAATATCATGGCAAAGGAGTTAGAAAAGAATTATAGTCCTCAGGATATTGAGGAGAGAATCTATAATAACTGGATGGAGAAGAAGTATTTCCATGCGAAGGTTGATAAGAGCAAGAAGCCGTTTACGATTGTGATGCCGCCGCCAAACATTACTGGACAGCTGCACATGGGACATGCCCTTGATAATACGATGCAGGATATTCTCATTCGTTTTAAGAGAATGCAGGGCTATTCGGCACTCTGGCAGCCGGGCACAGACCATGCGGCGATTGCGACGGAGGTAAAGGTGATTGAGAGCCTTAAAAAGCAGGGAATTGAGAAGGCTGACCTTACAAGAGAGGAATTCCTTAAGTATGCATGGGACTGGAAGAAGGAATACGGTGGAAAGATTGTAAACCAGTTAAAGAAGCTTGGTTCATCTGCCGACTGGGACAGAGAGCGTTTTACAATGGACGAGGGCTGCTCGGATGCGGTTCTTGACGTATTTGTTAAATTATATGAAAAAGGCTGGATTTACAAAGGCTCAAGAATCATAAACTGGTGTCCGGTTTGCCAGACATCAATTTCAGATGCAGAGGTTGAGCACGAGGAGCAGGCGGGACATTTCTGGCATATCAATTATCCGATAGTTGGCGAAGAGGGCAGATATGTTGAGATTGCAACGACTCGTCCAGAGACGCTTTTCGGCGATACGGCGGTTGCGGTAAATCCGGAGGACGAGCGCTACAAGGACATTATCGGCAAAAAGCTTTTGCTTCCGCTTACAGACAGGCAGATTCCTGTTATTGCAGACGAGTATGTTGACAAGGAATTCGGTACAGGCTGCGTTAAGATTACGCCTGCACACGACCCTAACGACTTTGAGGTTGGAAAACGTCACAACCTTGAAGAGATAACAGTAATGAATGATGACGGTACCATGAACGCCTATGCCGGAAAGTACAAGGGCATGGACCGTTACGAGTGCCGAAAGGCGATGGTTAAGGACTTAGAGGAAATGGGTCTGTTAGTTAAGGTTACAGACCATTCACATAATGTAGGTACGCACGACCGCTGCAAGACCACCGTAGAGCCTATGGTTAAGCCGCAGTGGTTTGTAAAGATGGACGAGATGATTAAGCCTGCTGTTGAGGCAGTAAAGACAGGCGAAATAAGGCTTCTCCCTGAGCGTATGGACAAGACATACTTTAACTGGACAGACAATATCCGCGACTGGTGTATTTCCAGACAGCTCTGGTGGGGTCACAGAATCCCGGCATATTACTGTGCAGACTGCGGCGAGATGGTTGTATCAAAGACAGCGCCAGATGCTTGTCCGAAGTGCGGCTGCAAGGTAATGAAGCAGGATGAGGATACTCTTGATACATGGTTCTCATCAGCACTCTGGCCGTTCTCAACCCTTGGCTGGCCAAAGAAGACCGAAGAGCTTGAATATTTCTATCCTACAGACGTACTCGTAACCGGATACGATATCATTTTCTTCTGGGTAATCAGAATGATATTCTCAGGCTTTGAGCAGACCGGCAAGGCACCGTTTAACACGGTGTTGTTCCACGGACTGGTTCGTGACTCACAGGGCAGAAAGATGAGCAAGTCCCTTGGAAATGGTATCGACCCGCTTGAGGTTATTGAAAAATACGGCGCAGATGCGCTTAGAATGACGCTTATCACAGGAAATGCACCGGGAAATGACATGCGTTTCTACTGGGAGAGAGTTGAGGCGAGCCGCAACTTCGCAAACAAGGTTTGGAACGCTTCAAGATTTATCATGATGAACCTTGAAAAGGCTGACCCGTCAGACGTAACGCTTGACGATTTGACGAGCGCAGACAAGTGGATACTTTCAAAGGTAAACGAGCTTGCAAAGGCAGTTACAGAAAATCTTGATAAGTACGAGCTCGGTATTGCCTGCCAGAAGATTTACGACTTCATCTGGGAAGAGTTCTGCGACTGGTACATCGAGATGGTTAAGCCGCGTCTTTACAATGATGATGATACCACGAAGAAGGCAGCAATCTGGACGCTTAAGACCGTACTTATCCAGTCACTTAAGCTCCTTCACCCATACATGCCGTTTATCACGGAGGAAATCTTCTGCAACCTTCAGGACGAGGAGGAGTCAATCATGATTTCAAGCTGGCCTGAGTATAAGGAAGAATGGAACTTCGCCGCCGACGAAAAGTCAGTTGAGACAATCAAGGAGGCGGTAAGAGGCATCAGAGGCGTTCGTACATCCATGAACGTACCGCCTTCAAAGAAAGCAAAGGTTATCGTTGTATCAGAAAACCCTGAGATTCAGAACATTTTCAACAATGGCAAGGTATTCTTTGCAACCCTCGGCTACGCCAGCGAGGTAGCAGTTCAGGCAGACAAGACCGGCATCAATGACGACGACGTATCAACCGTTATCCCGGAGGCAGTAATCTACATGCCGTTTGCCGAGCTTGTAGACATCGACAAGGAAATCGAAAGACTTGAAAAAGAGCATGACAGGCTCACCAAGGAAATCGCAAGAGCCAAGGGCATGCTTAGCAACGAGAGGTTCGTAAGCAAGGCTCCGCAGGCTAAGATAGACGAGGAGAAGGCAAAGCTCGAAAAGTACACCCAGATGTTTGAACAGGTAGAGGAAAGACTGGGGCAGTTGAAGAAGTAAATATTTGAAATAAATATTATATGCACCATATAAAGCGGAATGTATGATGAAGAAAAGTTTTCTTTAATAATACCGCTTGTATGGTGCATTATATTTTTTAAATACATAGGTTTTGATAGTTTAATGATATTATCATGACAGAGTAAATGAGTGAATTGATGATTAAAAAACAAGTCTTTTATGTGGTATAGCATATAAAAAGAAGAGTCAGTTAAAAAATATGAAAGAGGGATTTTCTATTTTCCGAAAAGGTCATGATGTGAACCTGTACGAGATAATGTTAATATTAATAGATTATTATCGATATGATATATTAGAATCCAATCCGGCTGAAGGTGACATTCTCTGAATCGAGCCTTTGAAAAAAAGTCTGTAAAAGTTTAAATAAATGGTCTTCTATGATAAAATAAAATCATAGGAGGCCTTTTATTATGGCAAAGAGAGAAAAGAAACCAGTACATCATGTACAAATGACCGATGGCAAGCGTGCCAT
>JAFRXK010000060.1 GCA_017442865.1 Lachnospiraceae bacterium | reverse complement strand
GCAGGGGCGCCTCTTCGGCCTCTTGAGTATTTCTCCATAAAAAAACATCTGTTTTTCATAAGACGCATGTATTATTATACTAAAACGACTCTTTATTGTCAATCGATTTATTTAAGATATTTTTAAAATCTTAATATAATATTAAATAAAACAGTTTTCCTTTGATTAAATAAAGGCAGTTTTTTTTAATGTAAAAACCAAAAGGGCTTGACCTTATTTTCAAACCCTTTAACATATAACCTGTAACTCAATATAAATTTTATAATTTATTTAATTAAATTACTTAAATGCACATACATTTATACACTGTCTGCAGCCTATGCACTTATCTTCATCAATAACAGGATATAAAAATCCTTCCTCGTCCTCTATCATTGATATTGCTTCCTTTGGACAGACTGCCATGCATGCAGAACATCCGCAGCATTCACTTTTGTCACTAAATAAAACCGGTATCTCTTTCAAATCAGCCAATTTAAAGTTACCTCCTGAATATAATCAAATACCCCTTAACAATACATTAGTTATCTGGATAATTTTTTCTTTAACTTTTCAAGCCCTTTGTCCACGCCTAAAACAGTCATCCATTTTGCTGTAAAGGCGCCAGTCTTCTTAGAAGCATAATCCTTCATTATCCTATCTCTATGCTTTCCCTTTACTGTCGGTCTTGTCAAATTGTTTTGTTTTACATCTTCAAATGAAACTTCTTTAATCTTAAGGCTGTCACTAATTGCAGAAATAAGCTCGTCTCCCTTTGGAGTGTTACTCAAAATAAATGACGTTCCCTTCGAATTATACATATCCGGCGCCTTTTTCTTCACTTTCCAGAAGTCACCGATTGTGACATCACTAAATCTTGTCTCACATGAATATCTGCAGCTGTAACAGGATGGTCTTAATATATTATCAGAAAAATACATCCATGTATAACCTCTTAAAAAGAACTCTTTATTTCCATCAGAAGCAATACATATCGGATTTAACCAGCCTTTACGCTTGTCCTTGAAATTAATGCTGCTTATCTTAACTTTTTTATTTTTCTCAAGTGAATTAATAAACCTGTTCCATATTCCCGGGCTTCCCGCACCGTGACAAAGGATTTCACATGTAAATAAATTCGTTGTGTCTATTCTTTTTACTTCTAAATATTTCTTTATTGCTGATATCTGACATGGTACACCGGTATAAAGGACTCTTCTTCCTTCCTTAAGTATATTCTCAACCTCAACATAAACATTCTTCCCTATATAAGACTGTACATATTTTGAACCACAGCAGCAATCTCTTGATTCTTTATTATCACAGACAATGTGTTTTACTGTATGTGTACTATAATCATAGACTGCTCCTGCTACGGCATCTCCGCTTTCAAGGAAAACATCTGAAAGTGCTATAAACATACCACCGGAGGAGCTCTTTTTTACCACAGCATCATCCTTATGAAAAGCAGCATATACCTTCATATTTTACGCCCCCTGTCTTTTCTTTAATAATTTATCAACAACACTTTTTATAACATTTTTATTTAGGAATAATGCCAATGCTGCTGCTATCGCTATAGAAACACCTATTCTGATCCAGTCATCATAATTATAAAGAACCACAACCGCTATTGCTGCAACAATCTTTAAAACCACGTTCTTGTAATCTATGCTCAGCTTTATATCTTTTCCAACATACACCATTCTTATGATAAATAATACTATATCTGCAATAAGCGTTGATAATGCAGCCGCATACAGACCAAATCTGTGAATCATTAATAAATTAATAGCAACATTAACAATCGCAGCTACAACTGTAGATACCGCCATTATCCTTGTTTTCTTTAATGCAGTAAATATTCCCGAATAGAATTTACCCATGCAGTCAAAATACATGGCAAACATAAGTATCGGAACATAAATAAATCCCTGCTTATAATCACCGCGTACAAGCACACGGAAAAGCACAGGCATACCTGCAACCATCAAAAGTATTACCGAATAAATCATATTGTCTATCATATCATGCAGGGACTGATAGTATTTTGTAGCCTCTTCTTTTCCTTTTGCAAATACTCTTGATGCGCTCTCGCTCCACGCAGTATAAAAATAATGATATACCGTCTCGATAATATTCGGAAATTTATACGAAATAGAATATATTCCGTTTGCAGATGCTCCCATTACGCCTTTAATAATAAGACGGTCTGACAAATGAATTATCTGCGAACATAAGGCATTCGGTATAAGAGGTATTGAGTAAACCAGCATCTCTTTAAGCTTGGCTCTTGATAAATATTTTATGCTCAGTCTTCCCCACATCCTGTTTAAAATAAAAACTATTAAAAACGCAAGGATCTCTGATACACAAAGTGAAAGCAATAAACCATGCAGTCCCCATCTGAAAACTGCAATTGCAAGTACATTTAATAATAGCTGCAATATGTTTTTGCCTGTAGAGATGATGGCATATTCCTTCATCTTTCCCAGACCTCTGAGCATATTATTTGCAAATGTATATAAACAATTTGCCGCAACATATACCCAGATATAATACCAGTATGAAATAGGTGTTATTAAATTAATTCCAAAAAGTGCTGCACCTAAAACCACAACGCCCAGTAATATCACATAAAAAGCATGTGAAACAATTATATTAAATTCTTCACTTTCCCTTCCGCTGTCGATAATAAACCTGAACATTGCCTCATATAAGGCAAGACTTACTACAGGCAGAAGAAATGCGCTTACTGCCACTATAAAATCATATGTACCATATTCGGCAGTTGTAAGAATCGATGTATACAACGGAAGCAGGAGAAAAGAAATCATCTTTGCTCCAAAGTTACCTATTGCTATTAAACCTGTATTTTTTAACAGTCTTTTCTTTTCACCCATTATTCAACTAAACCTCTGATAATATTCTTAAAATCTTCAAAACCGGCTCTTTGTGAACGCACTATCTCTGTAAAATCTGTTGAGCCTTCCTCAATCTCTTTCGCAATCGTGTCCGCAATAAGCTTCCACTCAGCATCATCAACCTCGCTTGCAATATGATATCTTTCCTCCATACCTGTGTATGAAAGGAAATCATAAAGCTTGGAGGTATTAAGATTGCTTCTATTTGCCCTTCGGTCTATTGTTACAAATGGTGTATTCTGATTAACTGCAAATAACATACCATGAAAATATGATGAGACAAGATAATCACATCCACCTATTATATCCACCCACTCAAAAGGTGTGACTGCGCAAAGATTTTTATCTGCATTCCACATAGGTCTTGTTATACAGATAAATTTATATTCTCTGCCAAGACGCTTTCTAAGCTGGCTGATAACATCCGGACGGTCATACATTACTGCTATAAGCTTGTTCTCTGGGTTAAGCTTCCACTTTTCACAAATATATTTTTTTAATGTTTCCTTTGGTTTAAACTGATTGAACAAAAACGCAGGGTCACAGTTTCTATATACCTTTTTACCCGGACATGTAGCCTCAACCATTTCTCTCGTAGCCTCATCCCTGACTCCTATATATTCAAAATCAGCATATAATTTGCCCAGAAGCTCTTTCTTTTCATCGGTAACAGTCGAAAGCTTCATGCGTCCTGAAGCAGCATAACTGAGCTTTCTGAAATTGTGTTCACCCGGCAGCCAGTATATATTAGGGAATCCTCTTGAAGCAATTCTCCATATTTCATCACTTCCGGCAATTACAATATCATACTTTGAATCTGCTTCATCCAATACATCATCATAGGTATTACTAAGTACAAGCTTACCCGAAAGCAGCTGCTCTTCCTGAAGCTTTTCAAACATCTTATCCTGCTTCATATAAATTGGAATATATAAAGGTCTTTTTCTCAATCTTTTTTTGTAAACAGTATCTTCGCTTACAAGATTGTAATTGATTATCTCACATTCTACTCCTTCAAGTGAATTGAGCGCATGAGACAATGAATACGACTGAAGATATGCGCCATAATTATGTGATCTGTGATACGTTACTATACCTATTTTCATAAAATAATTTCCTTATCAAAATAATATATATTACTGCTCTACAGCTTCTCTTACCTTTGCAATGCTTGCAACCGTTATATCCTTCTCCTGGTCCATGTTGATAAGCTTAACGCCCGATGTAATTCTTCCAAGTCTGGAAATATCGTCAACAAACATTCTTATAATAATTCCCTCGGTAGTAATAAGCATGATTTCCTGACCGCTGGTAACAGCCTTTGCACCGATAATATTGCCGGTCTTGTTATTTATCTTATAACACTTCACGCCCTTGCCGCCTCGGTTCTGTGCAGTAAATTCCTTAAGCTTTGTCTTCTTGCCCATGCCGTTTGCAGATACAATCAAAAGCTCGTCGCCCTGGGTATCTCTCTGCATCGCAACAACCTCGTCGCCCTTATCAAGCTTCATTCCTATTACGCCCATTGAAGCTCGTCCGGTTGCCCTTACGTCAGTCTCATGGAATCTGATACACTGTCCGAACTTTGTTATGAGAATAATGTCATTGACATTTTCGGTTGACTTAACCTCAATAAGCTCGTCTCCGTCTTTTAAGTTAATTGCAGTAAGACCTGATTTTCTTATATTCTGGTATTCTGAAATAGATGTCTTCTTTACCATACCGCTCTTTGTAGCCATGAAAAGATATCTGCCCTCTTCATATTCCTCAATAGGAATGATTGCGGTAACCTTTTCGCCCGGCATAAGCTGAAGCAGATTTACTATTGCAGTTCCTCTTGCTGTTCTGCCCGCCTCCGGAATCTCATAGGTCTTTAAGCGGTATACCTTTCCCTTGTTCGTAAAGAACATAATGTAATGGTGTGTAGTCGTCATAAGAAGGTCTTCTATGTAATCCTCTTCTATTGTCTGCATACCCTTTATGCCCTTGCCGCCGCGGTGCTGGCTCTTAAAATTGTTCTGCGACATTCTCTTGATGTAACCGAGATTTGTCATCGCAATGATTGTATTTTCCTTTGCAATAAGGTCTTCCATTGACATATCATCAGCATCAAAACCGATTGTGGTTCTTCTGTCATCGCCGTACTTTGTAGCAATAATTAATATCTCTTCCTTGATAACACCGAGCAGCTTCTTTTCGTCAGCAAGAATCTCCTTTAACTCTGCGATTCTTAACATAAGCTCTCTGTATTCTATCTCAAGCTTCTCTCTTTCCAGCCCTGTAAGAGCACGGATTCTCATGTCTACAATTGCCTGTGCCTGAATGTCTGTAAGACCAAATCTCTCTGATAAGCGGTTTTTAGCCTCCTGAGTTGTCTGAGATGAACGAACTATTTGAATAACTTCGTCAATATTATCAAGTGCGATGAGCAAGCCCTCTAATATGTGGGCTCTCTCCTCTGCCTTATTCAATTCAAATCTTGTTCTTCTTGTTACAACATCCTTCTGATGGTCAAGATAATACTCTAACATCTGAAGCAGGTTAAGTATTCTTGGCTCATTATTAACAAGTGCAAGCATGATAACGCCGAATGTATCCTGAATCTGGGTATGCTTGATAAGCTGGTTAAGCACCACATTCGGATTGACATCTCTTCTAAGCTCAATGCAGACTCTCATACCCTCTCTTGAGGATTCATCTCTTAAATCAGTGATACCATCTATCTTCTTATCTCTGACAAGCTCGGCAATCTTCTCGATAAGTCTTGCCTTGTTTACAAGGTAAGGCAGCTCTGTAACAACGATTCTGTTCTTGCCGTTAGGCATAGGCTCAATGTCCGTTACTGCACGTACCTTTATCTTGCCTCGACCGGTACGATATGCTTCTTCAATACCGGACTTTCCGAGAATAGTTGCTCCTGTAGGGAAATCAGGTCCCTTTACTATCTCAAGAATCTCATCAATATCTGTCTCTCTGTCCTCGTAAATACGGTTGTCGATTATCTTAACAACCGCATCTATAATCTCCCTTAAGTTGTGAGGAGGAATGTTTGTAGCCATACCTACGGCGATACCTGTAGTACCATTTGCTAAAAGGTTCGGATATCTTGAAGGAAGCACTGAAGGCTCCTTCTCTGTCTCGTCAAAGTTCGGTACAAAATCTACCGTATCCTTGTTGATATCGGCAAGCATCTCCATGGAAATCCTGCTGAGACGCGCCTCTGTATAACGCATCGCAGCGGCACCGTCGCCGTCCACGGAACCAAAATTACCATGACCGTCAACCAGAGGATATCTTGTTGACCACTCCTGCGCCATATTTACCAAAGCACCGTATATTGAGCTGTCACCATGAGGATGATACTTACCCATTGTATCACCGACAATACGCGCACACTTTCTGTGCGGCTTGTCAGGACCGTTGTTCAGCTCTATCATGGAATATAATACTCTTCTTTGTACCGGCTTAAGACCATCTCTTACATCCGGCAGTGCACGTGAAGCAATAACACTCATCGCATAGTCGATATAAGATTTTTCCATAGTCTTTTTCAAATCAACATCATGCACTTTATCAAAAATGTGTTCGTCCATTACTTACTCTCCAATCATTACTTTTTTAGGTTATGTCAAAATTCTAAATGATGTTGTAGTCAAAACCTCATACTTTTTCATGCAAGCATGAAAAGTATGACCTTTTGACCCTGGTATCATTTAAATGTCAAGATTCTGAACATATTTTGCATTAGCTTCGATAAACTCACGTCTAGGTTCAACCTTATCTCCCATAAGCACTGTAAATGTAAGGTCTACCTCCGATTCGCTCTCGTCATCAATCATAACTCTCTTTAAAATTCTTCTTTCAGGGTCCATGGTCGTCTCCCAGAGCTGCTCTGCGTCCATCTCACCAAGTCCCTTGTAACGCTGGATCTTGTTGTTGCTGTCACGTCCGATTTCTATGAGTATCCTGTTCAATTCTTCATCACTGTACGCATACCATATCTTTTTATTCTTCTCCACCTTGAAAAGCGGCGGCTGTGCCAGATATACATACCCCTGCTTGATAAGCTCCGGCATAAATCTGTACAGGAATGTAAGAAGCAGCGTGCTGATATGTGCGCCGTCGACATCGGCATCGGTCATAATAATAATCTTGTGGTAGCGCAGTTTTGATATATCAAAATCATCATGAATGCCTGTACCGAAGGCTGTTATCATCGCCTTAATCTCGGCATTTGCATATATCTTGTCAAGTCGTGCTTTTTCGACATTTAATATCTTACCTCTTAAAGGAAGGATAGCCTGGGTATCTCTTGACCTTGCAGTCTTTGCAGAGCCACCCGCGGAATCTCCCTCAACGATATAAATCTCACAAAGCTCAGGGTTTTTGTTTGAACAGTCGGCAAGCTTGCCCGGAAGCGCAAGGCCTTCAAGCGCTGTCTTTCTTCTCGTCAAATCCCTTGCCTTTCTTGCAGCCGCCCTTGCTCTCTGAGCAAGCACCGCTTTATCGCAGATTATCTTTGCAACAGATGGATTCTGCTCAAGGAAATATGTCATCTGCTCGCTTACTATCGAATCAACAGCTCCTCTTGCCTCGCTGTTGCCTAACTTCTGCTTTGTCTGACCCTCGAACTGAGGGTCTGCAATCTTAATACTTACGATTGCGGTAAGACCTTCTCTTATATCATCACCCGAAAGATTCGGCTCGCTGTCCTTAAGGAACTTATTCTTTCTAGCGTAATCATTGAAGGTTTTTGTCAGGGCGTTCTTAAAGCCGGCAAGATGAGTACCTCCCTCAGGAGTAATGATGTTGTTTACGAAGCTGTAGGTACTCTCCGTAAATGAATCATTGTGCTGGAGTGCAACCTCCACATACACGCCGTCCCTTGTGCCCTCACAATATATAACACTGTCATAAAGAGCAGTCTTTCCTTTGTTTAAATATGTTACAAATTCCTTTATACCGCCTTCATAATGGAATGTAACATCATGTTTTTCTTCACGGTCATCCTTTAAATTAATCCTTATACCCTTTGTAAGGAAGGCCGTTTCCCTAAGACGCTGCTTTAAAGTATCAAAATCAAAGATTGTCTCTTCAAAAATAGAATCATCCGGCATAAATGTAACCATCGATCCATGCTGGCTCTTCTTGCATGTGCCGGTAATCTCAAGAGGCTTAACCGTCTTGCCTCTTTCATATCTCTGTGAGTAAACCTTGCCGTCACGCATAATCTTAACCTCGAGCCAGTTTGAAAGCGCATTAACGACAGAAGCTCCAACTCCATGAAGACCACCTGATACCTTGTATGCTCCGCCTCCAAACTTTCCGCCGGCATGAAGCACAGTAAAAATAACCTCAACTGCAGGAATTCCCGCCTTTGGATGTATATCTACCGGCATGCCTCGTCCATTATCCATAACTGTAATAGACTGATCCGCATTTATTGTAACATCAATAGTATCACAAAAGCCTGCCAAAGCCTCATCTACCGCATTGTCTACTATCTCGTATACAAGATGATGAAGTCCTCTGGCAGATGTGCTGCCTATATACATTCCCGGTCTTTTTCTGACTGCCTCCAGTCCCTCCAAAATCTGAATTTGGCTGGCACTATATTCTTCGCTCATTTGAAACCTCCTAAGTTAATTTTCACTTGTTACCATACCGTCATTTACACGAAACACTTTATTAATCTTAAAATGCTTATTAACAAAATCGTCTAATCCGGTACATGTTATAAAAGTCTGAACATCCGATATACACTCTAAAAGATGCTCCTGCCTTCCGGCGTCAAGCTCTGATAATACGTCATCCAGAAGTAACAGCGGCGAATCGCCAGTCTTTTTCTTTACAAGCTCTATCTCCGCAAGCTTAAGGGAAAGCGCTGCGCTTCTTTGCTGCCCCTGTGAGCCGTATTTTCTTAAATCTATATCATTGGATATAAACATCATATCATCCCTGTGAGGTCCGATAAGAGACATCTTCTGCTTCACATCTCTCTCAAAGCCCTCCTCAAGACGCTTCTCAAATAACCCTGCCGGAACATCCGGCTCATAAACAAGCCTTAGCTCCTCTTTATCTCCGGTAAGTCTGCCGTGAATCTCTACTGTTATATCATTTAATTCCCTTATAAACTGCTCTCTTCTGCTGATTATCTCTCTGCCGTACTTTACAAGCTGGATATCATAAATCTTTATCATATCAGCGTATTCCGGCTTATACACAAGCTCCTTTAACAGCTTATTTCTCTGCATAAGAATGCGGTTGTAATTCGAAAGATTATTTATGTATATCCGGTCCAGCTGACACAGCTCCATATCAATGAACCTTCTTCTGTCTGCAGGACCATTCTTTATAAGATTTAAATCCTCCGGAGAAAATATTATGACATTTGATATGCCCATAAGCTCGCTGGCTCTCCTTATCGGAACACCGTTTATCGCAATTCCCTTCGCCTTGCTCTTCTTCAAATGCATATCTATCCTGTCAGAAATATTATTCTTCTTCACAAACATCTTTATATGGGCCTCTTCCTCGCCGAAATAAATTATCTCCTTATCGCGGCTTCCTCTGTGTGATTTTGCGGTTGAGCCCATATAAATTGCTTCAAGAATATTTGTCTTGCCCTGTGCATTGTCACCGTAAAAAATATTGGTTCCGCTGTCAAAACAAATATTTAAGCTTTTGTAGTTTCTGAAATTTGATAATTCTAATGATTCTACAAACATATCTGCACCGTATTATTTTGAAATATTGATTTTCTCACCAGAAAACATCACAACGTCTCCGTCATAAAGCTTTCTTCCTCTTCTTGTCTCGGTCTCGCCGTTCACCTCTACCTCTCCATCCTGGATGACCATCTTCGCCTCCACGCCGGAGCTTACAAGATTGGCAGCCTTAAGTGCCTGTCCGAGCTTGATATAATCCTCTCTTAAATAAATAGTATCCATTTAACGCTCCTTACTTAGCCTGCATTGTTGAAATTAACAGGAAGAATCAGATAAACATATTCTTCATTATCATCCCTGATAAAGCATGGCGCCTTGGAATTGATAAGATATAATGTTACTTCTTCATCGTCAATAACCTTCAATGCGTCTACGAAAAATTTAGGATTAAAACCTATCATTATATCCTTGCCTTCTTTTTCAATTTCTATACGCTCATTCATGGTACCAAACGTAGAATTCATGGAAAGCGCCATATCATCCGTAATATTCATAATAATAGGCTTTCTGTCATTTTCCCTGATAAGCAGCATAGAACGCTCTATACAGTCTAAAAGTCTCTTCTTGTTAAGACTGATTTTTGTAGTATAATCCGAGGACAGCATTCTGTCTATATTAAAATACTCTCCTTCAATAAGTCTTGATACAACCTTTGTGTCATCAAACTCAAACATAATATTGTTCTCACCAAAGAATAAGAATACCTCTTTTTCATTGTCTCCGGTAAGAATACGGCTGATTTCATTGAGTGTCTTGCCCGGCACTACCACGTTCTTCTTCTCATAGGAATCGTTAAGCTTGATTTTTCTTATGGAAATACGGTGTCCGTCAAGTGAAACCACTCGCAGCATATTTTCATTTATCTCAAAAAGCTCGCCTGTCATAAGCTTATTGTTATCATTTGCGGATATAGAAAAGATGGTCTGTCTGATAAGCTCTTTGAGTGTAAACTGTGAAAGGCAGATATACTTATCTTTTTCTATATATGGCAGATATGAAAATTCATCTGCCGGGTTTGCAGGAATTTTAAAGTTTGCATTTTCACAGACAATCATCATGTTATTTGCCGAATCAGTAGAAATCTCTACATCGCTGTCAGGAAGCTTTCTTATAATCTCACCGAAAAGCTTTGAAGGAACAGCCGTCTTGCCACGTTCCGTAATAGTACCGGCAACCTTTGTCTCAATACCAAGCTCAAGGTCATTTGCAATCATCTTGATTTCATCTGTGGATGCATCAATCAGAATACATTCCAGAATCGGAAGCGTTGACTTTGAGGAAACAGCCTTAGAAACAATATTAATAGCATTTATAAGGTTGGACTTTTCAAATGTTAATTTCATAATGTGTATAACTCCTTTCGTGCAGATGATATATTATTTAATAATAAATTAAGAAGTATTAGTAATAGGTGCTGTTGATAAGTTGATAAGTGCATTTAAGCCTTTAAAATCAAAGGAAAATGCTATTGATAACTATGTGTATAAGTCATTAATTAGCTGTAGATAAACATAAGGTTTTGCACATATGCTTTCTTGAGCGTTTTTTAACAATAAGTTATCCACATAATTTTCACGGTTATCAACAATGGTTTGTGAATAACTATATTATATAAGGAAGAAAACCGTACTATGAAGGATTAATCTTCTTCTTAATAATATCAATTGTGTTTCTGAGTGTTTCGCTTGTTTCTATATCGGAGTGAATTTTGTCACTTCCGTGAAGCACTGTTGAATGGTCGCGGTTGCCTAATATCTTTCCAATGTACTGAAGCGGTGCCGAGGTCATCTCCCTGCACAGATACATCGCTATCTGGCGCGGATAAACAATTTCCTTGTTTCTCTTTGCAGAAGTAATGTCTGCCGGAGAGCACTTAAAATGCTCTGCAACCACATTTATAATAAATTCAGGTGTAATCTCAGAAGCTTCGTTCGGTGAAATAAGGTCCTTAAGTGCAGCTTCGGCAAGAGCAAGATTAAGCTCTCTTTTCTCAAGCTTTGAAAGTGCAACAATCTTTGTAAGTGCTCCCTCAAGCTCACGGATATTTGATTTGATGTTTGTTGCGGTGTATTTTATGACCTCATCATCAATATTATATCCCTCAAGCTCCTCCTTCTTTCGAAGAATTGCTACTCTTGTTTCATAATCAGGAGCGCTTATATCTACGGTAAGACCCCACTCGAATCTTGAGACAAGACGCTCTTCAAGAGTTGTAAGCTCCTTCGGAGGACGATCACTTGAAATTATAATCTGCTTCTTTGCTTCATGAAGAGCATTGAAGGTATGGAAGAATTCCTCCTGCGTACTTTCCTTACCTATAATAAAATGAATATCGTCAATCATCAGTACATCATTGCTTCTGTATTTTTCACGAAACTCTGCGGTAGAATAATTATTTTTATTCCTGATGGCTTCGATAAGTTCATTTGTAAATGTCTCAGAGGTAACATATAAAACCTTCTTGGAAGGGTCGTTCTTTAAAATAAAATTACCTATTGCGTGCATAAGATGTGTCTTGCCGAGTCCCACTCCTCCGTATATGAAAAGAGGATTGTAAATCTCGGCAGGTGATTCAGCAACTGCTAATGAGGCTGCATGAGCCATACGGTTGTTTGAGCCGACAACAAATGTGTCAAATGTATAGTTGTAGTTTATATTAGACTTTGCAGCAAGAACTCTTGTATCGGCCTCCTGTGATAATTCATCCTTCTTTTTTTTAATATCGTCAGGAAGGACAAATTCAAGTGTACATGAGTAGCCGGTAATCTCTTCTATGGAAACCTGGAGCAAAAACGAATACTTCTTCTTTATATAGCTTAAGCTTAAATGCTCACCCGGTATAAGGATGGTGACTACACCGGTATCCTTATCGGCTGAAATGACCTCCAAAGGAAGAAGCCAGGTCTTGTAGGATACGTCTGATATATCATGCTCTTCTTTTAAGTTTTTAAGAATTTCATCCCAGCATTCTTTAATCTTTTCTAACATTGCAATTCTCCCGTATTAATGATGGATTAGTAATAAAATCAACTCGACAATATCTAATTTATTTTAACTCAAAATAAAAAAATAAGCAATGATTTTATTAAAGATATAAAAAGTTATCCACAAGATATAAACAATAGTGTGGATATATGTGCATATCCTGTTGATAATAATGTGAATTTAATGTGGAATGACTGTGGATAATTGTGGATAACTAAAATAATAGGCTTATGAATAAATTTTTGCTTGACGTATTAAAAAATGTCTCATATAATTGAAATGATGTTTTCTAAAAAAGATTATTTTATTTAATTTGATTTAGTTTTATTGATTATTTAAGAAGGAGGTGTGTGGAAGATGAAGATGACATTCCAGCCGAATAGGAGACACAGATCAAAGGTTCATGGATTCAGAGCAAGAATGAGCACAGCTAATGGTAGAAAGGTATTATCAGCAAGAAGAGCAAAAGGTAGAAAGAGACTTTCAGCATAGGCCGCAAATTTTGTGGTCTTTTGTTTTCTTTAAAAAGAAAAGGTATTGTTATGGGTAGTGTTTGTTCATTAAAGAAAAATAGTGACTTTCAAAAGGTTTATAATGAGGGAAGGTCGCTCGCTGACAAAGCGCTGGTTATGTATATTCTTCCTGTTAACGAGGCTTGTATAAATCGTATAGGCATATCTGTGAGCAAGAAGATTGGCAACAGCGTTGTAAGGCACAGGATTAAGAGATTGGTCCGCGAGAGCTTTAGACTCAATGCGGGCAGACTGGCCAAGGGTTTTGATATTGTTGTGATTGCCAGGAAGAGTGCCTGTGGACGAAGCTACCGGGAGATTGAAGATTCTTTTTTGTATCTTTGCAGATTACACAATTTAATAATTGAACAGGAGAAGTGTGTTGATTAAGAGATTTTTGATAAGAAGTATACGATTTTACAGCCGTTATATAAGTCCTGTAAAATCACATATACCGTTTTTTCTATTTTCATCAAACTGTAAATACACTCCGACATGTTCACAATATGCCATAGAAGCACTTGAGAAATATGGTGTGGTAAAAGGATCGTTTTTGGCAGTCAAAAGGATATTAAGATGTAATCCTTTTGCAAAGGGCGGGTATGACCCGGTTCCTTAATACAATAAGTATACAGGAAAGTTTAAGACTTATCTGTATTAGGAGGATTTGAATGGAGTTATTTGCGTTAACTAAGAGTACGACATTTATTATTGGACCCGTAGCGTCGTTACTTGGCTATATCATGGAGGGTATAGCAAAATTTTGTGGTCTTTTTGGTATAGAAAACATCGCACTGTACATTTTCTTATTTACTATCATTGTGAATATACTTTTGCTTCCTCTTACAATCAAACAGCAGAAGTACACAAGGATGAATTCCGTTATACAGCCTGAGCTGCAGGCAGTTCAGAAGAAGTATAAGGGAAAGACAGGTGATCAGCAGGCTATGCAGCAGCAGCAGGCAGAGATCAATGCCATATATAAAAAGTATGGTACATCTCCTACCAGCGGATGTTTACCGTTGCTGGTTCAGATGCCTATTTTGTTTGCACTTTACAGGGTTATTTATAATATTCCGGCGTATGTATCGGACATATATAAGATATTCCAGAACGTTGCAGACCCTATTATGGGACAGGCAGGCTATGCTGATACTATTAACAAATTTATCACAGACAATAAGATTGCCACAACACTTACAACAGAAGGCGGAACAGAGGTAGTCAGAAATTCAGTAGTTGACTTTTTATATAAGCTTAGTTCAACACAGTGGACTGATTTAAAGGGAGTTTTCCCTGCATTAACTGACCAGATTCAGACTGCCGCCGAGCATGTGTCAAGGATTAACAGCTTTTTCTTCGGTATTAATCTTATGGATGCGCCTGGCTTCAGGCTTTCACCGGCTCTTTTGATTCCTGTACTTGCAGGTGTAACACAGTGGATATCCATGAAGATACTGCAGGCAGGACAGCCTCAGCCGACCGGCAATGATTCAGCAGCCGGAACCATGAAGATGATGAATAATCTTATGCCGCTTATTTCGGTATTCTTTACACTTACATTGCCGGCATGTATAGGTATATACTGGGTAGCCAGCAGTGTTGTAAGGACAGTTATTCAGGTGATAATTAACCAGTTCCTTAAGAAGACTGACATTGATGCAATGATTGCAAAGAATGTTGCAAAGCAGGAAAAGAAGCTTGAGCGTAGAGGAAAGCTGCAGGCACAGATTGGTGAAAGAGCCAATACAAGCACAAAGAGTACTTTATATTCGAAGAGCAACATTAACACTTCAAGTATTAATGCGAACTACAGCTCAACCGTAAACAGCAGTTCGTCTGATTATAAGAATACTGTTGATATTGAAAATAAAGGCTTCGGAGGCTTATTCGGTAAGAAAAATACCGGCAGCACATCATCAAAGAGTATTGCTGAAAAGGCAAGAATGGTAAACAGTTATAATGAAAAGAATCGCAAATAAGAGGTAGTTGTTATGGAATATATTCAGATTACAGGAAAGAATGTTGACGAAGCAGTAACAAATGCATTAATTAAGCTTGGAATAACAAGCGATAAATTAGAATATGAGGTTGTTGAGAAGGGCTCATCAGGTTTTTTGGGAATCGGAAGCAAGCCTGCAGTTATTAAGGCAAGAAAGATAGCTACAATAGAGGACAAGGCAGCAGACTTTCTCAATGATGTACTTACATCAATTAATATGGATGTGAATATTGATACCAAGTTTGATGAGGAAAAGCAGTCGCTTGATATTGATATGAGCGGAAATGACATGGGCATTCTCATAGGAAAAAGAGGACAGACACTTGACGCTCTTCAGTATCTTACAAGCCTTGTAGTTAATAAAGACTGCGAAGAGTATGTTAAGGTTAAGCTCGATACTGAGAATTATCGTGAAAGAAGAAGGGTTGCTCTTGAATCACTTGCAAAGAACATTGCAGCAAAGGTTAAGAGAACAAGACGTTCAGTTTCACTTGAGCCTATGAATCCATATGAAAGAAGAGTTATTCATTCCACACTTCAGAATGACAGATATGTATTTACGAAGAGCGAGGGTGAAGAGCCTTACAGACATGTAGTTGTATGTCTTAAGAGAGAAAAGAATAATAAATAAATTAAAGCCGGGGGCTGCCGCAGCAGATTTTTGCGGCAGCCTGTTTTAATATTAAAAAGTTTATAAAAAAATTTATCAATATATATCCTCGCAAGCTCCCTAAAGAAGTCACTTGCTGAGGATATATATTGATAAATTTTTATAGAAGCAGTTATAATATTAAAACAGGCAAGCGACAATCAGTTGTTATAATAATTGAGGGATGGACGATGAAGAAGTCACTTGCTGAGGATATATATTGATAAATTTTTATAGAAGCAGTTATAATATAAAAACAGGCAAATGATGATAAATTTGGAGGTGGGTTGTATGGTTTCGGATACGATTGCGGCGATTTCTACTGCGCTTAGCAGTTCGGGAATTGGCATTGTCAGAATAAGCGGCGATAATGCTTTTGATGTAATCAATAGAATTTTTGTGACCTCTGATAATAAAGTTATTACTAAAGCAGACAGCCATACAATACACTATGGGCACATTGCTGATGGAGATGAAATTATTGATGAGGTGCTGGTGATGGTGATGGCAGGACCCAGAAGCTTCACGGCGCAGGATACTGTTGAAATCAACTGCCATGGAGGCATGCTTGTTGTAAGAAGGGTTCTTGAGACTGCGTTAAAGCATGGAGCAAGACCTGCCGAGGCGGGTGAGTTTACCAAGCGTGCGTTTTTGAATGGAAGAATCGACCTTGCTCAGGCGGAGGCTGTTATTGAGCTTATAAATTCTAAAAATGATTATGCGAGAAAAAGTTCATTGAGGCAGATAGATGGCGAGGTTTCGGAGATTGTTAAGGAGTTGAGAAAAAGAATTCTCTACGAAATAGCCTATATTGAGTCTGCACTGGATGATCCTGAGCATATTTCCCTGGATGGATATGCGAAAAAACTTGAGGGAAATGTTGTTGATATAGAAAAGAAGATTTCAGGGCTTATATCCTCGGCGGATAACGGCAGAATTATAAAAGAGGGAATTAAAACTGTTATTTTAGGCAGACCGAATGCCGGCAAGTCTTCTCTTTTAAATTTACTGTTAGGTGAAGAGCGCGCAATTGTAACGGATATTGCCGGAACCACAAGAGATACATTGGAGGAAAATATTCTGATAGACGGAATAAGCCTGAATGTAGTTGACACGGCGGGCATCAGAGAGTCCGAGGATATCATTGAGCAGATTGGCGTAAAGAAGGCGTTCGCTTCTGCCGATGATGCAGACCTTATTTTGTATGTTATAGATTCCTCAGATAAGCTGGATGAAAATGATAAAGAAATAATTGAACATATTAAAGATAAGAAAAAAATCATTATATTAAATAAAAGTGATTTAGGCGTTGTTACTGAGTGTGATTATATAAAAGAAAAAACAGGACAGGATGCAATTGTTTTTTCAGCAAAGACAAAAGAGGGCTACACTGCCCTGCTCGATAAAATCAGGGAATTATTTATTGAGGGTAGCATTGGCTTTAATGATGAAATATATATCACTAATGCAAGACATAAAAGTGCGCTGATGGAGGCTGACGACAGCTTAAAGCAGGTGCTTGCAAGCATTGAAGCCGGCATGCCGGAGGATTTCTTTTCAATAGATTTGATGAATGCTTATGCAAAGCTCGGACTTATTATCGGTGAGTCTGTTGAAGACGATTTAGTTAATGAAATATTCAGCAAATTCTGCATGGGTAAATAGAGGTGTTAATATGGCTGTTTTGAAGGAGAATTATGATATTGTTGTGGTCGGTGCGGGACATGCCGGCTGTGAGGCGGCGCTTGCTGCAGCTAGATTAGGCTTGGAGACAATAGTTTTTACAATAAGCATTGACAGTATAGCCATGATGCCGTGCAATCCTAACATCGGAGGAAGTTCAAAGGGACACCTTGTAAGGGAACTGGATGCTCTTGGCGGCGAGATGGGCAAAAACATTGACAAAACATTTATTCAGTCGAAAATGCTTAATAAATCAAAGGGTCCGGCTGTGCATTCTTTAAGGGCGCAGGCAGATAAGCAGAGATATACATACGAGATGAGAAAAACTCTTGAAAACACAGCGCATCTTACCGTAAGGCAGGCTGAGGTTTCAGAGATAATGGTAGATAATGGTAAGATTGTCGGTGTAAAGACGATTTCAGGTGCACAGTACTTTGCTAAGGCAGTTGTCCTTACTACAGGGGTGTACCTTCGCTCAAGATGTATATATGGTGATGTAAGTAATTACACCGGTCCGAACGGACTTAAATCTGCGGATTTGCTCACGGATTCTCTCATTAAAAACGGAATTGAAATAATGCGTTTTAAGACCGGTACTCCGGCAAGAGTTGATAAAAGAAGCATTGACTTTACAAAAATGGAGGAACAGTTCGGTGATGAAAGAATTGTGCCGTTTTCATTTACTACCGACCCGGACAGCGTGCAGCGCAAGCAGGTTTCATGCTGGCTTACCTACACAAACGAAAAGACGCATCAGATTATAAGAGATAATATTGACCGCTCTCCTTTGTTTTCAGGAGCAATTGAGGGAACAGGGCCGCGCTACTGCCCTTCTATTGAGGACAAGGTTGTAAAATTTGCGGATAAAGACAGACATCAGGTGTTTATTGAGCCTGAGGGCGAATACACAAATGAGATGTATCTGGGCGGAATGTCAAGCTCCCTGCCTGAGGATGTCCAGTATGAAATGTACAGAAGCGTTGCAGGTCTTGAAAATGTCGTAATTACACGAAATGCATATGCAATTGAATACGATTGCTTTAATCCAAGACAATTAAAGCCTACGCTGGAATTTAAAAAGATTGACGGTCTGTTCAGCGGCGGTCAGTCAAACGGAAGCTCTGGCTATGAGGAGGCGGCAGTTCAGGGACTTATTGCAGGCATAAATGCTGCTCTTAAAGTGCTTGGCAGACAGCAGCTTATACTTGACCGTTCAAGCGCTTATATCGGAGTGCTTATTGATGACCTTGTTACAAAGGAAAACAAAGAGCCATACCGTATGATGACATCAAGGGCTGAATACAGGCTTTTATTAAGACAGGACAATGCTGATTTAAGACTTACAGAAATAGGATATAACGTTGGGCTCATAGATCAGGAAAGATACGACAAGCTCATACTAAAAAAAGAGCAAATAAAAGGTGAAATACAAAGACTGGAAAATACAACTGTCGGTGCAAACCCTGAAATCCAGAATTTCCTGGAATTACACAACAGTACTCCTTTAAAGAGCGGAAGTACATTAATAGAGCTTATAAAACGTCCTGAACTCTCCTACGAATTAATAGAAGCGATTGATAGGAACAGACCAAAGCTTTCGGCTGATGTATGCGAGCAGGTGAATATTGAAATAAAATATGAGGGATATATAAAACGCCAGCTTCAGCAGGTTGAGCAGTTCAAAAAGCTTGAAAAGAAAAAACTCAGCGTTGACTTTGACTATTCGCAGGTAAAGGGACTGAGAAAAGAGGCAATACAAAAGCTTGATATGTATAAGCCTATGTCTATAGGTCAGGCATCAAGAATATCAGGAGTCTCTCCTGCCGATATTTCTGTTCTGCTTATTTATCTGGAGCAGAACAAAAATAAATTGCAGTAATAAATATTTTAAATATAACACAATATTTAAAATTTTAGAAATAACATAACAATTAAAACAATACAATAAATTCTGATAATATAATACAATTTTAATATATAGAGGTTTACATAATGGAAAATGAAAAGGATTTTTTAGTATCTTCGTTTAAAAGCATAGGCTACGAGCTTAATAATATTCAGATTAAGCAGTTTATGCGTTATTATGAGCTGCTTGTAGAAAAAAATAAAGTTATGAACCTTACTGCAATAACAGAATATAGGGATGTGGTTATTAAACATTTTGTTGATAGTGTTTTATCGGCTAAACTGATTGATATCCATAGAAATATGAGTATGATAGATGTAGGTACCGGAGCCGGATTCCCCGGAATACCTTTAAAGATACTATATCCTAATCTGTTTGTTGCACTACTCGACTCTCTTAATAAACGCGTGAAATTTCTTGAAGAAGTTATTGAAGATTTAAAATTATGCAACATTGCGTTAATTCATGGAAGAGCTGAGGATGTTGCAAAGGAAAAGGTACACAGAGAAAGCTATGATTTATGTGTTTCAAGAGCTGTTGCAAACTTATCTACTCTTTCAGAGTATTGTATACCATTTATTAAGGTAGGAGGAAATTTCATATCATATAAATCGTCAAATTCTGATGAAGAGATAAAAAATGCAGAGCATGCAATAAAAAAACTTGGTTGTGAAACAGAATGGATAAAGAATTTAGATATTCCGGGAGCTGATATCGAGAGAACTTTTGTATGCATTAAAAAGATTGAAAAAACTCCGAGGAAATATCCTAGAAGGGCAGGAACCCCGTCTAAGGAGCCATTATAAGAAGATTATCTTAAGGCAGAACATTTTTTGTTTTGCCTTAAAACTTTTTTACATAAAAAACGAAGATGTTTCACGTGAAACATAAATCAAACATATAAGAAAAAGTTTCACGTGAAACATAAAAACAAACACATAAGAAAAAGTTTCACATGAAACATAAATCAAACACATATGAAAAAATTTCATATGAAACATAAATCAAACATATAAAAAAGTTTCACGTGAAACATAAAAACAAACACATAAGAAAAAGTTTCACGTGAAACATAGAATCAAAGATACAAGAAAAAAGTTTAAATAGCGCAATAATAATATAGTTTGTAAAGAATAATTAATAATAATATTAAAATGTTCTCTTGTAAATATAGTATTAATAATGGTATACTATAATACACATGATTATTAAACTAAAGGGGGAAAACAATGGGCAGAACTATTGCAATTGCAAATCAGAAAGGCGGCGTAGGTAAAACAACTACAACTATTAATTTATCGGCATGCCTTGCTGAGTTAGGGAAAAAGGTTCTTGTAATTGATTCGGATCCTCAGGGTAATACAACAAGCGGCCTCGGAGTTGATAAAAACAGTCAGGAAAGAACAGTTTATGAACTGTTATTAAGGGAAAACACTATTGAAGAATCGATTATAAAGACTCCAATAGATAATTTAGAGCTTCTGGCATCAAATATTAATCTTTCAGGTGCTGAGATTGAGTTAATTGGTGTGGATAAGAAGGAATATATTTTAAGGGACGAGCTTAAAAGAGTGAAGGATAATTATGATTTTGTACTGATTGATTGCCCTCCTTCACTCAGTATGCTTACAATCAACGCAATGTGTGCCGCTGACACAGTATTAGTACCTATTCAATGCGAATATTATGCCTTAGAGGGACTTTCACAGCTTATACATACAATAAATCTTGTTAAGAAAAGACTGAATCCCGGACTTGAGATGGAGGGCGTGGTGTTTACAATGTATGATGCCAGAACAAATCTTTCACTTCAGGTCGTTGAAAATGTTAAATATACATTAAAGCAGACAATATATAAGACTATTATTCCGAGAAATGTACGCCTTGCAGAAGCACCTAGTCACGGACTTCCTATAAATTTGTATGATACGAAGTCAGCAGGCGCAGAAAGCTACAGACTGCTCGCAGAGGAAGTTATTGAACATAGTAATTTAGAAGAGTAGATATTATGTTGTATGCAGTAATTTAAAAGAATAAAATAGTTGTATGCAGTAATTTAAAAAAATGACACATTAATTCAGAAGAATCAAATACCTTGCGCAAGCTGCGGGGCATAACTAAGTTATTTTTTTTATTTGTAAGCCACAATGTGAGGAGTATTCGTTCAACGTTCCACTACGGTCGGCGATGAACAGCTGCCACTGGCTGCTATCGCTCATCGCGGCAGTCGCGCAAATGTACGCGCAAGCTTGTCCGCTTGGCTCGCTCATCGCGGCAGTCGCCAAATGTACGAGCAGGCTTGTCCGCTTGGCTCGCTCATCGCAGCAGTCGCCAAATGTATGAGCAGGCTCGTTGCTTGTGGGAATAAAAAGAAAAAGAAACGGAGGATTAGGACAGATATGGCAAAGGCTAAAAAAGGCGGTCTTGGAAAAGGTCTCGATGCGCTTATTTCTACAGATGTTATTGAAGAAATTGAGCCTATAAAGAAGGAAACATCAAAAAAGACAGAAGAAAATACATTAATGCTTAAAATTTCAAGTATAGAGCCGAACAGAAACCAGCCAAGAAAGAATTTTGATGAGGAAGCGCTTAAGGAGCTGGCTGATTCGATTAAGCAGTTTGGAATTATACAGCCGATAATTGTTCAGCAGAAGGGTGAACATTATGAAATTATAGCAGGAGAGAGAAGGTGGAGAGCTGCAAAGCTTGCAAAGCTTAAGGAGGTGCCTGTTATAATTAAGAAGTATACAGACAAAGAGGTTACAGAGATATCTATAATCGAGAACATTCAAAGAGAGAATCTTAATCCGATTGAAGAAGCTATGGCATATAAGAGGCTTTTGGATGAATTTAATCTCAAGCATGAAGAGGTAGCCGAAAAGGTATCAAAGAGTCGTTCTGCAATTTCAAATGCATTAAGATTATTAAAGCTTGATTCAAGAGTTCAGGCAATGGTTGCAGAACAAAAATTATCTTATGGACATGCAAGGGCTTTGCTTGCAATTGAAAACGAGGATGTTCAGTTTGAAATTGCAAACAGGGTAATTGAAAATGAATTAAGTGTAAGAGAAATTGAAAAACTGGTAAAGAAATACAACACACCACCAAAAGAAGTAAAAATAAGTAAAGAAAATATTGATGATTCTTTAATATATGACGATTTAGCAAAGAAGTTTGAGCAGCTTCTATCTACTAAGGTGAATATTAACAGAAAAAACAACAATAAGGGCAGGATAGAAATAGAATATTATTCTTTAGATGAGCTTGAAAGAATATATGAATTAATAAATAATATAAGCGAATAATATATATGAAATACCGGGAGGATTAACAATGACAGAGATATTTAATTATTTACCATTTGATAAAGATTATTTAATATTAGGTATGGCTATTCTTTTAATAGTTTTATTTATCGTAAGTATTGTTCAGATGATACTTACAATTAAAATGAGGAAAAGATATAAAAAGTTTATGAAGGGTAAGGATGGAGTTTCTCTTGAAGGAAGCTTTCTTAAGGCCTATGACGAAATTAAGGCGTTAAAGCATGAGGATGAAGAGAATAAAGAGTCAATAAAGCTTATAAATAAGCATTTATATCATTCATATCAGAGAACAGGTATTGTAAAATACAATGCATTTCAGGGGATGGGAGGAAAGTCAAGCTTTGCTTTGGCTCTTTTAACCCAGGGTAAGAATGGTATAGTTATCAATTCAATTCATGGAAGGGAAATGAGTAGTGTATATATCAAGGAGATAAGGAAGGGTGAGTGTGATACTGCATTGAGCCCTGAGGAGACAGAAGCTCTTGATATTGCACTTGGAACAAAGAAAGAATAACTTGAAATTTTTAGAAAGGAACGGATATGCATAAATATCTGAGAGCAATAGGCTTTAGCAATATCAAAAGCCACAGGGATGTCGAGGATATGCTTGCCTGGGCAGAGAATAATATCAGTCATTTAAGAAGCGTACAGCTTAGCTTCGAGGAAAGCTACAGGCAGTCTTATACAATGACCGGTAATAAAACAGGAATATCAAGCTGTGGCGTACTGGACAAGGGGGATAATTATCACAGAGAGTTTTATTTTCCGTACATAGCGGCAGATGAAGTATCAACTGAGGATTATTGTGAGATACAAAGACATTCCGATAAGGAGTCATATTCAGGAATGTGCGATGAATATAAGCTGGGAATTTCACTTATATTTTATCTGCAGAACGGAACTGAGTATCTTATGAGGCGAAAGGGCTTGAGTGAAGCGAGGACACAGGCGGTTATGCTTGGAGGTCTTTCTGTTAACGGCGAGATTATTCTGCCGGTTAAAAAGACCGTAAAGCAGGCTGAAAAGATAAAAAAAGATTCGATTAAGAGAAAGAAGCTTTTTGAAGCGGCAAAGCAGGGAAGCGAAAGCGCTATCGAAACACTTACGATGGAGGATATGGATATATTTTCACGCGTGAATGAAAGAATAGCGAATGAAGATATTTACTCAATAGTTGATACATGCTTTTTACCGCATGGAGTGGAATGTGACCATTATTCGGTGGTAGGAGAGATTACTAAAATTGAAGAGGATACCAACATTGTTACCGGTGAAAAGCTTTATATTTTTACGCTGGAGTGTAATACGATGGTATTTCAGGTTTGTATCAACAAAGAGGATTTACTTGGCGAGCCGGCTGTGGGAAGAAGATTTAAGGGCATAATATGGATGCAGGGAGCTGTAAAGTTTGCAGAAGGATAAATTATAATATTGACTTTACATGAAATTTAGTTTAAAATATCACTTGCTGTAAATGTCTTCGTAGCTCAGTAGGATAGAGCGTTCGCCTCCTAAGAATATGTTATAACGACCGCCTTTCGGGCAAAGGCGATTGACATTGAGTAAGTTTAAGACTAAAATTGAATAGATTTTAAAGATGTTTCCGTAGCTCAGCTGGATAGAGCGACCGCCTCCTAAGCGGTAGGTCGGGTGTTCGAATCACCTCGGGAACGCCAAAAACTCCGCCGGAAAACCCAGTAAAATCAAGGGTTTCCGGCGTTTTTTCATTTTTACGGAAAAAGTGAAAAATCGTAAAATTCACAGATTTTCATTAGCAAAATCTCCGTCAGCTAATGGAAATTAGGACGAATGTCGTCCGCCTTTCAGGTGAACGACTTGCTAATAAAAATTAGCAGGATTTTCGCTATTTTGCTAATGAAAATGCCCTCTCTGCTAATGGCAGAAAAATTCGAGCAAAATTCCTGCTAATGAATAAGGCGTTCGTTACCCTGTTAATTCGTTCATTTAGGGGTGGTCAAGCGACAATCGCACACTACTTCTATGCCATTTCTTATTATATAATTGCGGTAACAGGAGGTGGTTGTTTTGAAAGAACAAAAATATCATTTATACCTTTCCAAGGACGAATACAGCGAAGTGCTGCAATCACTTATCCGTTTGAAGAACAGCCTGATAGCACAAGGCAGATACACGGACGCAGCAGATGATATTCTTTGCAAGGTGCTTTCAGCCAAGAAAAGAAAGTTCAAAATCAAATATATCTGAACACGAATAAAGACCGCCTACACTTTTGTAAGCGGTCTTTGCTAATTTAGAGTAAGTTAGACAAATTGGAATTTGTCAATACCTATTACCATAAAGATATTTATTTGAAATTCTCTTTTGTGTTTCCAAATATTTTGTAACGTTTTCATCATAATCAGGATAATTATAACCAAGTGAATCTGC
>JAFRXK010000059.1 GCA_017442865.1 Lachnospiraceae bacterium | reverse complement strand
GCTCCGGACAAAAGCAGCGGAAAACGCCGCCAGAGCATCCATATCTGCTACGATCTGATAGGGTTCATCCCACTGAGTGAACTGATGGAGCAGGAAATGGCATGACCCGAAGATCATGCCATTTCTGAAAATTATAAAACTTTCTTATGAGGGCCGCCCTAAACGGGCTCTTTTTTTGCGAATATTATTTATAAATTTAAAATATTATATTGACATACAATATTATATGCTGTATAGTATTGAATGTAAACAATATTATATGATGTATAATATTATGCTTTATAGATATGAATGGAGGTCGGTAGTATGGTATTTAATACCGGAGCAGCATTACTTGATGCTATTGTACTTGCGGTCGTATCTGCAGATAATGAAGGAACCTACGGATATAAGATAACCCAGGAGGTCAGGGATGTTATTGAGGTCTCTGAGTCAACATTATATCCTGTGCTTAGAAGGCTGCAGAAGGATGAATGTCTTGTGACTTTCGATAAGGAATTTAACGGGCGCAACCGCAGATATTATAAGGTTACGGACAGAGGTAAGGCGCAGCTTATGCTTTACCGCTCTGAATGGATTGCTTACAGCAGTAAGATTACAAAGATTTTAGCGAGGTGAGAGAATGAACAGATATGAATTTATGAATAGACTTTCTAATCTGCTTAGTGATGTGAGCGAGTCAGAGAGGGAGGAAGCATTAACATATTACAGAGAGTACTTTGATGATGCAGGAATCTTAAACGAGCAGAATGTTATTAATGAGCTGGGAAGCCCGGAGCAGGTAGCGGCAACTATAAAAGAGGGGCTTGAGGGCTATACAGGCGGAGGTATTTACAACAAGGACAATTACGACAAAGATAATTACAATACGGACAATAATTATACAAATAATTACAATACGGACAATGATTATACAAACAATTATAATACAAACAATTATAATACAGGCAATTACACAACAGAAGACCTTCCTGCTAAGATTAATAGCGCAGGTGAAGGCGGAGATAATAAGGGTGAGACACCTGAAAAGAAGGACAACACTCTGACGATAGTTTTAATCGTTATTGCATGTATTATCGGCTTACCGGTTATAGCTGGACTGGCAGGAACGGCAATCGGACTTATCTCGGCGCTGTTTGGCATTCTTTTAGCAGCCTGTATTCTGGTGATAGTTCTGCCGATAGCGTTCACTGTAGGCGGTATTGGGGCAATCATAGCAGGTGTAATAAGATTTACAACAGATGCGGCAGTAGGAGTGCTCTGGTGCGGAGCCGGTCTTATTCTTATAGGTCTTGGTATTTTAGGCTTTATCATATTCTGGCTTTATTACTTTAAGATGCTTCCGGGATTGTTTCGCTGGATTAAGAGCCTGTTTACTAAGAAAAAGGGAGGTAATCAGTAATGAAAAAGGGTGCAATAATAAGCCTTATCATAGCAATTATATTTATTATACTGGGAGCTATTGCAGTCGCTACAGCCTTTAGCATGGGAGCAGCGAGCCATCTCAGGGACGAATATCATAATGAAACTGCAAACGTTAAGGATTTGAAATATGAGGAATATAAAAATGTTGACTCAATAAGCTTTGAAATTTCAGCAGGAGATTATGAGATTTCACAGGGTGAAGCATTTTCGATAAGATACCCTGAATATGAGGGAAGCGATTTTGAGACCTTTGTGGATGCTGACGGAATGTGGCATATAAGCGGTGCAGTTTACAGCAAAAAAAGTATCTTTAATTTTATACCATTGTTTGGCTGGCACAAAAACAATAAGGTTTATATAACAATTCCTGCTGATGCAGAGTTTTCATCAGTAAATGTGAAGCTTAACGCAGGAAATGTCGAGTGGCAGGGGCTTAGCGGCAATGGCTGTATTATTGAGATAAATGCCGGTAATTTCGAGATTACTGATATAGATTTGCATAAGGGCTTGGAATTAAAATGTGCAGCAGGAAATCTCACCTTGAATAATTGTCATGCCGGGAATCTTGATGTAAAGCTTGATGCCGGAAACGCCGAGTTGAACGGCGAAATTGATGGTGATATCAATGTAAAAAGTAATATGGGCAATGTGGAGCTTAATCTCAGAGGCAACCTTGATGATTACAATTACAAAATAGAAGGCAGCCTTGGAAATATTGAGCTCAACGGCAAAGAGTATTCAGGCTTAAGCAAAGAGGTTACTGTTGACAATGGCGCAGATAAGAATCTGGTTTTGAAGGGCAACCTGGGAAATATTGATGTGGAAATAAGATAAAATTATAAAAAGAGGTGAATTGTTATGAAGAAATTAATTCGTTCAAAAAAGGACAGGATAATCGGCGGAGTATGCGGAGGCATGGGACTCTATTTAAATGTTGACCCTAACATTGTAAGGCTTGTGTGGGCACTGCTTGGACTTACCGGAACAGGACTTATACTTTACATCGTTGCATATTTTATTATTCCTGAGGAAAGCGATATTATCGACGGACAAGGCGAGGATATTGAGTAGAATTGTTCGATGCGTTCGTGATAATGATAATTTATATTTTGAAAAAGTTATGATGCACTTCCTGAGACAATTTAATGCATATCCTCTGCGAAAGCGGTGATACTTTTAATAAAGACACTAAGCTAAAAAGTGTTAATAAAGGAGTGTGCGGGATATGGCAAGGAAGAATAAAAAGATTGATTTAAATAATCTTACTCCCGAAGAGAAGCTGAAGCTTGAAATTGCAGAGGAAATCGGGGTGTATGATAAGGTGATTGAAGGCGGCTGGAGAGCTTTGTCCGCAAAGGAGTCCGGGAAGATAGGAGGACTTATGAGCGGAAGAAAAAAAGCACTCAGAGAGCAGTCATTTGAAGAATAGGTATTGAAATTTATACCTGTTATAATGTAAAATAGTTGAGACAGCTTTGATATGTGGTATACCCGGAAAGGAAGAATGTCAGCCGGGCTTAAGCGTAGCCTGCACAGGCAGGGCAGACCGGACTTGAACCGATACCATATATCAGGCGTCTCAATTTTTTGTATCACGGAGGATATGAAGTGAATAAGAGAAAAATTATAATTGGCATTATTGCTGTTGTGGTTATATTATTAGCATTATTTGCAATTAAAAAAGGACTTGACAGCGGATATGTCAATATACCACAGGAAACCGTCAATACAATAGAGCAGGCTTCTTCTGAAGAGCTGGTGCTGATAACCGATTCGGAGGAACAGGACAGCACCGATGAGTATATCTGGGAAGAGGATACGACGCAGGCGGGAGAGCAGAGCCTTGAAGCAGATACGACTGAGGCGTACACGCAAAAGGAAACCGAGAAGGAAACACAAAAGGAAACCCAGAAGGAAACCAGACGTGAGGAAACAACGCAGGCACAAAGTACAGCCCCGGAGACTGTAAAGGAGACGGAAGGCTCCGGAATTACTGTCAGGGAGGATGGTCAGTATTCTACAAAGGATGAGGTCGCGCTTTATATACATACCTATGGAAAGCTTCCATCGAATTTTATCACCAAAAAGGCTGCTAAAAAGCTTGGCTGGGTAAGCGGAAGAAAGAATCTGTGGGATGTGACCGACCACATGAGCATAGGAGGCGACCGCTTCGGCAACATGGAAGGACTGCTACCTGAAAAGGACGGAAGAATCTATTACGAGTGTGATATCAATTTCAAGGGTAAGAGCAGAGGCGCAGAGCGTATCGTCTTTTCAAATGACGGCCTTATATTCTACACAGGCGACCATTATGAAACATTTGAACAGTTATATTAATATCAGATGCAGACCATTTCGGTGGTCTGCATTTAACATTTTAAGGCTCCATTTCATAATCTAATTATATAACGTGAATTTTGAAAGGAGCATTAAGTGAACAGATATAATTCAAACCGCTGCGGCTGTAACCGTACAATGGCAGACAACAGACGTGTTGCAGGCAGTATGCAGCAGGGCTGCAACAGATGCAATAATAACAATAACGGAAATGCCTGCGGCAACAGCGGAAATGTATGTGGCAATAGCGGAAATGCCTGCGGCAGCAGTGGTAATGCCTGCGGCAATAACGGAAATGTATGTGGCAACAGCGAAAATGTTTTCGGTAACAATAGCGGAAATTCCTGTGAGAAAAAGAAAGATATGAAGGGCTTTCCGGTTGCCATGGCGTATGTACCCTGGCAGGAATGGGAGGATGTTTATCCGTTAAATAAAGGACTTCAGAGAGGAACAATTTTTGAAGCCTTAGATAAGCCGTTTTTTAAGGGGAGGTGCCGTAATTAATGAGACAGGAATATATAACAATGCTCGAAGCCGGCTTTGCCGTTGACGAAGCTTCTCTTTATCTTGATACGCACCCTGATGATGATGAGGCGCTTAAATATTTTATGTGCATGAAGAAGCAGTATGTAAAGGCAAGAAAAGAGTATTCCGAAAAGTTTGGCCCGGTTACGCTTGAAGATGTTGAGGGCGGCTGCTGGTCATGGACTAAATCGCCTATGCCTTGGGAAGGAGGTAGCTGCTAAATGTGGAATTATGAAAAACGTCTGCAGTACCCTGTAAATATTACAAAGACTGATGCCAAGATGGCGCAGATAATAATAAGTCAGTTCGGCGGTCCTGATGGTGAGCTTGCAGCCTCTATGAGATACCTTTCGCAGAGGTATACAATGCCTTACAGGGAAATAGCAGGCTTATTAACCGACATCGGTACTGAAGAACTTGCTCATCTCGAAATGATATGTACAATCATTTACCAGCTTACCAAGAACTTAAGCGAGGAAGAGATTGTTGCGTCGGGCTTTGACAAATACTATGTTGACCACACTCTTGCTTTGTGGCCGCAGGCAGCGGGCGGCATTCCGTTTAACGCCTGTGAATTCCAGAGCAAGGGCGATGCAATTACTGATTTGGTTGAGGACCTTGCCGCAGAACAAAAGGCACGCTCGACCTACGACAATATTTTAAGACTTATAAAAGACCCTGAGGTATGCGACCCTATAAGATTCCTTCGTGAAAGAGAAATCGTCCATTTCCAGAGGTTTGGCGAGGGCTTAAGGCGCGTACAGGAGGATTTAGACCCTAAGAACTTCTATTTCTACAATCCGGAGTTCGACAGAAATCCGAGGAGATAAAACCATAGGAAAGCCAGTCTGCAACTGATGAGAAGATGTTGCACTCGTTGCGGATGAGTTGACAAGGCACTCTAAAAAATATATACGGCTGATAAAGCAGGTATATCGTGGCACATTGTGTGAAGTTAACTGTATTAAAACATGCCTGTAACAGATAAGAAATGCCTGCATACTATATAGCAAAGGAATTAATTTTCCTTGAAATATTGGAGGTAAATAAATGGCAGTTTTTTATAATCAGGCAATCCTTTCATACAATAACACCGTTACAAGCTCAAATATTGTGAGCGGTGAGATTATAGAGGTGATTTCAGCGTCTAAGACGGCAGTTCCGGGCGAATACAGGGCAAATGATGTTGTGACTTATATTATAAGCATAACTAATTCAGGTACTACTGATGTTAATAACCTTACGATAACGGATAATCTTGGTGAATATACATTTGAAACATTGACACTCGTTCCATTAACCTATGTTGAGGATTCGGTGAGATATTTCAGCGATGGCGTGCTTCAGGCAGCACCGGCTGTTACTGCAGGAGCACCGCTTGTCATAAGCGGAATAAATGTTCCTGCTGATGGAAATGCGACAGTAATATATCAGGCAGCGGTTAACCAGTATGCACCGCTTGCGACTGGTTCGGAGATTGTGAATGAAGCGGTTGTTTCGGGTACAGGTGTTTCTGATGTGACTGTAACAGAGACGATTACTGCGGCGAACGATGCCTTCCTTACAATCAGCAAATCTCTCTTCCCTGATTCAGTAGCAGAAAACGGACAATTGACCTATACGTTTGTAATACAGAACTATGGTAATACGGAGGCAGGAACAGCTGATAATGTAGCTGTGACAGACACATTCAATCCTATCCTCAATCCGATAAGTGTAGAGTTTGATAATATTATAAAGACAATTTCTGATGACTACACCTATGACAGTACTACAGGTGAATTTGCAACGGTTCCAGGCCGGATAACAGTTCCTGCCGCAACCTATACACAGGACCCTGACACCGGCGCATGGGCAATCAACCCGGGCGTAAGCGTGCTTACGGTTACAGGTACGGTTCAGTAATATAAAGACACATGGCATGGCAGGGGGCACTTCGCAGGGAAGTATTCCCCTGCTTTTTTAATAATAATATTGACAGAACCGGACACTTTATTTATAATTAATGTTATATAACAAATGTTATTATTAAGGAGGGATAATATGCCGCCAAAAAGCAAGGTAACACGGGATATGATTGTGAATGCGGCGATGGAAGTCGTGCGTGAAGCGGGGGCGGAGGCAATCAATGCAAGAGCAGTTGCGCAAAAGCTGAATTGCTCTACACAGCCGGTCATGTATCATTTTGAAACGATGGATGATTTAAAGAAAGCCATCTATTCTCATGTAAATCATTTTCATACAGAGTATCTGATGAATTTTTCAGGGAACAGAGACCCTGTTTTGGAAATCGGTTTGAATTATATTCGTTTTGCAATAAATGAGCCACACCTTTTCCGTTTTCTTTTCCAGTCCGGATATGCAAAGGAAACCAATCTGTTGGAGATGATTAACTCTGATGAGCTGATGCCGATTCTCTTTGCCATGCAGGATGGTCTGGGAATGGATATCGATAAAACCAAGGAAGTGTTCTTAACTGTCGCTCTGTTTGTGCATGGATACGCAAGCATCATAGCAAATAACACTTTGGAATTTGACGAGGAGCTTGTTGCTTTTCATCTGGAACGTGCATTTAACGGTGCGGTCATTACTGTCAGTCAGGAGGAAAAATGATGAAGAAGTTTTATGAAAAAAATGAGATATTGTTTGCAGTTTTTTGGATTGTTCTATACACGGTTTCTATGGGAAATCTGCGAAATCTAGGCGATGACAGCCCATATATGACGATTTGGCTTGTACTTATTTCACTGCTTATGTTCCTGTTTGTATGGAAATATGGACTTATGGAGAAATACGGCCTGTCAGGATGGGCAAAAAATAACAAGGCTATGTTGTGGTTTATTCCTCTGTGGATTGCTGCAAGCAGCAATCTTTGGGGAGGTGTTTCACCAAGATACCAGCTGCCGGGACTGATTTTCGCCGTAATATCCATGGCTTTTGTAGGCTTCGCTGAGGAACTGATTTTCAGAGGCTTTCTTTTTAAGGCGATACTCAAGGACGGCAGTGTCATTACAGCCGTGATTGTCTCCTCTGTCACCTTTGGACTTGGACACATTATTAACCTTTTTACAGGGCATGAGCTGACCGAGACCTTGTTGCAGATTGTTTTTGCTATTGCAATCGGCTTTGCATTTACAATGACGTACTACAGGAGCGGCAGTCTTTTTCCTTGTATTCTTGCTCATAGCATAATTGATGTATTCTCATTGTTTGCCTCGGACAATGCATCATCTCTTATGAACTGGGTTACACACATAGTTGTTATTTTTATTATGATTGCATATGGTCTGTATCTGGTGAAGTGTGTGGATAAGCCTGTCAGCATAGATTCAATAGACAGGAAGAATAGCTTAAAATAAGTTAATAATGAAAATAAAGTTAAGTGTGTTATGCGTATGATAACCGATAAGATTGTATTAAATATTGAACTTGAACATTTGTGGAAAGTATGGTAACTTATACATGAGCATTATTCTTATGAAAATGCATCATTTACAGAGGAGCTTATTTTAAGACATCCTCGGAAGGAGTGTACAATGGAAAACAGAAACAGCAAGGTAACTTACATGGTGGAATTGGCGGTGCTTATAGCATTAATTCTTATCATGGGACTGACACCACTTGGCTACATTAAGACACTGGGACTTGAGATTACATTAATCGTAGTACCCGTAGCAATCGGTGCAATTACTCTCGGACCGAAGGCAGGTGCCATACTTGGCGGTGTGTTCGGACTTACAAGCTTTTATCAGTGCTTCGGTATGAGCGCTTTTGGTGCGGCACTTTTGAGCATCAATCCTGTAGGCGCATTTATTACATGTGTACCGACACGTATTCTTGTAGGATTACTTACAGGACTTATTTTTAAGGCATTGCACAGTAAGAAGTCTATGAAGGAGCCTTCGTACTATATTGCAAGTCTTGCATGTCCGATTATGAATACTATATTCTTTATGAGCTGCCTGGTGATTTTCTTCTACAACACAGAGTACATTCAGGGCTTTGTTAAATCACTCGGATCATCAAATCCGTTTGCATTCGTAATAGCATTTGTAGGTATTAACGGACTGGTTGAGGCAATTGCATGCTTCGTAGTAGCGAGTGCAGTAGCAAGAGCTCTTGCAGTAGCATTAAAGAACAGATAATATTTGATATGATTAAGTGATATTTCGGGCTGCCTTTTGGCAGCCCGTTTCGTATGTAAAAGGCCGCCTGCGCGTAAAATAATGCACAGACGGCTTTTAAATCTGCATTATGCAAATAAAGCTTTTACCTTTTTGATGATAAAGAAATACGCAGGAATCAGGAACAAATCTGCAAGTATCCATGAGAATACATTTGAGGCGCACAGACCGGTAAAGCCAAATACAGGTATTATGAAAAATGCCGATATGATTCGCGCAAGCATTTCCCCGAAGCCTCCAAGCAGCGCTATATTGCTGTAGCCCAGTCCCTGAATAATATTTTTGAATATGTGAAGCCACGAAAGGCTTATGAAAAATGCCGCGCACCATATCAGGTATGTATAAATGTAGGATATAAGCTCGTCGCTCGGTTCATTTACAAAGATGTGAGCGATGCTTCGCCCAAACAGCAGGATAATGACGCCGCTTATGACGGAAATGACCGCGCCCGTAATAAGAGAATCCTTTAGTCCGGTTTTGATGCGGTCAGGCTTTCTTGCACCGAGGTTCTGGCTCGTAAAGGTTGCAAGCGCAACGCCTATGGAGTCGAACGGACCGCCCAGAATAAAATATATTTT
>JAFRXK010000004.1 GCA_017442865.1 Lachnospiraceae bacterium | reverse complement strand
ACACCATTCCTCTCCACTCTACAACTGTAAATCCGTTTCGGATAAAGCTTTCTGCTGCCGGCTCTTCTATATCAGGGTTTTTGGCGTCTGCCTCCTTATAAACGAACCACAGTCTGAAAACAGCATCCGGAGCAGGAGAAATCTCTAAAGGAGATACAAGATCGCAGGCTTCATTTATCTGTGGATACATATAATAATCCCTGCCTTCTGAAAGTCTGCTGCACCAGTATTCCTTAAAGTCTTCTATTTCAGTTTCATTTAAACCATAAAGAGCAAGTATCCTCTCAAATGTTTTCTCGCGTTCTCCCGCCGGAAGATAAAATGCATTTTCATATTGGAATGAATACCCCTGTATATTGGACTCATAGAAAAGGTATCTGTATTCCATTCCATCAACATTTGTTATTCTGCCATCAGGATAAGCAGTTACCATCCAGCCGTCTGTCCGGTACTCAGGAATTGAGACCGTAATCTGATTTGAATCCAAAAGCGTAACCCTTACATCAGTCTGGCTTTCGGGATAGAGGTAGATATTTGGCTTTTCGTTTGGTCCGCCCTCAAGTCCCTTAGTATTGGAATTATATGTACGGCGATAGTACGCATTAACCGCATCCTTTGAGGAGTAGCCTCTCGCGGCATCTCCTTTTTGCTTTGCATCGAGATAATCGGGATCGTTTTTAATCTTGTCGTTGATATACTTCTGATATGCATCTCTACCGTCTCTGTTGTATATTTTGACTGCCTCAGGATACTCATTCGTCTCATCTGTTATTCCAAAGGATCCCGCGCTTCTAAGCCAGCTGTCAGTAGTTTTTGTCCATCCGGCATTTCGCGTATAATTGTTAACGGCATTTGGACTGATTCTGTCCGTAACATCCTGTACGTAGCCTCCGACCAGCCCCGAGGAGCTTTCGCCTGTAACGCTTGATGAAAAATTGACCGCAGCAGGTACCCTGTCGATTATGAGGTCAGCCGTTTCGGAATCAAAACGGGAATTACCGTCTGTGAGTCTGTCAAAGTTATCGACCGCTCCGGTCATTCTGTTGACTCCGCTGCCGACCCTTCCGGTAACTGATTCAACAGCGTTGCTCACAGTGGGGTCGACTCCCACGGGCTTATTATTGCCCGATTCCTGTTTTCCTCCGGTGACCAGATTTTTGATCTCATTAAATGCGTCATAAAAGTCGCCGAACTTAGGAGACCAGCCGCTGCTATTGGTTGAAGACGTCGCTGTCTGGGATTGATTCGGTGAATTATACACGCCATACGCTCTTCCTGCATTCATTACAGAGTCCGCAAGCGCCGTGGTCATACACGGGAGCAGCGACAACGCACATACAAGAACTCCCGCCAATACTTTTATGATTAAACGATATTCTTTTGTTCTCTTCATTTTGCCGCCTCCGTTTCCTTTAACTCATCTTTTAAATCTCTGTACCAGTCTACGAGCAATTCGTTATCACGTTCTTCAGTGTTAAATATCCCGTTTTTTTCGGCGATAGTCATAAACGCATAAGCGTATTCATCCTCGCCAAGCTCCTTATAAACTGCTGCAAGCGCATATGGCGTATATGGATCATCTTCGGGAGCAAGCTCAAATGCCCTCGTCAGATAACTCTCCGCCGTAATATACCGGTTCAGAGCATACGCCACTATTCCGGCTCTGTAATTTAGTATAAGACTTCCGGGACAATCCCTGACTGCGTCAAGAAGAAAACTCAGAAAATATGGATCGACGCTGTTCTCAAATCCGTTTTTGCCCGTCGTGATATCGGAGCTTAAGATATAATACTCTTCCGTTCTCTTTGCCCTCTCCGATACATTATAAAGCTCCATTTCGGCATCCTGATATTTCTCTTTATCCACATACTCTCTTGCGGTTTTCAGATGCTCTTCGTCATCTTTGGAATCCGTAGCATCATCTTCATATCCTTCGTTAATAGAAGAATTATCATCCGTACGGTTTATCCCCTCCGTTTTCACGGTTATTCTCGATCCCGGCAGTATTGCGCAGGCTAAAAATGCTGCTGTTAAAACGCCGAATATAATGAATCTGATATAATTCTTTTGAATTTTCTTTTTAAGCACAATCTCGTTTACAAGCACTCCTGCAGCACACAGAACCATGAGTACTCCGAACAGAATCTTCATATCAAACAGAAGCATGCCCAGAAGAGCAAGCACGAACATTAATATCGCTGTAAATATCATTTGGTAACCTCCTGTTCTTTATCCGACTTGCGCCAGTTTCCATTTAATATCCGAGGCAAGATTATTGGCATGTTCGAGTATTCCCCAGCCGTGATAGTCTTCGCCCCATTGTGAATACCATGAATCATACGCATTAGCAACCGCCTTATCGCACGCCTCCAAAGCTTCTTCGTATCGTTCTACATGATTGAGCGTCAGCGCAAGCGAATACCATACAGCGGGCTGATCGTCCTCAAAGCTCAGGCACTTTTTGTACAATTCGATTGCCCGATCAAAATCAATCAGTTCATTCTGCGCTTTTCTGCCGTCCTCATCGTTTCGGAATTCCCTTGCATAATGTCCGCAGATCCTGCCGGCGAGATAGTATCCCGTTGAGAGGAGCGGATAATCCTCCGTAAACGCAAGTGCGTCCTCCTCAAGCTTGCGGTAGTCCTCCTCTGCACCCGCGTTCATCAGATACCCGAGCAATTTGTACTGGTAGCGGTATTCACAGTCAAGCATCTCAGAAAGAAGTCTGGATTTTTCCACGATCTTTTTCTGTTCATCCGTCAGATTCTCATATGCGCAGTGTTTGCCCATATTCTTATCCACAACAGCCTTATCTCCGGTTATATATGTCGCAATCAGCGCGGTAAAGTCCGTTCCGAGCTGCGGCTTCTCCTCCAGAATTCCCGGGGATAACATGCCTTCGGTGAAGCTTACTGCTTTTTCAAGGGATTTTGTGACATCACCGGCTCTGAAATACAGTATAGCAAGTTCCATCGTCAGCTCAAGGTCATCCTTATCTGCCTCGTATTCCTTTTCCAAAATCGGAAGCGCGGTATCATAATCGGCATTTTTAAGAGCGACTGCCCCAAGCATACTTTCTATTCTTTCATCAGATACTGTTTTCAGCGCGTTTTCCAGATATTCTTGAAGCTCCTTAGAATACTCCATATCCGTCATCACCTGAGCCATATCAAGAATGTGGGTAATTCTTACTTTCGCCTTTTCGTCACCTGAAAGTTCCTTATCTTTTTCAAACTCGTTATCAAACAATCTGTCGAAATTCAGGATGACAGGATATGTCTTATCACGGATTGAATTCTGAAATGCGTAGTCTAAAGAATGATTATACAAAATAAGCTTTTGTGCGGCACGGATTGCAAGCTCACCCATCGCAAACGATTCCTTATTCTCATTCGCAGCGTCAATCAGCCCGAGCACTATATTATTGGCAGAAGACCTTTCATATACATAATATACATATTTGCTGTTGGTTTTATAATCCTTCAGGCAATCAATTATAACTGTATATACAAGCTCTCTTACATTTTCACTTGCCGGATACTCCTTAGCAAGCTCCAGTACTCGTGATGCGGCTTCCGAATCTACTCCGTCCCTCTCAACGCAAAGCTCGAGTATCTCCCATACGCCTATCTGGTCGGCAAATCTTTCCGATAGATTTTCATAAACGCCGATGTTCTCTGAAATCTCTTTTCTATCGGCTTTCGTCAGTTCCGACGGAAGTATTGCGGCACAGTTGAACCGGTTTCCCGCCGCGAGCTCCATAATGACCCGTCTCTTTTCCAGGCGCTCGGTGTCGGTAAGCGTATCCTTTTTTGAAAGAATATCCAGATAGCCAAAATACCAGACCTCATCATCCTCATGTGATCTGAGAGCCGTGGTTATATCCGGCGCATTTTGTCCGGAGTCTGCTCCTTCAGTCCCTTCCGTGTTCTCCGCACAGGTATAATAATACAAAAGCTCCGACATTGAAAGATTTCTGTCAAGCTCATAAGCCTCTCTTGCCGCATTAACGTCACCATCAAGATAGGCTTTCCATGCGTTTGGAAGCGCCTGCACCATATCGACCGATTTCAAGGCCATCAGATAGTCTCTTTTCTCCGCATAGGCAAGACTCTCCGAGATTCCACCGCCTAGACTTCCGAGTACAGCCCCGCTTCTGCCTGGCACAAAGAAAAGCGAAATAATATTCAGTATAATCATCGTCAAAAGAATTGCTCCGATACTTATAAACTCCGGAGTCTTAAAAAGCCTTTTTACTTCTTTTGAAGTATTATCATTTGCGCCGCTCTCCGAATCAATCGGCGCTTCTTCCGTTTTCTCACCTTTTCCATCTGCAAGCAGCCTGTCCGCCCTCTTTTGCATCAGGTAGATTACCGAATACAAAGCAACAACTACTATAAACGCCAGTACCGTCAGCTTTACGATAAACGCCGTCACCGTTCGGCTCTTTCCAAGACCGGTGAGAAATGTATCCGAAAGGAAGCCGCCGCCAAAGTTCAGTACGCCGTAAATGACGGCGCCAAGAAGGATCTCCTTTATTCCCTTGAGGGCAATCAAAAATCTTTTCCCGATTCCGAAACCATCTTCTCCGTCCCTGATTGTCAGCACCCATACGAACAGCAGATACGCAAAAATCAGTGCCTCAAGCACTAGAAGGACAATATCCAACACCAGGGCAGGCGTGCTCAGACTTCCTGTCTCAGCCTCGCTCAAGGGTCCGAAATTATGTGCGAGGGAAAAGACCTGCCTTATCACAAGCAGACTCAGCCCCCCAAAAAGAATATCCTTTACCGCCTTCAGTGGCTTTCTTGTATCCGAAAGTGCGAAATAAAAAAGCACTCCCCCAACAACATACCCGCAGTTATAACAAAATCCACTCTGCCAGACAGACAACGCCTTCCCCGATCCGATCATCATTACAGCCATTAAAAATTTAGGCAAAACCACGATAGCTATAATCGAGGTACAGAACAGATAAAACGGCGTGAAGTTTATCTTACCGTTTTCCTTCATATTCACATACTTCCTTTCCTGATTATTCGGAAAATCTCCGTATTGTTTTTCTGATTTTATATAGGTTCATCTACTTTAAATCACTCTTTTTTAAATGAACTTTTGTCAAGGCAATAATTCTTTTCATTTAAACGGCATGTCCTTAATTATCAAAAATCACTTCAAGCTTCCCAGTATTGCCTGAATATCTGCGTCCTCAAGCGACATATCGTAAGCGGTGCTGATAGAAGTATAGTATCCTCCAACACCGTTGCCTCTTGCAGCCCACATCATATAAACCGGCGCGCCTATCGGATTGACGGAAAAGCCGTGCCATGTCAGTTCACCGATTGTTATATCTTCCATATCCGTCACCGCAAAATCCTTGGCGTAGTAATCTCTTCCTTCCGGGACTCGCTCGAAGTCTTCTTGTGGCAGCAGCGTGACATAGAAGCTTACTCCGTCATCAGTATTCCATGTATTTGAAGCTTCATTGTAAATGGCGTCTTTTGCAAGCTGAATATCATACGTCAGTATCTTCGACGGATCGTCGCGGTCCGGAACCGGAATTGCCGTCCATCCCTCCGGGACGAAAACGGTGAAATCACCGACGTTGTAATATCCATCAGGCAAGGTCTCTGAAGACGCTTGCGCTTCGGTATCTGATTGCGCAGACTCAGTGATATTTGAGTCCTGTTTTTCGGTGTTTCCCTCAGACTCAATTATAGTTGAATCCTGCTTTTCAGTATTTTCCGTAGACTCGATATTCGTGGATTTTGAGCACGAAGCAAGTGAAAGCACAAATATTGTAATCATAAACAAAACTATTATTTTTTTCATGGTTTAATGTTCCTTTCTTAAAATAATTATATTTTATAATATAGTTTTCCTTATACTAATGTACGAGCATATTGACAATCGGTCAATTACGGATTTACGCAAAACGTCCCGCAGCGGCTTGCGGTTTTACGCATACTAGCTTCGGGTAAATTAAGAATGTCGCTTGCGACATTATTCGTGCCGAGCGCGTGATGCTTCAGCAGCAAAAATTCATCTCGCGCGAGTGCGCATCCTTAGCGGAGCGTTTTTTGTTATATAGGAAAGTTCCACGGACTTTCCTATATAACAAAAAAACTCCCCTTCAAGTAGAAGGAGAGTTTGAAATCAGTTATTATTGTTTTTGTATATCATGATAAATCTGTAAAAGACCCGAACGTGTTTTTACACCGGTCTTGCGGTAAATTGACGTAACATTTGCCTGCACAGTTCTAAGTTTTATCGAAAGTTTTTCTGCAATAGCTGCTTGCTTATCCTCTGTCAAGACGAGGGATCTGAATACCCGAAGCTCGGAAGGGGTAAGCATATAACGTTCTGCGATGGAAGACAGTACATCATCCTCTGACATCTGAATGTCTGCGGACTTTTCCATAATCGCCTGTCGTTCCGAAAGATTAAAGTCGCCGTTTACAGCCATCACAACGATAACGACAATAAGCGCAGCAATGTTAAGTGAAAGTACAACACCTGCCGATGCACCTGTCAGTGAAACCAGACAAAGCGGGATAACTACAACACTGTCAAGAATGCGTCCCGCAACAGACCATATGGATGGGTTTTTAGTCCCTGCTGCAAGTTTCCAGAAGGTTATATTGTAATACGAAACAGCGGCGGACAGGGCGATATAATACAGACACATGTTCAGCCAATATGTATCAGACTTTCCGGCAAGCACAACATTGAGAAATGCAAGCACTGAAAAACAAAGAGCGGTAAGCGGCAAATACTTCCCTTTTTTATAATCTCCAATCAGACCGAACGCAAGCATTCCGGGTATCATTAAAAGCCGTGGCCAAGTGTAAACATTATACTTTGCATATCCTGACATAATTTGCAGATGGTGTATATACCCACTGTAAAAAGCAATAAATAAAAGGAATGCCGCCGCGATAACACAAGGTGATATGATTTTTCTCAAAGGAATCCTATTCGCTTCTTCCTTTGACATCTCTACGTCTGAATTTTCATGCAGAAAAACGAAACACAAAACCGCTAATGTGGCAAAAGCAAATACGGTGACGGCAGGCCTGATAAACCATTGTAATTGCAACAGAAATTGAAGCAACAGTGCTATCGAATACCCTATACCCATACAAATTCCTGTCGTGAATCCCGATGCATAATACCTTGACATTTCAAGATATACTTTTCCAGCGATAAAACCGAGGCAAAAAACATCAGCAAAGGTGACGACAATATAAGCCGCAGAATTTATAGGTGCAAAAAGCATATATGCCAGACAGACGCCGCAAATGAAAAGTGAGGCGACCGATATAATCCTTAAAATGCGGTCTTTTTTTAAAGCGGAATTAAGGATAATGTGAAATGCGATGCCACAGATTACAAAGACCTGCAAAAAAACATATACTTTTTCCTGCTGCCCGTCTGTCAAAAATCCGCACCCGGCCTGATTGCCCATGCGCAGTATTACAAACTGTAAAAACATAAAGGAAGCAAAGAAAAGGCCAACTGCAGTATTCTTCTTGAAATCGGTTCTCATCTTATCTCCTTTCGCATCGCTCCCGATAGATGATATACAACAGTGCTTCATTTAATAACAGCACCGCATATCTCCTATCTCAGAAATTTTATTTTTTAAGTGTAGCATATAATCAACTTTTTTTCAAGCACAGCCGGTTATTACTATATGTTTCAAGCTTTAATCCGCCAATAATTCATCCGTAAAATCCGGCGTCCCATCGCAGATTATTTTTATAATATATACATTTCTTTAAGCAGCTTTATCTCCGCCGCATATCCACAAAGCTCATTCGGCGTCTCAAGGAAGAATGGCAGTCCCCTTAGTAAAGGATGATTTATAATTCTTCCGAATGCTTCAACGCCTATGCTGCCCTCGCCGATTTTCTCATGTCTGTCCTTGTGGCTTGCGAAAGGATTTTTGCTGTCATTTAAATGTATCGCCCTTAACCTTTCAAGTCCTATTATATCATCAAACTCAGAAAGTACGCCGTCGAGGTCATTTACAATATCGTAGCCCGCATCATACACATGACAGGTATCGAGACATACGCCGAGCTTGTCCTTCAATTCCACCTTATTAATAATTGCGGCAAGCTCCTCAAAGCTTCTGCCAATCTCGCTGCCCTTGCCAGCCATTGTCTCAAGCAGCACTGTCGTTGTCTGGTTTGGCGTAAGCAGTTCATTTAAAAGTCCTGCTGTCATTGAAATGCCCGTATCGCTGCCCTGTCCCACATGACTGCCCGGATGAAAATTGTACAGATTGCCCGGAATGTATTCCATGCGCTTTAGGTCGTCTGCCATCGTAAGCTTCGCAAATTCTCTTGTTTTTTCGTCCGCAGAGCATGGATTTAAGGTGTAAGGCGCATGTGCAAGCACAACGCTTATGCCATCATCTGCCGCCAGCTCGTGAAATCTTCTGACATCATCCCCGTCAATATCCTTTGCCCTGCTGCCACGCGGATTTCTAGTGAAGAACTGGAATGTATTTGCGCCAATCGACATTGCAGTCTGCTCCATATTCACAAAGCCCTTCGAGGATGATAAATGACACCCGATAGTCAACATGCTTTAAAACTCTCTCTTTCGTAAAATGTTATGCAATTAATCTTCTAAATCATCTTCATCATCATCTCGTATTAAAATTGCGACTGATGAAAAATTGACCGCTGCAATTAATCTTCGTCATCATCTTCGTCATCATCATCAAAATCTTCATCGCCAAGCCTTCCGATATTACCGCAGCCAATTTTATTGTTGCTGAAAATTCCGCCCTTTATCGGTGAAAGAATGACTCCAATAAGCACTCCTGAAAGCACAGCAACTAACAGAGCAAGTGTCTTATCCTTTGCATCCCAGTCATCACCCATAAATGCTGCCACACCATTCTTAAACTTAACCATGTTTTCCTTCGTCTTCTTAATCATCTTCATAAAAAACCTCCATTCTGCCGCTTTTTGCAGCCTGTTACACATTATTATGCCACTTTTTTGCCGGCTTAATTTTATAATCTGTACATTCTATATGATTTAATTTTTATTATCTAGATAATACATGCCGGCATCATTATATTTTTCTCATCAATCGGGAAAACTCCATCTGCCATGCATATAACTAGTCCATTAATTTCTTTTTGATTTGTGTCTCTGTAATAAGTTAAATTTGCTACTTTTTCACCATAAGCATTATTTCTAACCAACTCACCTACAACATAGTTTTCAAAGAATTGATTTATATCCGCTTTAGGAAATTTTGATTCCCTGCCAATCAATTCACTTAAAGAATATGGCAAGCCTTGCACCGGTAATTAGAATCGCTTTGAATACTTTATTCATTTTCAAAAACTTTCTCACTAATTCCCTATGAATATATTCCATGCGCGCCTCCAAAAATGACTTTAATTTAAAGTGCACTTTAAATTAAAGTCATTTTATCATAAAAATATGCTTTTTTCAAAACATTTCATACTTTTTCAACGCCCAGCAAAACCTCGGCATTCGTCCCATAGAAAATATCATCCCTGCCTGATATTTTTTTGCAGAACTCCTCCATCATGTCCCAGTTGTCATAGGTGTCAAACTCGTAGCTGTGTCCCCAGACGTAAAACATCGCAGGCTGCTTTGGCTCAAGCCCGATAAATTTGTCCGCAAGCTCCATAAGCCTTGTATTCTTGTGATGGCAGGTAGCCGCAAGCTTTAATGGCTCGTCCGGCAGTATAAAATCCTCGGTGTATTCTACCGTTCTTGCATATTTTATGCCACACTCGCGCGCAATCTTTATAATGCTGTCATTGTAGGTACCATAAGGATATGCCATCCCTACTATATTCTGCCCGAATCTGTCCTCTAAGATACATTTATCCTGCCAGATTTCATTATAGATGGTCTCGTCGTCAAGCTCCTCAAGTAGTGGGTGAGTAAGCGTATGGGCCGCAATTTCATGTCCCACATAAAGCTCCTTCAAGCCCCTGACATTCATATGCTCAACCTTTGTACCCATCCTGTCATACCAGAAATTCGCCTTAGACTGAATGCCGCTGTTTAAATTAAATGTGCATTTCAGCCCGTATCTGTTGAACATATCGACCAGTCTTCCATCCTGTATTACGCCGTCATCATAGCTGAACGTGACAGCCTTCATCTTTCCATTCCACATACATTTTCCTCCCGTCATCCAAACCCAGTCTCACAAAAATATCCTCTGCACTTTATTTCTGCCACCGGCATTTACGCCTTAAGCAACAGTGTCATTCCCTGCGTCGGCATTTCACATCCTATACAGCTTTGTCATTCCTTGCGCCGGCATTTCTCCTATATCCAGAAATCAAACAGCCTTGCAAATGCAAGTATTTTGCACTCCCACTCTGCTGATGTGTAGTTGTTGAGTCCTGCTGCCGCAACGATAAAATTGTATATCTGTCCCGCATTTACAATAAGGCACAATGCAGTCATGACGATAAACACGCCCTCAACTATTCTCTTCACGCCCTCATTATCACACTTTTCGAACAGGAAAAATGCTATTGCAAGTGCGCCGATGAGCAGCTGCCATGAGAAGTCAGCATAATATCTTACTGCAAAGCCGCTCTCCCAGCTTGAGAATATAATTGCCGCAGGAGCAATTAAACAGGTCAGAACGATTAACACTGTCGGAATGATTCTTGCCTTCTTCTCCAGCTTCTTTAACGCCTTGAAGCCAAATAAATATGAGAAGATTGGCAGCGCCCTGAAGATTGCACCGATTGCAAGACCCTTTGTTGAAATATCATCCGCAAAATAGAATCCTGTCAGGTTAAGCTTGTTGAACTCGCCCGAAATGTACGGAAAGTTTGGTATAATCTGCGGTACCGCAAACAAAAATGCAAAGAAGCTTATTACTGCGAAATGGATATGAAACTCCGACGCAGTAAAATCATTTATCGTGAGCGAATAATTGATACCGAAATCAAGCGGTGAATCAAATCTTGCATAATTGTACCACATCTGCAGTCCGCCAAAAAACGCATAAGGTATAAGCGCACATGCAAGATACTTAAGCTTGTTGTTCCACTTTTTATTCTTATAATAATTGTCCGCCTTGCATACCTTTCTGAAGCCGAAATATATGAATGCAAGTGATGCAACGCAGTAAACGGCTGTCGTAGGTCTGCAAAGCACCGCAAAGCCTAAAAATGCTGTAGAGGCTGCCAGTCTCTTATGATTGATTTCGCCCTCCCCGATAACATTTGCAGTAATAAGTAAGTATGCCCCGATTGCCACCGCCGCAAATGCAGAGGATATCGCAATCTCGTAGAACATAGGTCTTACCACCGAGAAGAATATACCGGAGGATACCATAATCATAAAATGCCCCATAACAACAAGGCTTGAGCGCGTCTTTGCAAAAAATTTGCTGACAAAGGCTCTGTAAAGCTTTGATAAGAATATTATACCGATAATTGAATAAATCAGTACCGCCCATTCCGTTGAAAAATAATATCCGGTAAGTTTATGATATGGCAGGAACAATGTCAGCACCGGACCTATACCATAATATGAATAGTATTTGCCGTTGTATAAGCAGTGGTCCCACGCCTCAGAGTTTACATTTGCCGCAATTCTCTGTGAATAATCATAAGGATTCTCAAGAGACATCATCTTATCACTTGGTGTCTTAAGCAAGGATACCTGTCCGGCTTCAAAAGCATCGACCAGCTCCTTGGATATCTGGTTTCCGTTTTTCAGCCCGATACCCTCAATCATTGAAAAATCGTTCGCTGTGTGTGCAATGTACGTAAAGAAACACATTATAATTATTACAAGCGCTGTTACAATAGAAAAGACATTCTGACAAAGCTTCGTGTTGTCTTTAAACGCCTTTTTAAGCGACCTGCTGCTCCACAATATATAAATGCAGCTTATAAACGCAAATATACTCAAAACCCTGATAAATGAAAACTTAAATGGTATCGTCGGATTGATTTCTACTGATTTTACCGCAAGCTTCTCGTTATTATCTACCGGAATCTTAAGTCTTAAGTCCTTTACCTCGCCCGACACATTAAGCGTGGTGTAAAAGCTTCTCTTGTTATTATTTATTATCTTAAAATCCGATGTCGTCCATGCGCTTCTGTACTCTTCTGAATATGTCGCATCCTTATATGCAATGTCAATTTTCTTTGTTATGGTCTTTTTGTCCATATCAGAAAGCTCAACATACAGTGTCCTAATCTTTTGATTTATGTTATTAAACTCAATCGACATGGTTCCACCTGTTGCGCTGACACCCTTGCCGGATAACTCACCTCCGTTAATCTGCGCCGAATACAGCGGAAGCTGCATATTCTGATAACCGCCGCCTATAAGCGAAAATGTTCTTCCATTGAACAAAAATACTTCAAGCAGTAAAACCACCGCAAGAATTATTAAGTATGGCTTGTATTTTGCTGCAATCTTTTTTATATTGTCCATAACATCCCCCTAATTATAATCTTATTATTAAGCATCATATACCTCTATCAATTAAGTTAGCAATCATCACCTCAAGTGATAATAAAATATCATAATGGCTATTTTGATATTAATATAACAACCATATGCTTTTGATTTTTTCATTACGCTGCTCAATATCATAATAGCTGTTTCCTTCAACAAAAAGAACAACATTATTATCGTCAGTCAATGCAGCAAGCACAGAGCAGTCCTCATTGCATTGATACACCTTTATATCTTTACCATAGTAAGTCGTAGCGAAAGTTTCATCTGTTGACTTGAAATCTTTGCTACTAATATATTTAGCCACTCCTAAATATATAAACTTTGTATTTTTATTAATCCATTCTTCGCCACAATTTGAAATAATGTCATCATATGCATATACATTATTTCTATATAATATCTTTGGTGGCCAAAAATTATACTGATTGTAGCCATCGGGTATATCAGTCATTATTTCTGTACTCACAAGTTCTTCTTTTGTAACAATAATTTCTTCTAATGTTATTGTCTCATTGATTGTTATATTATCAGTATAATCTTCCACAGACTGAGACAATTCACTATTCTCCTTATTTGCATCATAACTGTCAATTTCAATGTTTTTGGGGGATTCACATGATGATAAGGCAACTAACCAAACAATTATAATAAAAATAGCACTGCGTTTATTCATAATCTCAAAGCTCCTTATTTAATAATATGAATATCTCCAATTCATATACATTACTGAGAAAGATTGTTGCTTATTTGTTGTCCTGTTAATCCTCCATTTAAATAACTATAACTTAATCCACAGTAGGAGAAAGCTCGATAAATCCATATAGAATTTGCTATTGGATAATCATCAGAACCATATCCAGTGTAGTATGTCCATATACTATTATATAATCCATATGCCGAATAATTCGTACTATGTCATAATAATAATTTCAGCAATAATTTATCATAAGATATAGACCTCTCACAATTCGGAACATCTTTATTTTTTAAGCAAAAAATAAACATTATATATCCGGTTTCAATACAAAAGCCCTTCGGCATTCCTTCCCAAAATCATTTCTTTCTCTTCTTTGGTAAGAGCCAGACCTTCGATAACTGATTTCATCATGCCCGGATCCTTCCACGGACTGTCCGAAGCAAATAATATCTTGTCTGCACCATGCTTTCTTACCATTCTTTCAAAATGTGCTTTGTCCATGATATCTGCTACATAGGCTGTATCAAGATAAACATTCTCGCCCATAAGGATTTGCTCAACCCATTCTCCCATGAACACTCCACCCATGTGGGCAAGTACCATTTTTTCAGGCTTTACCTCGTCAAGCATGCGCTTCGCCCGATCCGGCGTGCAATGCGTAAGCTGCGGATAGCCCACGTCAAATCCCGCATGTGCAACGATAATCATACCTAATGATGAAGCATACTCGATAATTCTTAAATACCTTATATCGTCAATAAAGGTCTGCTGATAATCCGGATGAAGCTTAATTCCTTTAAAGCCTTTAGAATAAAGGATATTTAACTGCCCCTTGTAATCCCCGGTGTCTGGATGAATTCCTCCAAAGGAAATAAGCTTTACGCCCCTGTCACTAAAATCAGTATTATTTATTTCTTCCGCAAACCTTGTAATGCTGTCAAACTGCTGCGGTCTTGTTACGACCGGCAGGATTACCGAGCAGTCAATGCTGCCCGCCTTCATCACATCAATAAGACCGTCAAGGTTTCCAGTTGCGAAAGGTTTAATGCCCCCGAACTGCGAAAGGTGCTTTATTGTACCCTCAGCAATCTTATCCGGGAAGATATGAGTATGAAAATCTATTACCATTGTGCCAAATCCTTTCAAGCCTATTAAAGCTGCTGCACAGCCTAAAATCATGCAGCAGCTTTTTGTATTATCTCTAAACAACTGCGAAGCTCTGTTTTAAAGCAACGCAATTGCTTTTATTTATTTACCTAAATTGTAGCCAACCTCAAATGCCTTCTTATTGATTTCAATAGTCTTTGCAGGCACCTTTTCCTCGATTACATGAAGCCACTCATCCTTTGAGAAATCCATGTGCTGTGCGGCAAGACCGATGATGATTGTGTTAAATACCTTTGAATTACCAAGCTTAAGTGCCTCTGCCATGGCATCTACTGAGATAACCTTATATTTTGCGGAAAGCTTCTCGATTATTCCTTCAGGATATTCTGCAACGCCTGTTACTACTGTAATAGGGTCGATTCTCTGGTCGTTAATAATCATAACGCCATCCTTCTTAAGAAAATGAGCGTAACGAAGCGCCTCAAGTCTCTCAAAGGCAATAAGCAGGTCTGCCTGTCCCTCTTCTACTATAGGCTCTGTAACCTTCTCGCCGTATCTTACATAAGTAACAACGCTTCCGCCTCTCTGTGCCATACCGTGCACCTCTGAAAGCTTTACATCAAAGCCAGCCTTTGTAGTAATTCCACCTAAGATTCTGCTGGTAAGCAGTGTACCCTGTCCGCCTACGCCGACAATCATAATATTCTTTGTCTCCATAACTACACACCTACCTTTTCTATAGCACCGAACTTACAAAGCTGCATACAAAGGCCGCAGCCGTTGCACATAGTCTGATCTATCTTAATTGTACCGTCTTCATTCTTTGTAATTGCAGGGCATCCCGGTCTGAGACATGCACCGCACTTCTTACACTTATCAGACACAGGCACGCACTTCTCCTTGAATACATTGCCCTTTAAGAGTACGCAGCGTGACTTTGTGATAACTACTGAAATCTCGTCTCTTGCGACCTCGCGCTTTAATACCTTCTCAAGCTCTGCTATATCGAAAGCATTTACCTCGTATACATGCTCTATGCCCATTGCCTTACATACGCCATAAATATTTATCATGTATGTCGTATCGCCCATAAGGGTCTTACCTGTAGCGGCGTGGTCCTGATGACCTGTCATACCTGTTGTGGAATTATCAAGTATTACAACTGTGCCTGTAGCCTTGTTGTAAACCATGTTCATCAGAGAATTGATTCCTGTGTGAAGGAATGTTGAATCACCGATAACAGCTACCCAGTTCTTTATGTAATCCTTGCCCTTTGCCTTCTCCATACCATGGAGCGTACTGATGCTTGCGCCCATACAGACTGTAGTATCTACAACGCTGAGTGGAGGAACTGCGCCAAGGGTGTAGCATCCGATATCGCCTGCTGCATGAAGCTTTAACTTCTTCATAACTGTATAAACGCTTCTGTGAGGACATCCCGGACACAGAATCGGAGGACGTGCCGGAACCTTCTCGGCTGCCTCAAGCTCAAGCTTCTGTCCAAGAATTCTTTCTTTTAACATGTTGGCGCTGTATTCACCCTGTACAGTAAATATCTCCTTACCGATAGCCTTAATGCCCCATGACTTAACCTGCTCCTCAATAACAGGCTCAAGCTCCTCAACGATATAAAGAGTATCAACCTTTGAAGCAAACTCCTCAATAAGCTTCTTTGGAAGCGGATGAACAAGACCGAGCTTAAGCACTGATGCATTCGGAAGTGCTTCCTTAACATACTGGTAAGGAATACCGCTTGTAATCACACCGATTGATGTATCATTGTACTCAACCTTGTTTATCTCCATAGTATTGGCATCGTCTGCCATCTTATTCAATCTTTCTTCAACAAAAATATGACGCACCTTTGCATTGCCCGGCATCATAACATTCTTCTGCGGATTTCTCTCGTATGGCTTGTCTTCTATCTCCTGACGCTCACAAAGCTCAACCGTGCCCTGCGAATGTGCAAGTCTGGTAGTTGTACGCAAAATAATCGGTGTATCATACTTTTCACTAAGCTCAAATGCAAGCTTCGTAAATTCCTTAGCCTCTGCACTGTCAGATGGCTCAATTACAGGAATCATCGCTGCTCTTGCAATGCATCTTGTATCCTGCTCGTTCTGTGAGCTGTAAAGTCCCGGGTCGTCTGCAACAACGACTACAAGACCGCCGTTTACTCCTATGTATGCATCTGTATAAAGAGGGTCGCTTGCAACATTAAGACCTACGCACTTCATTGATGCCATAGCTCTAACACCGCTAAGTGATGCTCCGATTGCAACCTCTGCCGCAACCTTCTCATTCGGTGACCACTCTGCATAAATCTCAGGATATTTGATAATGTTCTCGCTTATCTCTGTACTAGGCGTACCCGGATAAGCCGCTGAAACCTTTACTCCAGCCTCATATGCTCCTCTGGCAATAGCCTCATTGCCAAGCATTATCTTAGTTTCTGCCAATCTAAAAACCTGCCTTTCATTTTCAAAAGTGTCATCAGACTAAAACCTCAGTCTGAACATCATTACACATAAGTATAGCACATAATTTTATAATTAAAAATACTACTTATTAATATTTTTAGTCTGTTTTGCCATTAAATATCGAATTATCTGCTTTAAAATTAATTATTTTTATTCCAGAATCCATTTCTGTCCATCCGGCATGTGCTTAAGGCTGCCCTTAAGCTGCTTTATTACCTCTCCTGAAGGGTATTTTCGGACAACAATCTCCTCACGGTAATCCGGGTCCTCAAACCACTTTGAAAAAATCAGCCTGTCGCCGTCCCTCATATCAAATGATTCTGAAGGCTCTATTTCAAAATCGCCCTTATCAGGCCAGACCACCTGAAAACGTCCCTCGTCTCCCTGCCTTGTAAGCGTCAGCGGGCTAATCTCAAGCATCAGGTTATAGCAATTCTTCACACTCTCCAGCGAAAGCCTCTCATAAACCGAAGCCTCCAATGCTCCCGGCACATACTTATATATTAATAATTCCCTTTCATTAAAATCTGCCAGCAAAAAGAATATGCTGTCCTCGTAAAAAACAGCATTGCCAAAGTACTGCCCTTCCTTCGACTTAACCGGCTCATAAACTGCCCCCTCAGGATATGAAACAAATATCAGGCGGTTCTTATTTATCCTGTGTCCGTCCGAAAACAGCTCCTCTGCCTCGTACAAATCTCCGTCAGTATAATCAGTTCCCCAGTACCATGCGTCGGTTCCCTCAAAATCACGAAGCCAACCGATACCATTTGTTTTGATGTGTTTGTATGCCATAAAATAAATGCTCCTTTATCATTACTGATTACTAAAAATCATATAATCATGCTCTTATCTTTCAGTAGTCTTCATTGAAAATATTTAAAATTTGGTTACTTCAGGCAATAAACCCTGCATTAATTTTTAACAGGCTTTAAGAGAAATATTAATATTTCATATACTCTCTTTCGTGCTTTTTAAGCCACCCGGCACGCCTTTTGTAATCGGGCATCACCTTTTCCACCTGCATCCAGAATGCAGGAGAATGATTCATCTGGATTCTGTGCGCCAGCTCATGTACGACAATATAATCAAGAATCTCCGGCGGCATAAGCACAAGCTTCCAGTTAAAATTCAAATTGCCCCTGCTGCTGCAGCTTCCCCACTTTGTCTTCTGCTCCTTTATAAAAATCCTGTTATATGTAACGCCCATTTTGCCGGCGTAATACGCCACTTGCTGCTTAATTTCCTTTCCTGCAAGCTGCCTGTACATACCTACGGCACACTCCCTGATAAACTCCGCAGACTCATTCGTGGTCGTAATTCTAAGCACACGCTCATTAAAATCATAATAAACATCTGCCTTTTTGTACTCACCGCCTTTAACTATATTAAGCCTTATATGCCCGTCCCTGTAAGGCAGAAGCGCATTGTCATAATATATATCTTCATAAGCTGCCGGCTTATCCTTTACACTATTATTCAGGACGCTTTCATACGCCTTAAAAAGCCAGTCCTGCTTACTCTCTACAAACCTCAAAATGTCCTTTTTACGCGTATAAAGCGGCGCACGCACATTCACCGTAAGGTCATTTTTCACCTCAAGGCCAATCGTTCGCCTCTTAGAATATATGACGTTGATATAAATCTCATGTCCGTTTTTGCTTACGCAGATTTTACCATTCATAAATTAATCATCCTCACAACAAACCAGTTCCGCCTCAAGATCATCTGCTGATATTGTCCCATGCCTGCGAATGGAATCTTCTGCATCATTCAGTTTACACATAAGCTGATATAATGCTTTCTGTTTATCTAATTCATCTAACTCCTTCATGTCAATAATTGCACATTGTCCATGACCATTTTTTGTTAAATAAACCCTGTTTCCATATGCAACTTCATTTATAACTGCTGTGTAATTTCTTAAATCTGAAATCGGCTTAATATTTGGCATATAATACCTCCTTTTTTATGTGTAATTATTTATATATATTATATACCTTCGAATAAAATTATTCAACAAATTCACATGTTAATTTACAGCAGATATTTCTCCTGCCACTTCGCAACTCCGTCCTCTTCATTCGATGCACACACATAGTCTGCCACTGCCTTAACCTCATCAATAGCATTGCCCATGGCTATGCCTGTCCCGCATGCTCTTAGCATGGCATGATGTATTATTGCTCCATCTGCGGTAATTTCATAATCAGGTTGCAGAATATCTATAAATTTTTCCGCTGCAATCCAGAATCTTGCCGTCGCAATCGCAATAATAATGTTCGCTGCCTTGCATTTTTGCAAGGCAGCGATTGTTATGTCGGATATAGTCTTATCATCACGAAGCAGTGTTCCATCCAAATCAAGTACTATCATCTTAATATTGTTCATTGAATATCTCCCCATGTTCAATTTGATGCGTAACTAAATCTCATCTTCTTCTGCAGGCTCTTTTTCTAATTCATCACGCTTTTTATTATAGGAATGGGCTAAAACAGATAATGCCGCAAAGCAAAGCACAAATACCATCAACGCTGATATCAGACCACCGGCCGCTGCGCCGAATATCGCATCCGGATAGTTTCTGAAAACAACAGCGAACATAATAATGCCTGTTGCAGCTGCAGCCACCAATGATACTATAATATTTGTTTTAGGGTTTGCATTTAAGTGTCTGTCCCAGATATTATTTTTCATTGAAGCACCGACAAGATACACTGCCATGCACATAAAAACAATCCACTCCCCAATAATATTTTTTAAATCAAAGCCGAATATAAACTGCTGGATGAACAGTGAACTCAACAATGCCCAAAAAGCAAACCAGCATGCATTGTGCTCTATCTTTAATAATGTCTGTTCCTGTCTTTCATCTAAATTATTCTTAAATAAGTTCATCGTATTATTCCTCCCAAAATAAATCATTTAACGTTACTTTTAACTCTTTGCATATTGCAATACATAATTTTATAGACGGATTGAATTCCCCTGCCTCTATAAGGCCTATGGTCTGTCTTGTAACCCCGACCCGCTTTGCTAAGTCCGTCTGGGAAATATCAAGCTCAAGCCGTCTGAATTTCATCTTCAGATTCCTCATTAGGAACACCTCCTTACAGAGTATATTATACATTATATTTTTCTTGTGTCAAGTATATATTGCATTTATTTTTTATATTTTGCTTTTGTTAAAAATAATAATGCAGGCACATATAAAAATACGCATCTGCATTGTTTCAAATTAACTGCTTAGCTTAAAACAGCTTTTTAAATGTTAAAATATTTCGGCCACCTTCATGCCTGTATGTCATCTCGTCAGCCATCTTCTTTGCAAGGAAAATGCCCAGGCCGCCTATACGCCTTTTGTCTATAGGCGCATTAATGTCAGGCTCCGCTGCAGCTAACGGATTGTATGGTATGCCGCTGTCCTCAAAGGTGATAACCACTGATAACGGCTCGTCAAATATCTCCAAATACATGATTGCCAGACCATCTTCATCCCCGTATGCATAGCTTGCTATATTTACGAAAATCTCTTCAACCGCCAGACAAATCTGCATACTAAGCTTCGTATTACAGTCTGCAGCTTCAAGATGACCCTCTACAAAGTCTATGACCTCCTGAAGCTTTTTAACCGAAGCTTCTGTTTCTAATTTATATCTCATAAAATATCACTGTTCTTTCTTTTTTGTTCAGCACAATAAAATCTCAGGTTTTATCTCTTCACCCTTTGTATTCAAGGCAGAGCATCGTCATATCGTCAAACTGTTCGGCAGTCTTAACAAAATCATCGACAGCCCTTCTGACATTTGCAATAATCTGCTGAGGCGTGGCCTGTGTCACCTCATTTAACGCATCAAGCATACGTCCCGTACCGAACATATTCTCATGTACATCCGTCGCCTCCGGTACTCCGTCCGTGTACAAAAACAGCTTAGAGCCGGGCTTTAAATCGACATCATATTCTTTGTATTTCATGCCTGTCATGCCGCCGATTACAAAGCCGTGCTTATCCTTAAGCAGTTCAAAGCTTCCTCCCTCGTGCATAAGCACAGGATATTCATGTCCCGCATTTGCGGCGGTAAGCCTTCCGGTCGAAAGCTCCAGAATACCCAGCCAGACCGTTACGAACACATTCTCAGGATTATTTGCGGCTATTGTTTCGTTTGTGCTTTCCAGAATCTGCGCAGGCGTCTGACCCATCTTGGCGAAATCGGCAAGTATAATCTTCGACGCCATCATAAATAACGCAGCCGGAATTCCTTTTCCCGAAACATCCGCCATGACAATGCATAAATGGTCATCATCCGTCATAAAGAAGTCATAAAAGTCTCCTCCGACCTGCCTTGCAGGATCCATTGACGCATAAATATCAAACTCTGTATGCTCTGAAAAAACTGAGAAATCATTCGGAAGCATATTCATCTGAATACTCGATGCAAGCGTAAGCTCCGTGGAAATTCGCTCCTTTTCTGCGGTTATGCTCGTAATATTATCCACATAGCTTACTATCTGCTCTTCCATGCTGTCAATCGAGTCCGCAAGCATACCTATCTCATCCTTATTGTGTATAGTATCCGTAAGCCTCTTCTCTCCGAGTGTGTTCTCCTTGGCAAAACGCCCAAGCTCGTTTGAAATCTTTTTCACCGGAGAAAGCAGAACCCTGCCAAGGTACAGCGCCTGACCCGTTAAGAACACCAATGCAGATAAAAGCAATACAGCTATTACACTACGGACATAGTTTTTTCTTGCCGATGCCAACGCCTCCATCTGCCTCTGCACACAGAGAATCGCCTTTGTCTGTCCGTCAGAGCCCTTAAGCGGAATCATCGCAGTAATATGAGGGTCTGTCTCGATATAACCCTTATCGCGGATTACCAGCTCCCGCTGTGAGCCCTCCTCATACAACCGTCTGTATTTTTCTTTATAATCGTCATTTGTCGTCTGGCGCAGATATCCGTAATCATATTTTGTATATCCGCTCCACTCCGCCATTGTAGAAAAGATAAATTTAATATGCTCATAGTCCGTAGTATCGGGCTCAATAACATACACAAAGGTTGCTCCGGAGGAATTGCAAAGCCTGTCAAAGCCCGTCCAAACCTTCTGATACTGCTGTGTGTCCTCTCCCTGTGAATCGTACTCGCCCATTCTATCAGGCTCTACAAGCATTGCCGCAGTATCTGCAATTCTGAATGCACCGTCTGAATACTGCTTAAGCAACGATTCCGTAAAGCCTCTGTAACCGATGGTTATGACTATTACCGAAAACACGCCCAACATAAATATAATACTGAACAGGCTCTTAAATACTACACTATGTCTTAATTTCTTCATACGCCCCACTATATCATTCAATATCAAGAATGTCCGTAAATCCGGTTACATCAAAAATCTCCATAATAGTGTCATTAACATTTACCACCTTCATGGAACCTTCTTCACCAATATTCTTCTGAGTTGAAAGCAGAACCCTTAAGCCTGCCGACGAAATATAATCAAGATTTTCAAGGTCAAAAACCACCTCGTCAACATCATATAATACGTCCTTTAATTCATTCTCAAGCTCAGAAGATGTAACTGTGTCCAGTCTTCCTTCAAGTGTAAAATAAGCACATCCATCCTCAATTTTCTTTGCAATATCTAACATAATTAATTCCTCTCAAATTCATTTCATTATTATTTCAAAACAAAAAGCATCACTCAAGTGCCTGTGCGCAATCCTCAAGCAGCTCGATAATATGTAACTGCTGCGGGCATGCCCCCTCACACTGACCGCACTGTATACAATCCGACGCTGCTCCGCAGCCCGCAATTGCCTCCTGGTACATTTCCCTGCCTTCTTCGATATTTCCATAGACAAGCTGCTCATTTCTTGCCGCAAATATCTCAGGAATCGGTATCTCCATCGGACATCCGTCCGTACAGTAATGACATGCCGTACACGGAATCTCATCAGACTGATTAAGTATCTGCTGTGCCTTCTCAATGACCTCCTGCTCTTTTTCAGACAATGGCTCAAAGCTCTTCATATAAGAAAGATTGTCTTCCATCTGCTCTATATTCGACATACCTGAAAGCACCGTAATAATGCCATCCATAGACGCAACATAACGTATAGCCCATGATGCTGCTGAAGCGTTCGGATTTGCCGCCTTAAGAAGCTTCTCTACAGCCGGCACAGGCTTTGCAAGGGCACCACCCTTAACAGGCTCCATTACCGTAATTGACTTGCCATGCTTTCTTGCAACCTCATAATTCTCCCTTGAGGTAACGTCCGGATTCTCCCAGTCTGCATAATTAATCTGCAGCTGCACAAATTCAACCTCCGGATGCTCTGTAAGCAGCCTGTCTAAAAGCTTAGGACCTGCATGGAATGAAAATCCGTAATGTTTAATAAGCCCCTGCTCCTTAAGCTCCTTGACAAAATCCCAGATATGATACTTATCATATTTGTCATAATTGTCCTCCTGTATGGCGTGAAGCAGATAATAATCAAAATATCCGGCTCCCGTCCTCTCAAGGCTTGTATAAAACTGCTGCTTTGCACTCTCCTCATCATGACACTGCAGCCACGCATTTAACTTAGTACACAGTGTATAGCTGTCCCTAGGGTATCTGTCAACAAGTGCGGCCTTTGTCGCCTCCTCCGAACCGCCATTGTCATAAACATATGCAGTATCAAAATATGTTCCGCCTGCTTCAATGAACATATCCACCATCTTCTTAGTCTGTTCAATGTCTATGGTTTTGCCATCGCTCTCCTTTGGCAGACGCATAAGACCAAATCCAAGCTTAAAAACTTCCTTTCCAAAATAATCTGACATAAATATCTCCTCCCTGTTTCCTTTAGATGCTTTTATTATTTAATATAATTTACCATTATAATATTATTTTTTTATTTCAGATTCAGGCCTGATGTATCCTCATAAAGGCATAAACATGCCGGACATTGAATCCTGACATCATTATACTATGTACAGATAGATGCTGTCACTACCTTTATCATATGTTTACGTAAATATATGCCTCAAAACCGCCTGCCTTTATGACTTCTTCTGCTTTGCAATGCTGAAAGCCTCCTGCACTTTAAGGCTTGGTCTGCTTTGAATTACCGGATGCCTTAGGCTTCTTTTCAGCTCTGAAAAACTGCTCGGTTGCAACGGTCAAATTAACATCCTTGTCCATATAATCCCCTGCGCCATATGCACGGACTACAGGCTTCATGCTTCCACTGCATATCATTGAAGCAATAAATGCAGCTATCAGTCCAAATATAACCGGAAGCACCCAGTTACCAAAGTAAAGCTTCGTCAAAATAAACGGTATCAAAAATGCAATCAGAGTAATTATCCACTTCTTTGTATTGTCTATCGGTAAATCACCTTTAAATTCGCCTGTCTGGCCATTCATGGCAAACTGCCACTGTTTATTGTTCCAGTTTGTCGTCAGATACCATACCGGAAACAGTACATACTTCTTATCCATAAAATTTACAGTAAGATGCTCCTGCTTCTTTTCGATATTATCATGCTTTACCGTCTCTCTTATCTTCTTCTCCGCAGTCTCCCTCACTCTCTTCTCCGCACGCTCTCTGTCAAAATTAGCAGTAATATTGAACCGCTCCGCCAAAAAGCCCGGCAGATAAGCTATTGAAAAATCCTTTAAGCCGTCGTAATCATAAGGCTCAATTGTATCCATTAAATCATCCGGCATTCTCTTTGATGCATCCGCAGGCACATTTTTAAATGCAATATTGCCCTTTCGCTGAACATTATAATAATTAATAACCTTCTCGCCTGCGTTCTCCTCTGTATCCGAGGCAACATATTCCGCATTAATGCTTACGGTTCCGTCGTAAAGCCAGAACGGCACATAAACGCCCTGTATTTCCTCAACATAGTTACCCTTAAGAAATGAGCCAGGCAGCAGCTTTTTCTTTGAATAGTAGCTTCTGTATTTTTCCTCTGCCTGCTGCTTTGTATATTTAAACGGTATTATATAATCAGGGCGGATTGCTCCCTCAAACTGCGCCGGCACAATGGTCTGGCTGCCGCAATACGGGCACCTCATTGCCACCGTATTCTCCTCCATGATAAGTTCTGCACCGCAGGTTGAGCAGCCGTACGCTCTCATACCCTGGCTGTCCTTACCCCAGTCAAGTCCCGCTTCCTTAATTGCGAGCTTCTCTTCTTTTTCCTTTAAATACTGTTCAACCTCTTCACTGGTAAATAATGAATCACAGAATTCACATTTTAATTTTTCTGATACAGGATCAAAACGCAGCTCACCTCCGCATTTAATACAGTGCGCTGCTATAGTCTTTGTCTGGTCAGCCATAAATGTCTCCTCCTCATGTCTTAAAAATACAGCCATTTCGTTCAAATAATCATTTTTTCAGAAATTATCATAAAAATATTTCTTCAAAACATAATATATTCAAATTTCACTTTCTATTATACAGCAAATCTGCATTTTATCAAAAAAATTTTTAATAAAATGCAGATTTTTTTACTTTACTATTTTATTCAATAATCCTCCGTCACAAACCATCCTTCATCTGAAGCAACATAATCCTTTGCCTCTTTAGGAATCAATAAGTCCGTCTCCGGCTGTCTGAATGTATAATTTCCCACCATCATATCGTCCTTTAACCTTCCTGAGCATTTATCATACACATACACTTTTTCTGCGCCGTTTCTAATCTGCTGTCTTACTATATGCTCCACTACCTGCTCAAATTTGCTGTCTTTACAGTAGTTAATCACCACATATGACCTTGATTTGCTCTCAATATCGTTCTGAACCACCACATAGTCAAAGCAGTCATCATGGCTTATGATTACGGGTGCAAGCCTTTCCTGCTCCTGTATGCCTATAAGCGTAAGACCCTTTGCAGGAGCCTTCGGTCCTGCCGCATCGCGGCTTTCTGCCAGCAGAATTTCCCTTACATGCTCCGGTGGATAAATATTAAGACCAACCTTAATAAGCGTGCCGGCTATAATGCGCACCATATTATAAAGAAAACCATTTCCAGCAAGACGTATCGTAATAATATCATCAGTTTTACTTACCGACACCTCGTAAAGCGTCCTTATGGTATCCTCCGCCTGATTTCTCGCTGAGCAAAAGCTTATGAAATCATGCTCACCGACAAGATACTCTGCCGCCTGCTGCATTTTCCGGACATCCAGCGGCATATAAATAAAATGCGTATTAAACCTTAGCGATGGTATCGGAAACTTCCTGTTAAGTATTCTGTACTCATAGGTCTTTACAGAGTTGCATTTTCTCGGATGGTAGTCAGCCGGAACCTCACACGAGGACTGTATCACAATGTCCTCCGGCAGACGCTGATTTAAAGCAAAACAAATCTTATCAGCCGGGATTTTCATCTCTGTATCAAACACCGCAATGTTCCCCAGTGAATGCACTCCCGAGTCTGTCCTGCTTGCTCCGATTACATGAATGTCCTCATTTAAAAATGAGGACAATGTTTTATTCAGTACTTCTTCAATTGTAATACCGTTTGGCTGCTCCTGCCAGCCGCAGTAATTGGTTCCGTCATAGGAAACCACCATTTTAATTCGTTTCATATATTTTTCCCGTAATAGTTATTCATTTAAACTTAAACCAAGTACTTTCCAGGTCTTTTATCTAAAAATGAAGCACATTTTTAAATAATATCCTTGTAGCTATTATAACCGCAAAATAAACCAGCACAATAATATAGCCTGTATAATCTGCCCTTTTATACTGCAAAGGCTTCATCTTCGTCCTGCCCTCGCCGCCATGGTAGCACCTTGCCTCCATTGCCATAGCAAGGTCTGATGCTCGTCTGAAGGCTGAAACAAAGAGCGGAATAAGTAACGGCACCATGCTTTTGACTCTGTGAATAATATTTCCGTTTTCAAAATCTGCGCCTCTTGCCATCTGCGCCTTCATAATCTTATCGGTCTCTTCTATCAATATAGGTATGAATCTTAACGCAATGGACATCATCATCGCCATCTCATGCACCGGAATATTAATTTTTCTTAGGAATCCAAGGCTCTTTTCAAGTCCGTCTGTCAGCTCGTTTGGCGTCGTCGTATAAGTCATAAGCGATGAGCCCATGATAAGCATAATAAGTCTTGCTCCCATATACGCCGCCCTTATTAAGCCTTCTGTTGAAATCACAAAGACTCCCCACTTTGCAAGCACATGCTCGCCATTTGTAAGCACGGCATTAAACGCTACGCTGAAAAGCAGAATAAACAATATTGGCTTCAGACCCTTTAATATAAATTTAACCGGCACGGTCGAAATAATTATAATTATACCCAGGAACAATGCCGCAACAGCGTAGCTTACGATATTATTCGCAACAAACAGCGATATTATATAAATAAGAGTTCCAAAGAGTTTTATACGCGGGTCCAGTCTGTGTATCGGTGAATCAGCAGCATAGTACTGGCCAAATGTAATTTCTCTAATCATTTATTTTCTCCAGCTTCATCATATTCATAATGGCATCTGCAGCCTCATCAACTGTTATCATATCAGTATCAACCGCAAAGCCTTCATTCTTCAGTCTGTTCATAATATATGTCACCTGTGGGGCAGCCAGTCCCATTTTTTCAAGCTCTTTATAATGCTTAAACACCCTGTGAGGAGTATCGTCAAACGCAATCTCACCCTTGTTCATTACTATAAGTCTGTCCGCATATTTTGCGACATCCTCCATGCTGTGAGATACCAGAATAATCGTTATTCCCTTTTCCTTGTACATTTTATAAATACAGTCAAGAATCTCATCCCTGCCCAATGGGTCAAGTCCCGCAGTAGGCTCATCCAGTATCAGAACCTCCGGCTCCATTGCAAGCACGCCCGCGATTGCGGCACGCCTCTTTTGTCCTCCCGAAAGCTCGAACGGCGAGCTTTTATAAAAGCTTTCATCAAGTCCTACCGCTTTAAGCGCAGCATACGCTCTTTTTTCTATCTCCTCTTTTGACAAACCGAGATTCTTAGGTCCAAAACAGACATCCTTGAATACATCCTCTTCAAAGAGCTGATGCTCCGGGTACTGAAATACCAGTCCCACATGACTTCTCAATTCCTTCATATTAAAGTCATCATCATAAATACATCTGCCCCTGTAATATATCTTACCCTCTGTTGCCTTTATAAGTCCGTTAAGATGCTGGACCAGTGTGGATTTGCCTGAGCCTGTATGTCCGATAAGCGCAATAAATTCGCCCTCATTTATTTCAAGATTTATGTTCTTTAATGCTATAGTCTCAGTAGGTGTACCTGCACCGTAAATCTGGGATACATTTTCAACCTTTAATATCACTTATGCTCACCTGCCGCTTTTATTTTTTTAAGTTCGTCAGTCAATTCATCTATTGTCAAAACGCCTGCTTTTACGGGCAGTCCGCGCTTTCTAAGCTCGTAAGCCAGCTCCGTCACCTGCGGTACATCAAGGCGCAGTGATTTAAGCTTCTCAACCTTTGAAAAAATCTCCGAAGGAACGCCCTCCATAACCACGTTTCCCTCATCCATGACAATAATCCTGTCTGCCTCAATTACCTCTTCCATGTAATGCGTAATCAATATAATGGTAATATTATCTTCCCTGTTCAGCTTTTTTATTGTCGAAATAACTTCTTTTCTTCCACTTGGGTCAAGCATAGCCGTCGGCTCATCAAGCACAATACACTTTGGTCTCATAGCAACAACTCCGGCTATCGCAACTCTCTGCTTCTGTCCTCCCGACAGCTTGTTCGGCGACTTCTTTCTATATTCATTCATGCCAACCATATCAAGACTTTCATTGACATTCTTCCAAATCTGTTCAGTAGGCACTCCGATATTTTCAAGTCCGAATCCAACATCCTCTTCCACAACAGTACCGATAATCTGATTATCAGGATTCTGAAATACCATACCTGCACATTTTCTTATCTCAAGCAGATTTTCACTTACCGAAGAGTCTCTTCCATCTATCCAGATTGTACCCTCAGTCGGCAGCAAAAGCGCATTCATGTGCTTTGCAAGCGTGGACTTTCCCGAGCCATTATGCCCCAGTATAGCCACAAACTCGCCCTCTTTGATATCAATATCCACGTAATCGACTGCACGTTTTACCTCTTCAATGTTATCTTCCTCATCACGCTTTATGTAATTGTATAAAAGCCTGCTCGTCTTAATAATTCCCATAATACACCCGTTCTTAAAAGTATTCAATTTAACATTCTAGCCTATTTATTATAAAAAATCAACCTTTGAAATTAATAGCTTACGGCGGCGCAAACAGAAATCTGTTTTGCGCCGCCATATATTCATCTATTCTCTATTAATCAAAAGATTACCCTGGAATATCTGCTCAAGCACACATACTGCGCTTCCGGCAAGCTGTGCCTGCTCGCCAAACATCGGTCTTACTACTTTAACGTAATTATAAGATTTTGAAAGCTTGTATTTGTTTATCTGCGATTCAAGGTAATCAAGGTATCTGTCAGGCAGGAATACTCCCCTGTCTCCAAGCATAATTATCTGCGGGTTGAACAGATTGATGCATGAAACAAGTCCATAGCTTAAATACTCCATCATCTCCATAAATACACGGTCTATTCTCGGATCCTCTGTCATGGTGCAGAACTCCTCAAAGGTGTTTTCCTTCTCGGTTTCAAGCACAAGCCTGTTTCTTATCACATTTGAACTTGCATAGGTTTCGAGGCAGCCTCTGTTGCCGCAGTCACAGTAATTGCCTCTAAAATCAATGCTTGTGTGTCCGACTTCACTTGTAAGCATTGAAGAATTCTTCATAAGCTCGCCGTTAAGTATAATTCCCGAGCCGATGCCGCTCGTAATTCCAAGGAAAATAAAATCATCATAATCCTTGCCATTACCATAATACTTCTCTGCCAGTGCGGCATTGTTATACTGACTGTCCATGTATACAGGGATTTTGTACCGCTCACGCAGTATATCAACAATATGTATATTAGTTATTCCAAAGAAATTCGGAGGATTTAGGATAACACCATTCTCCAAATCCAGCGGACCAATCGTACCAATACCTATGGCAATTACTGAATTCTTATCTATTATCTCGTCTATAAGCCCAATGATTAACGCTACAAGACCGTCCTTTGTCTTGTCTGATAACTCACCATAGGTTGAATTCAGTTTGTTCAGCTTCAAATCGTATAAAGCCACACTGCAGCCCTCTCGTCCGATATGAAGGCCGACAACCTTTGGCCCGTTTTTATTGATATCCAGTATAATCGGCGATCTTCCGACACCATGTGTCTCTTCGACGTGTGATTCTTCCACAAGTCCCATTGAAATAAAATCTGAAATAATATTCGAGACAGACATCTTTGTAAGTCCGCTTTCTTTCGCAAGCTCAATTCTTGAATTACATTTGCCTGTTGCAAGCAGCTTTAATATTAAAGATCTGTTTTTTGTCTTTAAATCATGGTAATTAATACCGAGTTTTTCTATCATACAGCCTCCGGTTTACTTATTGCTTTAAATTATGATACCCTTATAAAGAATATCTTATAATAAATTGAAAATTTGCCTATCAGATTTTATTATCTCATAAAATTGTTATTTGTCAAATCAAATGACTTTAATTATTGCATGAATATTAAGGCTGTTTAAGACGAATTTATTGACAGCAAAATCAATTAATGAAACGTTTTATGTGGCTTGATATAAAACTTCATAAATTAGGCTCTAAACTTTACTTGGGGGTAAGGTTTAGAGCCAGCTTCATTTTTTATAAAAAAAAGTAGGCATAGAAGTCATATTCCTTTATAATTAAATCACCACAAAATAACGAAAGGAGACTTTGCTATGCCTAATAATAATTT
>JAFRXK010000058.1 GCA_017442865.1 Lachnospiraceae bacterium | reverse complement strand
GAACACCTGCGCTGCAGGTGCCCTTGACATGTCCGCTTGTTTTTGATAATAATTAAACAAGAGCCTGACGGACATATAGTGCCGTCAGGCCCCAAAATAATTATCATAGAAGATCGTTTACAGAAAAACTTTCATACTCTCGTCAGGCCCCAAAATAATTATCATAGAAGATCGTTTACAGAAAAACTTTCATACTCTCTCAGGCTGTATACTATTGCATATTGGATATTTAATGTCTTTAAACACATTATAATACACATAATCAAGATTTTTAATTACATAACTCCCCAATACACAAATGCTTTTATTTCATTAATATAAATTACAGCCTAATATCCCTATAATACAAATCCTCCCTTACCTTAAATCCAAGCTTCTCCCAGAACGCATTTCCAGGCTCGTTTTTTGTAAAGGCGACAAGGCAGGCTTTGATTATGCCCTCGGACTTTAGCGCATCCAGAGCGTGATTGACTAAGGCACGCCCGATACCGATGCCGCGGCTGTCCTTTGCGACAGCAGTGTGGTATATGAAGCCGCGCCTGCCGTCGTGACCGCACATAATTACACCTTTTATTTCGCCGTCGTCATCTGCAACAAAGCAGGTGGAGGGGTTGCGCGTTAGATATTTTGCTATACCTTTCTTTGAATCGTCTATGTCGTTTAGACCCATGCCGCTCGTGTTAATCCACAGGGCATATACCTTCTCATAATCATTAATTGTCATATTCCGAATTATCATTTTAACTCCAATCTGCCGTAGCGACGGCGCAAGAAAACTAATCAATGCAGCACAAGAAATCAAATCAATGCAGCACGAAACTAATCAGGGCGGCGCGGCAAAGGTGATGGCATTATGCAGGCTATCAATGCGCCGCGGCAAAGGTGATGGCATTATGCTGGACTATCAATGCGCCGCCTGTGCAGAATAGTCGAAAGCGTTATTTTCATCCAGTCGCCAGCAGGCAGGCGATCAATGCGCCGCCCGTGCAGCATAAATCATGGCTATAAGCACGCTTTATTAAACTTCTCAAGCCTGTATAAGTGCTCGCTGTCAAGTTCATTTTTGCCATTCTTAAAGTCATAGCCGAAGCGTCTGTAGAAATTCACTGCTGTGATTGAAGCCGGAATTTCGATTCGGGAGGCGCGTTTAAATAATTCGTCCTGCTCAAGGGTGTCTATGAGCTTGCGACCGACGCCGAGACCGTGGTATTCGGGCAGCACGAAAACGGTGAGCAGTATGCTTTCGGTCGGGCTTCCCCAGTAGCTTGCGATTGAGCCGGTTGCAACGATTTTGTCGTTATGGCAGAATACATAGGTGTGGGAGGAGGCTGCAAGCTTAGTAATCCAGCTTTTGTCGTGCGTTTTAATGAGTTCGTCGATGATTTCAGGGGCGTAGTCCTTACTGTTTATTTCCTTGAAATTACGCGTTATCAATGAGACAACCTCATCGGCATCCTCGTCTTTGAAGCGACGGGCGGTTATGCAGGATTTTTCGTAACCTACAAGAGTCATGGCATCATTTACCTTAAGCTTAAAGGAAGTACGCACAAATCCGAGCTTTTCGTAGAAATGGCAGTTCCCCGCCTCTTCAAGTATTGTGTCGAGAGACCATAAAACCGTATCAGGGTATTCGCTGAAAATGAGCCTGAGGGCGGCGGATGCAATTCCTTTGTTCTGGCATTTCGGCAGAATGCAGATAGGTGAAATGCGGCGTATTATGCCATTGGGGTCTGAAATGTATTTTCTGGCAGCTATGCCACAGGCGACGTAAGCATTGAAAGTTAAGCCACAAGCGGCGTTACTGTTACAGCTACAAGCAGCGTCATCATTGCATTCATTAGCGGCATTACTGTTACAGCCACAAGCGGCGTCATTGTTACAATCGTGGCAGGACTGCCTATCATTCTGCGCTGCTATGCAGTCATTAAAAATACTTTTGTCATAGTCCGGGTTAAGCTTCGTTCTGACGATGCGCACAGCACCGACAGCCTCGCCGTCATATATTATAATTTTGTATTCTGAAAAGTCCTGATTTAACCTGTCAATGATTTTTTCAATGGGTTCCTTTGCCGGACTTAAATCATCGTCATGGTATTTTTCGTATAAAGGCGTAAAGGCTTCAATTTGAAGCTTGTGTATCAGCGCGGCATCCTTTATGCCGGCGGTTATAAGCTTTAATTTTGTGGTGTTCATTTTAAAATTCTCCTTTCTCGTCTGCCTGCAGGGAAAGCAGGTAGACATTTCGTTTATGATAAAACAACCGGTGCATATATGTTCGACAGATTATAAAACAACATTTTCGATTTGGCTAAATATGCAAAAATGCAAAAATGCAAAAATGCACAACAGCTTATATGCCTGACAGAAAATTAATCGGAGCTTCCGATTAAGGTTGAAAATGCAAAAACGCACCGGAGCTTGATAATTAATAAGCAATTCTGATTAAGATTGAAAATGCAAAAACGCACCGGAGCTTATATGTCCGGTGCGTAAAAATGTATAGTGAAAAATAAATTCATCTCTTACATCAATGCACAGACATATAAGACCTACGTCCTACAGCTGTGCGTTTAACAGCTATAGGGATGTACGTCTGTAATACATATACATATATCTGTTTAGATGTAAATTGTGATTCATGATAGTCCTCCGTGTTTTTAAGTAATAATTGGCAATGTTCCAAATATAATGACAAAATGTAAGACATTTACCGATACTATAATATATTTTTGAAATACTAACACTAAATATGTTATATGTCAATAAAAAAACAAAAAAAATTAAAATTAATAATTTTTCACTTACAAACAATCAAAAAATCTGTTAAAATAATATTATAGGCTGGCGCATAGAGTATTGTCTGTGGCGTGCGGATGGTGATGCGGGTATTGTTGTAGACATGGAGATTGTGACGCAGGCAGGTTGACCGGGTCATGGAGATAATATGGCTTGTGCCTGTATGTACAGAATGGTTTTGATATTTAGTGAATATGAAGGAAAGGAGTGTTTGGATGTTTGAAAAGGGCGATTATATTGTTCACGGAACTAACGGCGTGTGTCAGGTAGAGGGCGTAACCAGACTTGACATATCGGGAGCTGATAAGGACAGAATGTATTATATATTGACTCCCGTGAATTCAAAAGGAAGCAGGATGTATTCACCTATTGACAATACAAAGGTTGTTGTCAGAAGAATTTTAACAGAAAAAGAAGCATTGGACTTGATAGATGATATACCGAACATTAAGGGTTTTACTATAGAAAATGAAAAGCAGCGTGAGAATATGTATAAGGAGGCTGTGAGGACCTGCGACTGCAGGGAATTGGTAAAGATTATAAAGACATTATACGATAACCGGCAGAAGCGTATGGCAGAGGGCAAGAAGACGACTAGCATTGACGAAAAGTATTTTCAGCTGGCTGAGGATAATCTTTATAGTGAGCTGGCTGTTTCCATGGGGAAGGAGAAGTCAGGAATAGTAAGCTATATTTCAAAAAGAATGAAAGAGCTTGGAGTAGATTAAGTATAAAAAAGTTCACAGACTCAATGGCCTGTGAATTTTTTTTATCACAAGCAGGATGCCTTATATGAAAAAGGCATTTTATTTGCGTAAATGATTAAAAAAATGTAGTAAACAGAGGACTGTTAACGTTATATAAGTAAGAGCACTTTGTTTTAGCGCCGCGAACGCGGCGCAGGAAAGCGTAGCATGCGGTCAGGAAAAGCGCCGCGAACGCGGCGCAGGAAAGCGTAGCGTGCGGTCAGAATAAGCGCCGCGAACGCGGCGCAGGAAAGCGTAGCATGCGGTCAGAATAAGCGCCGCGAACGCGGCGCAGGAAAGCGTAGCGTGCGGTCAGGAAAAGCGCCGCGAACGCGGCGCAGATGAAATTGAAGGAAGGGAGATTTGTATGAAGAAAATGTGTAAGAGCTTTAGATGGAGGGCGGCTGTGGCATTGATGGTATGCATTTGTCTTGTGTGCAGCGCCTGTTCGCTAAAAAAGGCACCGTCCGGTAATCAGGGAGGCGAAGGCGGCGTTGTCGAGGATACAAAGGCAGCCTCAGACGATAAGTCCGTTGATGATACAAAGACGGATGACAGTGGAAAGAAGCAGAGAGGCGTGATTTCGCAGGCTGAGTACCCTGAGGCGGTTCCGTATCCTGTGGAAGACGATTTCTTCGGAGAGGATGGAGAATTTGATTACAGTGCATACAATGTAGCGTATGATGCGTGGGAAGAGGATGTGAAAAGCCGCTTCGGACAGTATACGGGCTACAAGGACGGCTTTGAGAAGTTCAGCTTTGAGACTATGAAGCAGTACCTTAAGGAAGTGGGGGATGACAACAAGGTATATTCGCCGATTAACGTTTATATAGCGCTCAGTATGCTTGCCGAGGTTACTGACGGTCAGAGCAGACAGCAGATACTTAACCTGCTTGGCGCAGATGATATTGAGAGCCTGAGGACGAAGATTGCGGCAATGTGGAAGGCGAATTATTCTGACGACGGTTCGGTGACAAGTATTCTTGGTAATTCATTGTGGCTGAGGGATGATACGAAATATGAGCAGGACACAATGGATGTTTTGGCAAAGGATTATTATGTGTCCTCTTATAAAGGACAGATGGGGTCAGATGAGTTTAATAAAATGCTGCGTGACTGGATAAATGAGCAGACCGGTGGTCTTTTAAAGGAGCAGGCCGAGGGAATTGAGCTTTCCGCCGATACCATTATGGCGCTGGTTTCAACAATATATTTTAAGGCGTCATGGAATAATAAATTTGAAAAGAGTTTAACAGAGCAGAAGGTATTTCATTCACAGTCAGGCGATTTGGACTGCGACTTTATGAAGCAGAGCAATTTAGGCGAGTATTATAAGGGCGATAAATTCGGTGCGGTAAAGGTCGGAATACAAAACAGCGGCGACATGTGGCTGGTGCTTCCTGATGAGGACTGTAGTGTTGACGAGCTTCTTGAGGATAAGACAGTATTAGATACTGTGTTTGATTACAAGGATAAAGGTGAATATGCATTGATTAATCTTTCAGTGCCTAAATTTGATGTTGTATCAGAGACGAATCTTATAGACGGTCTTAAAGCGCTTGGTGTAAAAGATGTATTTGACCCGGCGGTTTCAGACTTTACGCCTATGACAAAGGAGCGAAACGGTCTTTCGGTATCACAGGCGCAGCATGCGGCAAGGGTAAAGATAGATGAAGATGGACTTGAGGCTGCGGCATATACAATAATTGCAATAAGCGAAGGAGCAATGATAATTGAGAAAGAAATAGATTTTACGCTTGACAGACCATTTTTATTTGTGATTACAGGCAGGGACGGCATGCCGTTATTCACAGGAGTGGTAAATCAGCCGTGATAAAAGATATAGTGTAAATACATGGAGTAAATCAGGGGCTGCCATATGGCAGCCCTGACATTTTAAACGGTATAGATTATAGGAGTAAATCAGGGGCTGCCATACGGCAGCCCCTGTAGTTTAATCATATTATACTAAGTTGTCAGTATCTTAACTGTAGCTTAGTTTTCATCTGATGCCTTATCCTTTGCGTTCTTCTCTTCTAACTTCTTAAGAGTGTTGGCAGCGAAGTCACGTCCGCCGATACCGAATGCAACTGCGAATGCAACTGCGAGAGCGGCAAGGATAATGATGAATGCAGAATCAACAATCTTTGAAGCGATGCCGAGCTGGTTAAGAATCATGAATGCGGCAATTGTAAAGATTGCTATACGAACGATAAGTGTGTATGAAGCAAGACCTGTCTTCTTCATTGCAGCTTCTACAGCCTTTGTAGCGAGTACTGCAAGAATAAGAATGATAACAGCAGCCAATACCTTTGGAAGGTATGCGATAACTGATGTACCGATGCTGCTTAATACCTTAAGTCCGAGTACATTAATTCCTTCAACTGTGAAGAAGATAATGATAATTGTGCTTACAATAACGCCGATAACCTTTGAAAGAGAGAACTTCTCAGCCTTTGAATACTCTCTGACCTTTGCGTCAGCGCCTGTTGTTGCGATAAGACGTGTAACAATCTGTCCTGCAAACTTTCCGATAAGGCAGCCGATGCCGATAATAAGTGCAGCAACGATAATTGCAGGAATCTTATCAAAGATTGTATTTAACATGCCTACTGCAGGATCTGAAATAGCCTTGATGTTGAGTACCTGAAGCGCAACGATGATAACAGGAATAAGAATCAATACATATACGATATAAGCAAGTGTATTTGAAAGCTTTCCTGAATCATTAACCTTGATGCCTGCCTTGTCCTGAAGCTTGTCAACATTAATCTTCTGGAAAACAGGAACGAGCAGCTGGCGTACAAGACGTGCAATAAAGAAGCCGACTATCAATACGATAACTGCTGCAAGAATATTCGGAACGTAACCCCAGATGGTGTTGAGAATATTCAATATAGGCTGTGCGATACTGTCAGCCCTGAGTGCTGACATGATGCCAGGAACAAATAAGAGGAACGTCAGAAGATATGCTAATTTAGAAATGAAATTAGCAGTACCGCCCTTTTCATTCTCTCCGTCAGCTTTTGCAAGAAGGTTGCCGACTTTTTCAATCTTAAAGAGCTTCTGTAAGAGTGTACGTACTACTGCAGCAACAACAAAAGCTAAAATAAGCAGTAAAAGCGCCTTAATAATGGAGCCTATTCCGCTTGCAAGAAATGTTTGTAATGTGTTTAATAGGTTTTGGAACATAATTCTTACCTCCTAGTTTTTTATTAAGATAATTATAAGATATTTGCCAACAAAATGCAATATAAAATATGTTTAATCTGAAATTTTTATAGTAAATAATTTATATACTGAATAATGTACACACTTTCGACAATTTGTACGCGATAGCAATTTTATATGTCAGTAAATGAGAATAATATATGTCTGTAATGTGCAGTTTTGAATACTGTATTTAAAAAAACGTGTGATATAATTATGAATATTATATGACACATACCGGCGGCAGGTATCAAAAGCATAATATGCAGTGCATTTTTTGCAAAACATATAGTGCGGCTTAAGGATTATGATACGCTTCTACAAAATATGTTACGTTGCTTTAGGATTAATGTGTGCATAGCAAATGATTAACTAGTGTGATAAGGAGAATTGTATGAATTTTGTTATTAAAAATTTATCAAAAAGCTTTGACAAGAAGGAAGTACTTAGAAACATTGATTTTACATTTGAGAGCGGAAAGATATATGGTCTGCTTGGAAGAAACGGCGCGGGTAAGACAACGCTGTTTAACTGCTTAAACCGCGATTTAAAGAGCGACGGCGGCAGCTTTTATCTTGAAACGGATGGCGTAAAGCGAGAGGTTCTGGCAGACGATATAGGATATGTGCTTTCAACCCCGACGGTGCCGGAATTTCTTACGGGCAGGGAGCTTTTGAAGTTCTTCGTTGATATTCATGGCGACAGGATAGGGCAGCCAAAGCCACTTGATGAGTATTTTGATGATATGAAGATTGCTGCTGAGGACAGGGACAGGCTCTTAAAGGACTATTCCCACGGTATGAAAAATAAAATGCAGATGCTTGTTAATATTATTTCACGGCCGAATATTCTGCTGCTTGACGAGCCTCTTACCTCTCTGGATGTAGTTGTTGCCGAGGAGATGAAGCAGCTGCTGCGTACCATAAAAGACAACAGGATTACGATTTTTTCAACGCACCTTCTTGACCTTGCGCTTGATCTTTGCGATGAAATAGTGCTGCTTTCACATGGGGAGCTTGAGCTCGTGGATAAGGCAGACCTTGACAGCGGCGAGTTTAAAGAGAAGATTATTGAGGCTCTTAAGGAGGAGTATGATGGTTAATACATTTAAGAAATCATTTGCACTGAAAAATACATATCGTGCAAATACAATTCTTTATGCGATTAAGCAGATACCTTTAATTAAGAAGCTTCTGCCTGACAATCCTTATAAGGTGAAGGGCGTAAAGACCTTTGCCAATATTATCGCGATAATATGGGAATGCGGAGACGCTTTTTTTGGCAAGCTTTTGTATTTTATAATGTTAAGTCTGTCGGCTGTAAATCTTTTTAAGACAGGCAGCAGCAGCGGGGTGTTTCTGCATATGCTTGTGCTGCTTACACTTGTGGGTGGACTGCTGAACACAGATATGTTTGAACCGTCAAGGGACAAATATTATGCTATATTTTCTTTGAAATTTGATGCAAAAAAATATGCGGTTTCAAATTATTTTTATGAGCTTGCAAAGTTTGCAGCCGCTTTTACACTGTTTGGCATTATTTTTGGAATGCTTTCGGGGCTTAAGCTGTGGCAGTGCCTTCTTATACCGCTGTTTGTTACAGGCGTAAAAATATGTGCAGCCGCGTTTACGCTTATCTATTATGAGAGCGCCGGCAAGGCGCCTGCCCAGACCGTTTTCGGAAAGCTCAGGTGGCTGATTGCGCTTTTGCTTGTAGCGGCGGCATACGGACTTCCTGCATTGGGACTTGTTATTCCACAGTATATCAGCATTGCGGTAATGGCAGTTTTCATAGTGCTTGGAGCAGTCTTTGCAAGAAAAATAATAAAGTTTAATAATTACAGGGAAATATACTGCGACATACTCAATGAAAGCGTGATTGATAAAAATGCTGTGAATATTATTAAGGAGCAGAGCTATAAATCAATCAGCACAGATGGAACAATAGAAAGCAGCAAAAAGGGCTTTGAATATCTGAACGAGCTTTTTATCAGGCGTCATAAAAAAATACTGTGGTCAGCTTCAAAAAAGACAGCGCTTATATGCGCGGCGGTTTTTGCGGCATTAATAATTGCCGTGATTGTTGTGCCTGAGGGTAAGGAAATAGCAAATAAATTTCTTGTAAGCTCGCTGCCGTGGCTGCTTATAATTATGTATGCAATTAACAGAGGCACCGGCTTTACAAGGGCGCTTTTCATCAACTGCGACCACAGCCTGCTTACATATTCCTTCTATAAAACGCCCGGACATATTTTGAAGCTGTTCAAAATAAGGCTTAAGGAAATAATAAAAATAAATCTGCTTCCGGCAGCAGTTGTGGGTGCGGGGCTTGAGATATTGCTGATACTGTCCGGCGGTACAGATGATTTTGTTAATTATGCGGTTGTTGTGATTGCGCCGGTTGCACTGAGTATATTCTTTTCGGTGCATTATCTTACGATTTATTATCTGCTGCAGCCTTACAACGCAGGCACCGAAATCAAGAGCGGAATGTATCAGGTGATTATGTATATAACATATATGGTCTGCTATATAATGATGCAGATAAAAATACCGACGCTGTATTTCGGTCTGGCTGCAATAGCATTCTGTATTTTATATTGTATTATAGCCGGTGTGCTTGTGTATAAATTTGCACCGCGCACATTTAGAATAAGAGCATAGGCCTATATACATGGAATCAGACAGATTTTACTATAAGGGTGGCGTCAAATTTTTTGCATTTTGACGCCGCCATCGTTATATAAAAATGAAAACCGGCGGCAAACCGGTTGCCGCTCCAGGGACATTCTCATAATTTATAAAAATATAATAAGCGCATGACACATTATCGGGTGTAAATTTAAGCATTATGTGGTATACTTATTTACGTATAAAAGACAGCAGCGCATTTTTGTCTTTGACATACTAATTAAAATATTAAGGATAGAGGTGGTTGAATGGTTCATGAAAGACAGGCAGAGATTTACTTAAAAGAAAAAAGTGCAGTTACAAGAGCAAACAGCAGTATTGATTTGAGCCTTTATGAGCAGTATGGAGTCAAGAAGGGCTTAAGGGATAAGAATGGCAAGGGAGTGCTTGCGGGACTTACGAATATTTCACTCATTGTTTCGTCCGAGGAGAAGGACGGAGTGAGCGTTCCATGTGAGGGAAGACTTTATTTTCGGGGATATTCGATTGAGGACCTTGTAAAAGGCTTTACTGAGGGCGGACATTTCGGATTCGAGGAAGTAGCATATCTTTTGCTTTTTGGTGAACTGCCGGATAAAAAAAGTCTTGCGGACTTTAAAAAACAGCTTGTACACTATGGAAGGATGCCAAAAAATTTCGTGAGGGATGTTATTATGAAGGCGCCGAGCAGGGATATTATGAATTCCATGACAAGAAGTCTGCTCACGCTTGCATCCTATGATAAGAATGCATCTGACATTTCCATAGAAAATGTATTAAGACAGAGTATGATACTTATAAGCCTGTTTCCTGATATGGCGGTGTATGGTTATCAGACCTACAGTCATTATCAGTGCAATAACAGTTTATATATACATAGACCGCTGCCGGAGCTGTCTACGGCTGAGAATATTCTCAGAATGCTCAGGGAGGATAAAAAATATACGAAGCTTGAGGCACAGGCACTTGATATGGCGCTGGTGCTTCATATGGAGCACGGAGGCGGTAATAATTCAACATTTACAACGCATGTTGTTACATCCTCAGGCTCAGATACATATTCGGTTATTGCGGCTGCGATGTCCTCGCTAAAGGGACCGAAGCACGGCGGTGCGAATATTAAAGTAGTAGAGATGATGGATGATATAAGAAGGAATGTATCGGATATTACGGATGGCGACGAGATTAAGGCTTATTTAAAGAAGATACTGAATAAAGAGGCTTTTGACGGAAGCGGCCTTATATATGGTATGGGCCATGCGGTATATTCTATTTCCGACCCGAGAGCGAATATTCTCGGAAGCTATGTAAAGCAGCTGGCGAAGGAAAAGGGACTCGAAAAGGATTATGCAATGTATTCACTTATTGAGAAGCTGGCGCCGGAGGTTATTGCGGAAAAGCGCAAAATATACAAAGGCGTAAGCGCAAATGTTGACTTTTACAGCGGGCTCTTATATAGTATGCTTGGAATCCCTAAGGAATTGTTTACTCCGATGTTCGCAATAGCCAGAATTGTAGGCTGGAGCGCACACCGTCTTGAGGAGTTAATCAATGTTGACAAGATAATAAGACCTGCATACCTAAGTCTTACCGTTCCGACGCAGTATATACCTATGGAGGAGCGGCAGCCTGTAAATGCAGTCGGACGCGACCCTTATGCAGAGGAGCTTTTAAAGGCAAGCGAGGTATAAAAGACAAAAGGCAGCAGTGTTCTTTACATTTTAAAGGATATGGAGTTGCAGTATGAAGAGAGTAATAATAATTGACGGTCGTAAGTTTTCTGACCTTGAGGGCTTTTATAATCTCATGGATAAGACACTCAGAGATGACGATGAAGAAATAATGGGACACAACCTTGATGCCTTCAATGATTTGCTTGGCGGAGGCTTCGGAGTCCATGACATCGGTGAGCCTATAATTATAAAATGGATTAATTACGGCGAGAGCAGAAAAGCTTTAGGCTACGAGGAGACGGAGAGATATTATAGGAGAAAGCTTGAAAAGACGCAGTTTACTGACAATTATGTACTGAGAAGACGTATGGAGCTTGCAGCGGAGCATAAGGGAAGAACACTTCTCGACATGATTACAAGCATCATTTTAAATGATGAAACAGGTCATGACTGTGAACTGATTATTGAGGAATAGCGATTGACACAGACCGCAATAAGTGTTATAACTTTGCAGGTGAATTGATTAAAGTATTTACATGGAGGCACAGGCATGGAAGCTTATGAGGTCTTAAAGGATTTAGCAATAATCATTTTATTTGCAAAGTTTTTCGGAATAGTTGCGAGAAAGCTTAAAGCACCGCAGGTTGTTGGAGAGATAGTTGCGGGACTTATTATAGGTCCTTGTCTTCTCGGACTTGTAAACCAGACAGATTTTATTGCGCAGATGGCAGAGATAGGCGTTATACTGCTTATGTTTTCGGCGGGGCTTGAGACGAACCTGCATGATTTGCTGTCAACGGGCGTTAAGGCGTTTTTTATTGCGCTGTTGGGCGTCATTGTGCCGCTTATCGGCGGAACTCTGCTTTATATGGCTTTTTACGGAGCAGGTGCGATTGGCAGCACAGAGTTTTTTAAGGCGGTATTTATCGGCGTCATTATGACCGCTACCTCGGTAAGTATAACCGTTGAGGTGTTAAGAGAGCTTGGAAAGCTCGGAAGCACAATAGGCACTACAATTATAAGCGCGGCTATTATAGATGATGTTATAGGTATAGTTGTACTTACCGTTGTGCTGGGATATGGCACGGGAGAAAGTGGTATAGGAAAGGTGCTTTTATCAACGGGGGCATTTTTTGTGCTTGCGGTAGTTTTCGGAATAATAGTTTATAAGATATTTAAGAAGATTGATAAAAGATATCCTCATACCCAGAGAATACCGATAATAGGACTTGCACTCTGCTTTGTTATGGCCTATGTTGCCGAGAAATACTTCGGCATTGCTGATATCACGGGAGCGTATGCGGCAGGAATTATCCTTTGCAATCTTGATGACGCGCCTTACATAGAGCGCAAGATGAATATCAATTCATATATGCTCTTCGGTCCTGTATTTTTCTGCAGTATCGGACTTAAGACTGATATAAGCGGACTCAATCTCGGTATCCTTGTATTTTCAATAGCATTTGTCATAACGGCGCTTATGACAAAGATTATTGGCTGCGGGCTTATGGCAAAGGTGTTCAGAATGTCAAACAGGGATGCGCTTAGATGCGGCGTCGGCATGATGACGCGAGGCGAGGTGGCGCTTATTGTCGCAACAAAGGGACTGAACGCCGGAATGCTTGATTCGGTTTATTTTACATCAGTAATTCTGCTGATTATTACATCTTCAATTATTACACCGATTTTGCTTAAGATGCTGTTTAGTGAGAAGAATAAATAACACTGCCTGTGATATTGTTTCGCACAGAGGCAGTTCTTAAAAGAATAACATAAAATAAGACGGTGGCCGGATATTAAATCCAGCCGCCGTCTATTGTTATAACCTGGCCTGTCAGGTAAGTTGTGCTGCTTGCAAGATATAAAACCATCTGCGCAATTTCTTTGGGTGAGGCGAATCTGCCGGCAGGGATTTCGCCCTTTAATGCCTCGCGCTCCTCATCGGAAAAGCAGCGGTTCATGTCTGTATCGACAACTCCGCAGGCAATCGCGTTTACGGCAATATTTGACGGAGCAAGCTCCTTGCCGAGTGCCCTTGTAAGCGCATTGATGCCGCCCTTTGATGCGGAATATGCCGCTTCGCAGGCAGCGCCCGTATTGCCCCAGACGGAAGAAATGTTGATAATATGGCCGCTTTTTTCATGCACCATCGAAGGAATGACAAGTCTGCACATATTAAATACAGATGTTAGGTTGGTTGATATGACCCTGTTCCAGTCCGTAAAAGACATATCCTGAAGCAGTCCTATATATGATATGCCTGCATTGTTTACAAGCACGTCAAGTCTTCCAAACCTGTCTAATACCTTATTTGTAAATTCACTGCATTCGTCAAAGTCTCCTGCATCAAACACACCTGTAATGCAGTCACGGGAGTATTCTGAAATCAAACCCCTGGTAATGTCCAGTCCGTCAGTATCCCGGCTGCAGGTTATTGCAAGATTGTAGCCCGCCTCTGCAAGCGCAAGAGCAGCCGCCCGGCCTATGCCGCGCGAAGCTCCCGTAACCAGAGCATATTTTCTGTTCATAAATATAATCCTTTCATCCTGGCATATAAATATCAGTATCTTTAGAATATTTACAGCTTATCCGAACCATCCTTAAGAAGCTTTTCAACGAGCTGCCGACGCTCAAACAAAACGCAGCCGCCCTTGTGGTCTTCCTTAAGTATATCACCGTCGCGCAGAGCCGTAAACAGCTTTGAGTTAATGGCGTCAAGCAGGGATGTATTCTTAATGTTAATATCCGAATAAGGCGAGAACGGACATGGCTCTGCACCGCCGGTTGAGTTAATATGGAAGAAACCCCGTCCGGCAGCAAGACAGCCGTCGGAATTCTTTTCATCTCCCGGAAATGCGATAAATAATGTGTCGTCATATTTTTTACGTATTTCAAGAAGCCGTCCGTTGAAATAATCACGGTCGGAATCATCAGGAGCAAGCTGCATGGTCTCCTCGGAAACCGGTACATATTCCACATATATTACAGCCCTGCAGCCCTGTTTCATAAGTCCGTTTATAAAATCATCCGACATAACCTCTTTAAGATTTTCAGAGGTAACGGTAATTGATGCGCCGAAGGCAATGTGTTTTTTCTTCATATTGCTCATAGCATTTGAAACAAATTCGTATATTCCGCTGCCTCTTCTGAGATTGGTCTTTTCAGGTCCGCCCTCGATGCTTAATATAGGAATAAGGTTTCGGTGCCTGTCTATAAGCTTCATATATTCATCGGTAAGAAGCGTACCGTTTGTGAATATAGGGAAAAGAATATCAGGGAATAATGCCGCCTGCTCAATTACATCCTTCCTTACAAGCGGCTCGCCTCCCGCAAGCAGGATAAAGCTTATGCCGAGTGCAGAGGCTTCTTTAAAATTTGCTGACCAGTCAGAGGCACTCAGCTGCGATACAGGCGCATCATCCGTACAGGTGCTTAAGGAGCGTGCATAGCAGCCTGCACAGTGCAGATTACACACGCTTGTTATGCTTGCAATAAGAAACGGCGGTATATGTGTGCCGGAATCATTGTATTCGCGTCTTTTAGCCTGCGCTTTTTTTGCCGCAAGAGCAAATTTTGCCATAAATGCAGTCTGTTCAGGACAGAAAAAAGAGGTTTTAATAATGCCTTTTATAACATTTTCAACGCCTGCAGACATATAAGCTTCAATATCGAAGGTATTTGCAGTATCATTCATATGTAAAGCCTCCTATAATATTTTTAATATAATTGTAACAAATGAAGAGACTGTTGTAAAATAAAAAAACAATAATTTATGGGGTGTTTTAAAATGATAAATTGTCACACAATTGCTGTAATTTAAATTAATAATCTCAATATTTAAACGCTTTGAAATCGAAAAACACAGGATTTTTAAGAAAAAATAGAAAAAACACGAAAAAAACAGATGCTTGTCCGATACTGCAAAAAATAAAAACATTTTATGATTTTTTTATTTATAGAGGTTGACAATTCAAAATCAGGTTGCTATAATAAATTTAACAATTTCGTAACAAATGTATTAAGCATGTAATGATTTATTGGAGGAGTTTTGTGATGAACACAAGAAAAGCTGTTTTGACGCTTGGGGGAATATGCGCATCAGTTATTATAGTAAGTGCAGGAGCAACTGCAATTAAAGCAAATTTCAATATGAAGGCAGACGTTCCTGTTGCAGGTATTTCAGTTACATTGAATGAATTTTTTGAGGGAAATGATAACGCGGACAGCGATATTATAAAGTATTTAGGACTTGACGAGGCTGAGACAGAGAAGGAGACAGAGGCTGCGACAGAAGCCGAGACAGAGAAGGCAACAGAGGCAGAGACAGAAGCTGCGACAAAGGCTTATGTTTCACCATATGCGAATATAGCAGTATCACAGGTTGGTACAGAGGATGGTTATGTTAATATCCGTGATAAGGCATCAACAGACGGAGAGATAGTAGGAAAGATTTATAACAATTGTGCGGCAACTATTCTTGAGACAGTAGCCGGAGAGAACGGCACATGGTATCATATTTCATCAGGTTCCGTAACAGGTTACATCAAGTCAGATTATTTTGTTACAGGTGATGAGGCCGAGAAGATTGCAATCAAGATTGGCAAGCTTTTAGGAAGAGTTAAGGTTGGCGGTTTAAGACTCCGTACAGAGCCGAATACAAACAGTGATGTTATTACAAAGTTATATGAAGATGAGGTTTACTCGGTACTCGGACAGGAAGGCGACTTCGTTAAGATTATTCTTGGAAGAGATGATGATGGAGCAAATGGTACAGCTATTGAAGGTTATGTAGCTGCACAGTACATAGATGTAGATGTTAAATTTGACAAAGCAATTTCTCTTGAAGAAGAGGCTGCAAAGATTGCAGAGGAGCAGGAGAGAATAAGACAGGCTAAAGAGGCTGAGGAAAGACTTAAGGCTGCACAGGAAGCAGAAAGAGCAGCACAGGCGGCAGAAGCTGCTAAGAAAGAAGAAAAGGCAGCAACTACACCGGCTCCAACACCGGCACCGGCAGCTACCCCAGCACCAGCAGCTACACCGGCACCGGCTCCAACACCGGCACCGGCTCCAACACCGGCACCGGCAGCTACCCCAGCACCGGCAGCTACACCGGCACCAGCTCCAGCACCGGCTCCGGCAGCTGTTACAACAGCAACAAGAGATGCGGTTGTATCATATGCAAAGCAGTTTGTTGGTAATCCATACGTATATGGCGGTACAAGCCTTACAAACGGATGTGACTGTTCAGGATTGACGATGTCAGTATACAAAAAGTTTGGTATCAATCTTCCTCATTCATCAAGCGGACAGTCAAGATGCGGAAGAGCAATCAGTGTTGGCGAGTTAAGACCAGGCGATTTGATTTTCTACGGACATGGAAGTTCAATCAGCCACGTGGTAATGTACATAGGTAATGGCAAGGTTATCAATGCATCAGATGAGAATACAGGAATTGTTATTAAGCCATATGACTACAGACCTGTTCTTAAGTGTGTTAACGTAATTGGTGATTAATTTTTAGAATGTTATGTAGGGGACACTTTTGATGGTGTCCCCTGTTAAGTTTTTAAATGCCGGATTAAGCCTATAGGTTAATGTGTGTTTTAATCGCAGGATAGGATTTATCGGTTAATGTTTTATGCTTTGCGTATGCAAGAGGAGAAATAGTTTTGAATAAGTTATTAAGAAAAACATATAAGCAGACGAGAAGAGTTCTAAGAAAAACAAAACGCTTTTATAAGAAGAATATATCAGGCAATGGACTGACACCATTGGTGATAATAGGACTTATAGGCATTACAATTCTGGCGATAGCGCTTATTGTCGGTGATACTGATAATTCGAGGATACTTGCTGTAGCAAACAGGGCGCAGGAGCTGTCAGAGGAGTCAAAGAGCGAACCGCAGAGCAATGAATACAGTGCGAGAGCACTTGTAGGTGCGCTGCAGGGGGATGATGTGGATATTTTCAAGCTGCTTGAGAGTGAAAAGGCATCGGAATCACAGAGCGTTAGCAGAGCGCAGCAGGCTGAAAATGCGGCAGAAGAAGCTGTTGCAGAGACATTTGCTGAAGCAGAGACTGAGGCGGCAACAGAAGCGCAGACAGAGCCGGAAACTCCTCCTTCACCATATGCTGATATTGCGGTTACCAATCTGGATGACGCAGAATCATATGTTAATGTAAGATCCGAGCCGTCAGCTGAGGCGGAGAAGCTTGGCAAGATATATAATGATTGTGCGGCAAAAATTATTGAAACCGTCGATGGCGAGGATGGAAACTGGTATTACATAGAATCGGGAAGCGTTACAGGATATATTAAATCAAAATATTTTCTGACAGGCGAGGATGCTGAACAGAGAGCCGCTGAGATTGGCAAGATATTCGGAAGAATCAATGTAGGAGGCTTAAGACTTCGTACAGAGCCGAGTGTAGAAAGCGATATTATTACTTCCTTATGGGAAGGCGAAATATATTCGGTACTTGATGATGATTTTGATTTTACAAAAATCACTCTTGGAAAAGATGATGAAGGCAATGAGGTTGCAGGCTATGTAAAATCAGAGTATATAGATGTATATGTAGATTTTGATACTGCAATTTCCCTTGAGGAAGAGGCTGCAAGGATTGCTGAGGAAGAGAGACTTGCAAGAGAGGCAAGAGAAGCAGAGGAGAGGCTTGAAGCAGAGCGTCTTGAAAGAGAAAGACAGGCGGCTGAACAGGCAGAACGTGACCGTCAGGCGGCTGAACAGGCAGAAAGAGACCGTCAGGCAGCCGCACAGGCAGAAAGAGACCGTCAGGCAGCCGCACAACAGCAGACACCTGCCCCGGCACCGACGCCTGCCCCGGAACCCGCACCTGCCCCGGCGCCTGCGAACAACATTTCAACAGCCACAAGAGACGCAGTGGTGGCTTATGCAAAGCAGTTTATAGGCAATCCATATGTTTGGGGAGGTACCAGCCTTACAAATGGATGTGATTGTTCAGGCTTTGTGATGGGAGTATATAAAAAATTCGGCATAAGCCTTCCGCATTCATCAAGAGCTCAGGCAAATTGCGGAACTCGTGTATCAATTGCAAACTTAAGACCGGGAGATCTGGTATTCTATGCAAATGGCTCAACAATATACCATGTTGCCATGTATATAGGAAATGGTCAGATAGTTCATGCAATAAATGAAAAGCGCGGTATAGGCATTACTTCAATGAATTTCTCGTCACCATATTGTGCAATTACGTTACTCGGATAATATATAATCTCGCTTGCGGCGAAGTGGCACAGCGTCAGCTGCCACTTCGCCGCTTGTGCGTGCCTTGGAGCATTCGTATGTAATGCAAATAAAACCGTGGGGCTCCGAAAGGAGACCCCGCGGTTTTATTTGTACGTAGGAGAAAAAACTATGATAAAAGTCTAAAATTCAGGTTCTATCAATCCGTAAGTATTGCCCTTACGCTTATAAACAACATTTATCTCGTCAGTATCAGCGTTTGTAAATACATAGAAGTTGTGACCCAAAAGCTCCATCTCAAGACATGCATCCTCCGGTGTCATAGGCTTCATAAGAATCTTCTTTTCCTTAACGATCTTAATGTCATTGTCGAAATCTTCTTCTGCTTCCGCTTCAATAAAAGCTGAACTAAAGGACTGTGCGCTTTGCTTTCTGGTTATGAGCTTACTGCGGTATTTCTTAAGCTGGCGTTCGATAACATCTGCCACAAGGTCAATGGATACATACATATCGCTGCTTGTCTGTTCTGAGCGGATAACAGAGCCCTTGATAGGAATTGTTGCCTCGGCTGTCTGTCTGTCCTTCTGAACACTTAAGGTTACCAATATGTCGGTATCGTCCGGAAAGTACTTTTCAAGCTTTTTAAAATCTGAGTAAATCGTATTCTTTAACCCATCAGTTACATCAATATTCTTACCACTTATAATATAATTCATAAGCTCATCTCCTTTTTTGAAAAATAAAATGATTTATAAGAATATTATATCATATAAATTTAAATTATCAAGTAAAAATAATTAAAAAACAATAAATTGTGCGACATTACAAAACATAAAAATGCATTATTTGAGAACAATTGATACGATGCCTTGTCAAGAATTTAATTAAAAAAAAAGTCGAAAAATGAAATTTAGTTAGTCTTAAACAAAACAAATGTTTCTTTATGATAACAATAATTAATCATATTTGTGAGGATAACTTTGTGGATAATGTGGATAACTCGGTGCATAACTGAAAAAAAGGCTTTAAAAATGATGTTTTGAAGTGGAAAAACAAATGTGGATAATGTGGATAACTTTTGAAGTTCTACATTTAATAAAAGCAAAAAAAATATCTTTGTGCAAAATGTATAAACTGATATATAATTAATACGAAAAAATATTTTATAAATTGTATATCAAATTTTTATTAATGTCAGAAGAGTTAAAAAGATTATTTTTTTATGGACAAAAAGTTAAAGAATTGTAAAGCAGTTGAATTGGAGAATTTAATGTGGTACAATAAATGCTGATGTTTTTACTTTAAGGGTGAAAGGAAAAGACTTGTAATATGAAATTAGTTGAAAAGATATTCGGAACACATAGTGAACATGAGTTAAAGCGCATTTATCCTATAGTTGATAAAATAGAAGCAATGCGTGATGAGATGATGGCAAAATCCGATGAAGAGTTGAGAGCGAAGACAGATGAATTTAAAAAGCGTCTTTCTGATGGAGAGACTCTTGATGATATTCTGCCGGAGGCGTTTGCCGTTGTAAGAGAGGCAGGAAGAAGAGTTCTTAATATGGAGCCGTTCAGGGTTCAGCTTATCGGCGGTATTGTGCTACATCAGGGCAGAATTGCCGAGATGCGTACAGGTGAAGGTAAGACACTTGTAGCAACACTTCCTTCATATTTGAATGCGCTTGAGGGCAGGGGAGTACATGTCGTTACTGTAAATGACTATCTTGCAAAGCGTGATGCTGAGTGGATGGGACAGATACACCGCTTCCTCGGACTTAGCGTAGGCGTCATACTTAACAGCATGACAAATGATGAAAGACGTGAAGCATATAACTGTGATATTACTTATGTAACCAACAATGAATTAGGTTTTGATTATCTTAGGGATAACATGGTCATCTATAAGGAGCAGCTCGTTTTAAGAGACCTGCATTATGCAATCGTTGATGAGGTCGATTCCATTCTTATTGATGAGGCAAGGACACCTCTTATTATTTCGGGACAGAGCGGCAAGTCAACAAAGCTTTATGAGCTTTGCGATATGCTTGCAAAGAGACTGGAAAAGGGTGAGGCCAGCGGCGAGATGACAAAGATGGCTGCCATTATGAAGGAAGAGATTACTGAGACCGGTGACTTCGTTGTAAATGAAAAGGACAAGATTGTAAACCTTACAGAGAGAGGTATTGCAAAGGTTGAGGAATTCTTCAAGATAGACAACCTTGCAGATGCCGAGAACCTTGAAATCCAGCACAACATGACACTTGCCCTGCGAGCAAATTACCTTATGTTCAGAGACCAGGATTATGTTGTTAAGGACGACCAGGTGCTTATCGTAGATGAGTTTACCGGACGTATTATGCCTGGAAGAAGATATTCAGACGGCCTTCATCAGGCGATAGAGGCAAAGGAGCACGTAAAGGTTAAGCGTGAGAGCAAGACCCTTGCGACAATCACATTCCAGAACTTCTTCAACAAATTTGAGAAGAAGGCAGGTATGACAGGTACTGCTCTTACAGAGGAGAAGGAATTCAGGGACATTTACGGCATGGATGTTATTGCGATTCCTACAAACAAGCCGGTCATGAGAATTGACCATGAGGACGCAGTTTACAAGACAAAGAGAGAGAAGTTAAATGCTGTTGTAAATGCAGTTCAGGAAGCTCACGCAAAGGGGCAGCCTGTACTTGTCGGTACTATAAATATTGATTCATCAGAGGAATTAAGCGGCATGCTCAGAAAGCGCGGCATCACGCACAAGGTGCTCAATGCCAAGTTCCATGAGATGGAGGCGGAAATCGTTGCAGATGCAGGTCTTCACGGAGCAGTAACCATCGCAACAAACATGGCAGGCCGTGGTACCGATATCAAGCTTGATGAAGAGGCAAAGAAGGCCGGCGGACTTATGATTATCGGTACAGAGCGTCATGAGTCAAGACGTATCGACAACCAGTTAAGAGGACGTTCAGGTCGTCAGGGAGACCCGGGTGAATCAAGATTCTACATTTCACTTGAGGACGATTTAATGAGACTTTTCGGTTCTGAAAGAGTGCTTAATATGTTCAATGCGCTGGGTATTGAGGATGGACAACAGATAGAGCATAAGATGCTTTCGGGCGCAATCGAGAAGGCACAGAAGAAGATAGAGGGCAACAACTACGGCATAAGAAAGAGACTCCTTGATTATGACCAGATTATGAATGAGCAGAGAGAGCTTATTTATAAGGATCGTAGAAGAGTGCTTGACGGAGAAAGCATGCGGGATTACGTCATGAAGATGGTTCAGGATACCATTGACGGCAGCGTTGACAGCACATTCTCAGAGGCACATGGCAGCGAGGGCGTGGACTTCGCCGAGTTAAACAGCATATTGACGCCTATTATTCCATTCTCACCTGAGACACTTGGGGAGATTGAGACTGAAGGCATTTCAAAGAACCAGCTTAAGCAGCAGCTCAAGGAAAAGGCAGTTAAGCTTTACGAGGAAAAGGAAGCTGAATTTGCCGATACAGAGCAGATAAGAGAAATCGAGAGAGTTATTCTCCTTAAGGTTATTGATAACAAGTGGATGTCACATATTGACGATATGGAGCAGCTGCGTCAGGGAATCGGACTTATGTCATACGGACAGAGAGACCCTCTTATCGAGTACAGAATGGCAGGCTACGATATGTTTGACGCCATGTCAGAGGCAGTAAAGGAAGATACGGTACGTCTTCTTTATCATGTTCGTATAGAGCAGAAGGTAGAGAGAGAGCAGGTTGCAAAGGTTACGGGAACAAACAAGGATGATACCGCTGTAAGAGAGCCAAAGAGACGTGAAACGAAGAAGGTCTATCCGAACGACCCTTGTCCATGCGGTTCAGGAAAGAAATACAAGCAGTGCCACGGCGCAAAGATTGTGTAATATCAGAAATAAGATAGACAAATTTGAATTTGCTGAGACATTAGACAAGTGTTCCTGGCAAAGACAATAATTTCTACAGATAAATTCCAGTCACAGAAAACGGAATGGAAAATTTCTTAAACTCTAAAACTCGCATCAATGGTGCGAGTTTTACAATTAGAAGAGAATGCAGAAATATCCTGATAAACAAATATTTTCTCTCGACATTGTTGAGAGAAAGTTGCATTATTCAATAAGCATGCTATAATGAACATATTGCAATGATGATAATAATGATGATATAGGATGAAAGCTATTTCAAATGACAAAATTCTATTACAGAGCAAAATTATTTAATATATAAAAAGTTTGTGACATCGGAACATATGCAAGCATTGACATGATTATTAAAAAATGCAAAAGAGGAAGTGCCTTTTTGGCACATTAAAAAATCATAAGGTGAAACCTGCAAGGTATTTCTATTATTATGCAAAAAGAAAGAGGTGAAGCTAAATGGTAGAACTTGACCAGTTCAAGTATACATTATCGACATTTGAAAAACCATTAGTGGAAGTGAGGGATTCACTTTGACTTAGACGGTAAGTCAAAGAGAGTTGATGAATTGGAGAGACATCTTGAAGAGCCTGATTTCTGGAATGATACAGAGCGTTCCACAAAAATCATGCAGGAGCTTAAGAATCTCAAAGATACCATAGAAGAGTATAACAGCCTTGAAACCATGTATGAGGAGATTCAGATACTTATTGACATGGGCTACGAGGAAAATGACGCCTCGGTGCTGCCTGAGATTCAGGAGGCAATGGATGAGTTCCAGACGAAGCTTGAAGAGATGAGGCTTGCGACGCTGCTGAACGGCGAGTATGACAAGGACAATGCGATTCTTACGCTCCATGCGGGTGCGGGAGGAACAGAGTCCTGCGACTGGGCAAGCATGCTTTACCGCATGTATACAAGGTGGGCGGAAAAGAAGGGATATACCCTGGAGGTGCTTGATTATCTTGATGGTGACGAGGCAGGTATCAAGTCGGTCACGGTTCAGATAAACGGAGTGAATGCGTATGGATATCTTAAATCAGAGAAGGGAGTTCACCGTCTTGTAAGAATTTCACCTTTTAATGCTGCGGGAAAGAGACAGACTTCATTTGTGTCATGTGATGTGATGCCGGATATTGAGGACGATATTGATATCGAGATAAATCCCGACGATTTGAGAATTGACACCTACCGCTCAAGCGGCGCAGGCGGTCAGCATATCAATAAGACATCATCTGCTATAAGAATTACGCATATTCCGACGAATATCGTTGTACAGTGCCAGAATGAACGTTCACAGTTCCAGAACAAGGACAAGGCTATGCAGATGCTCAAGGCAAAGCTTTATCTTTTAAAGCAGCAGGAGAATGCGGCAAAGCTTTCCGATATCAGAGGCGACATCAAGGACAACGGCTGGGGCAGCCAGATACGCTCATATGTCATGCAGCCTTACACAATGGTAAAAGACCATAGGACAGGCGCAGAAAGCGGCAACGTATCAAGTGTGATGGATGGCAACATTGATATGTTTATAAGCGAGTACCTTAAGTGGGAGAAGCTTGGAGGAAAGACAGAAGAATAAAAATAAAATCAGGGCGGGGCAAAATCAGTGTTTTCAAAGG
>JAFRXK010000057.1 GCA_017442865.1 Lachnospiraceae bacterium | reverse complement strand
TTGGCGTTTTTAATATACATATAAGCAGTTTCTCCTTCCTAGCGCATTTTTAAATTACAACATCAAACATGCTTTTCTGTAATCTTCTCACTGAATTTTAGGTTTTCCTTTATTATTATTAAAATCTCAAGTGTTTATTGCAACTCTCGCTCAATATCCTCAATGCTCGGCAGCGTTCCCTTGAAGTTTTCTGGCATAAGTTCTGAGAACTCATACTCTGATATTCCTACAGGGGCATTAGAACTATTTACTGCATACTGAGCCAACACATTGTCTTTATTTTTACATACAAGCAATCCAACCGTAGGAGCGTCCACTTCCTTACGGAGAATACCATCAACAGCGGCTACATAAGTACCAATCTGCCCCATATCTCCAGGCTCAAAGGCTCTTACCTTAACTTCAACCACAACATAGCAGTGAAGGGTAATATTATAAAACAGCATATCAATAAACTGCTCTGTATCACCTATTGTCAAACGATATTCACGCCCCACAAAGGCAAATCCCGTACCAAGTTCCAATAAGAACTGAGATATATTGTTCATAAGAGCGTTTTTCAGCTCCTTCTCGTAATATCCTTCTGTCATGCTAAGGAAATCAAAATTATAAGGATCCTTGGTCATTTCTTGGGCAAGGTCGCTTTGTGGAGTCGGCAGTGTCTTTTTAAAATTAGATATTGCTTTTCCCTGCCTCTCGTAGAGGTTTGTTCCAAGAAAATTAAGCAATACCGCACGGGACCAGTTGTTTTCTAATGTCTTACGTACAAAGAATAGCGCCTTGCTCTGATCATCTTTGCATTTATCCATAATCAACTTATGATGGCCCCATGGAATTGCAAAAACTATATCTGCTAATTGAGCATCAGCTTGATGCGTGATTTGATCACCTGTTTGAGCATCAACTTGATGCGTAATTGTAAGTTCAGGATATAAACGATAAAATTGATCCATATACAATAAATTTCTAGGAGAAAATGATTTTACATCTGGAAGCGTATTCTTCAAATCTTTACTAACTTGCAAATAAAAATGTGTTCCCCATTCATAATTCTTTTTTAAATCATTTAAATCACGACCTAAACCATAAAAGAAAGTCAACATTTCATGATTCACAGAAACAGACGCTTTTATCTGAAATTTACGATATAACTCTTTAGTCTGTGTTAACCAATCTTTATATTTATCATCGATATTCATAATATTAGACATATATACCCCCTATACATAGTTTGACAAAAGTCACATTATTCTATTCCAGACTACTTATCTCACAAAAACACCTTATGTTTTGTCGTCATTAATTTTTTTATACGTAATCGACACCCACTCGCCCTGATAGGTCGTCTCGACATACTCAAACTCGTCGTTCCCGGCAAATGCATCCTTTACGCGCTGCTCCCATGTGTCAATAATTCCGGACGTGATTAAATATGCCCCCGGCTTCATGTGCTTTGCAATCTCAGCCTGAATCATAATGATTACAGGGGCAAGAATATTTGCAACCACAATGTCGTAGCACTCAAAGCCTGCACGCTTCTGAACCTCGGTATCATCTATGATGTTGCCGCAGATTACAGGGAATTGAGCCTGCGATATGCCGTTTCTTTCGGCGTTCTCTAATGCAGCAGTTATTGCATTTTCGTCTAAATCAGTGCCGAGTGCAAACGAGGCACCAAGCTTAAGCGCCGCAATCGCAAGAATACCGCTGCCGGTACCGACATCAAGCACCTTGTCGCCGTCCTTTACATACTTTCTTATCTGACGTATGCAAAGCTGGGTGGTCTCGTGTGTGCCGGTTCCAAAGGCTATGCCCGGGTCAATTTCTATCAAAAGCTTATCCGCATGCTCCTTCGGAATCTCTTCCCACGTAGGCTTTATTAAAATGTCATCAACCGTAAATGGCTTGAAATATTCCTTCCAGTTGTTTATCCAGTCCTTGTCCTCAGTCTGTGACTCAATGATTTCACCACTGCCGACATTTGCAAAGAATCTCAGCTCGTCGAGTCCCTCACGCACCTTTTCCAGAGTCTCGTCCGCATCAATGTCCGTATCAAGGTAAAATGACACCTTAGCCTTGCCCTCATCCGGCGGCAGCTCCGGCAAAATGTCAATAAACATGCCCTTTGTGTCCTCCTCGGTAAGCGGCACATTGTCCTCAATTTCAATGCCCTCAATACCTATCTCATCAAGCATTGCGCTGATTAAATCCACAGCCTCTGTTGTTGTATCAATCGTAAAACGGTTCCATTTCATAATAGATTTACTCCTTTCAGTTCCATCGCAGCCCCTTAGGGTAATGATTTTTCAAAACATTCTGACTGGCTTTGCCCCAGCCAAGCGAATATCCGTCAACGCATACCAGAGTCCAGCCCTCCAAATTCTCCGCCTCTATGCTTTCTCCCCGAAGATACGCATACACTCTGTCATTCTCTGACGAAATATTAATTGTATTCCTCGCTTCTGTACCTCTAAGCGACAATGCAAGCGCATGTGAAGGCTCGAAGCGGTTCTTTTTAATTGTTCCAAGCTGAAGCCCCGGTCTTAATATTTTCATGCCCGAAATATCCGGCATCTGTTCAGGCACTATATAAAGGTTGTCGCCAAACAGCGTAAAGCTTCCCGAAATATCCTTGTTCAGGTACTTTTCCTTAAATTCTTCAAACAACTCCGTTGCAGCCTTAAGATTGTTTGCACCGGCTCCGGCTGCCTGTGCCCTGCCGCGCTTTTGCTTCTTTACACGTTCTAAATCATTATCAGCACCGGTTAAATAACTGCTGCCGGCAGATGTTTTTACATCACCTTTTAAATAACTGCTGCAGGCAGATGTTTTTACATCACCTTTTAAATAACTGCTGCAGGCGGACGTTTTCATATTAAAATCTGCGGTGTAGTCTTTTCCTTTTTTTAAGACCGCTGCAAAATGTCCTTCACCCTTAAGCAGATGCGGCCACATACGGAATGTATGTTCAAGCTCCTTTTCGCCGCTGTCAGACCATTCCGGTCTGCCACAGGACGGCATGCCTGCATTATCATTTTTAATATTATAAGCGGGCTCGTCAGACTGTCCGTCAGCAACAGCCAATTCCTTTAAAGCTCTGCCTGCTTCACAATCAATGTATTCAGAATAAAAAACTGATGTGGACACATCTTTTGCGGCTTTAAGCTCCACCCTCTGAATATAATAGTCGCTATGTGTCTGCAAAAAGCGCTCTATCACCTGCTCATTTTCCTCAGCCGAAAATGTACAGGTGGAATAAACCAGCGTTCCGCCGTACCTTAGCATCCTGTCCGCTTCTTCTAATATTTCAAGCTGTCTTTCGGCGCAAAGCCTGACACTTTCAAGACTCCATTCATCGCAGGCGTCAGGATTTTTCCTGAACATGCCCTCGCTGGAGCACGGAGCGTCCACAACGATTTTATCGAAGAAATCATTAAGCCTGTCGGCAAGCCTTGCCGGCGGTTCATTTGAAACAATACAGTTTGTAATGCCCATGCGCTCAACATTCTGCGACAGTATCTTTGCCCTCTGCGGGTGAATCTCGTTCGACCACAGAAGTCCCCTGCCCTTCATTTGTCCGGCAAGATGCGTTGTCTTTCCTCCCGGTGCTGCGCACAAATCCAGCACCCTCTCGCCCGGCTTCGTATCCGCAAGCAAGCCCACAAGCATAGCACTCGGCTCCTGAATATAATAAACTCCTGCCTCGTGATATGGATGCTTGCCCGGTCTCACATCATCAGAATAATAAAATCCCTCTTCACACCAGGGTATCTGCTCACCGCAAAGCCTTTCCAGTGCCTCTGGTGTCTGACCGCCACAAAGTCTTTCCAGTGCCTCCGGTGTCTGACCGCCGCAAAGCCTTTCCAGTGCCTCCAGTGTCTGCTCGCCGCAAAGCCCTGTAAGTGCCTGTGCCTGTACAATATCCTCTGAAGCCTCATCTGTGCCGGACTGTCCCTTAGCAGTTAAGCCGGCATCTGCGCCGCCGGTCTTCAAAGGATTTATTCTTAAGCCGTGAACACTGGTATCTTCATAGCTTTTTATAAACTCATCATATTCATTTTTAAGCATAATCTTCATACGTTCAGTAAAAGCTGCCGGTAAATTTATGCCCATATCTGGTCTCCTAACAATTTATTAAATACATCCTTCCTGTCTACACTCAAAAGTCCTACAAAACATTTTAAATCAAATATGTAAAATACTCAACTAAATATTCTCTTGCCATCTCCAAAAACTATTATATTAAATAATAACTGTTATGTATCAAACCAGAACAACTTAACATTTATAAAAACTATCAGATGCAAAATCCCCCTAAAGCACAATGGTATATCAATCATATGCTTTAGGGGGAATGTTTTTAGTTAATCTGTGAATTTATCCTTTAAATCCTGAAATATGCCCTTTTTCTTTCCGTTCTTGCCTTCGCTTACGGTCTCGCCCGGCTTGCCCTCCATAAGCTCCTGGTATCTCATAAGCGCTTCCTTCTGCTCCTTATTAAGCTTCTCAGGCACCTTTACGATAAGATTTACATAATGATCGCCTCTTATCTGCTTGTTGTGAATTGAAGGAACGCCCTTGCCCTTAAGTCTTATGCGGGTATTTGTCTGTGTGCCCGGCTTAACGTCAAATGCCACTTCTCCGTCTACAGTCTTAATCTTTATCTCTCTGCCGAGCGCTGCTGTAGTAAACGGAATATATACGTCACTATAGATTGTTGTGCCGTCACGCATAAATGTCGGACTGCTTGATACGATAACTTCTACCAAAAGGTCTCCTCTTGCGCCGCCATTTACTCCAAGCTCGCCCTTTTCCCTGATACGAACACTCTGTCCGTTGTCAATACCGGCAGGAATTGATACCTTAATCTTCTTTCTGGAGGTCTTGTAGCCTGTTCCATAGCAGTCAGGGCACTTATCCTTGATAATCTTGCCCTTGCCGCCGCACTCTGAACACGGCTGCACATTCCTCACCATGCCGAACATGGTCTGCTGTGTAAATACAACCTGACCCTTGCCGCCGCACTTAGTACAGGTCTCAGGCTGTGTGCCCGGCTTCGCACCCGTACCGTGACAGGTCATACACTCATCCTTTGAATTTATCTCAATTTCTTTCTCGCAGCCGAAAATCGCCTCTTCGAACTTAATTCTAACAGACGTTCTTAAATTTGCTCCCTTTGAAGGGCCATTGTAGCTCTGGCTTCTTGTTCTGCCACCGCCGAACAAATCGCCGAATATATCGCTAAAGCTTCCAAAAATATCACCCATATCGGTGAAATCAAAGCCTCCGCCGTTAAAACCGCCGCCCTGTTCAAAGGCTGCGTGTCCGAACTGGTCATATTGTCTTCTTTTCTCCGGGTCACTCAATACGGCATAAGCCTCCGAAGCCTCTTTGAATTTTGCTTCAGCCTCTGCATTGCCCTGATTCGTATCCGGATGATATTTTTTCGCCAGCACTCTGTATGCTCTTTTAAGCTCTGCATCGTCCGCTGTTTTAGGAACTCCAAGGACTTCATAATAATCTCTTTTGCTCTCTGCCATTTCGTTCACCTTTCTGTTACCAAATACAACTCATTTTTTTACGTTGAAAGAGACTGTCTAATTAAAGTCAGTCTCTTTAATCTAATTCGCAATAGCGTACGTAGTGAACTGTCAGTGACAGTTCACTACGTTATAATACTGTGTATTTTGCAAATTTGCAAATAAACTTTATATAAACTTATTAAATACTAAAGCCTCTATTATCCCGGAAGCATCGGATAATTTTAATCTTTATCATTCCGCATAAAATGCCGCTTCAGATTCAAGTCATTTTAAACCTCTCTGTAATCTGCATCTACCACATCATCATCCGGACCATTGCCTGTGCCTGCTCCGTAATTTGGACCTGCACCTGCTCCGTAGTTCATGTCAGGGCCTGCTCCATAGCCTGCGCCTGCACCCGGATTCTGCTGCTCATACATCTTTGCAAAAAGCTTCTGTGCGCTGTTTAAAAGCTTCTCTCTGCCCGCCTTAAGCTCATCAACCTGTGAATCGCTTATCTCCATATTTGCTGTTGCATCAACAACTGCCTTAAGTGAAGCAAGGTCAGCCTCAACTGCAGCCTTATCAGAAGCATCAAGCTTGTCGCCTGCGTCCTTAAGCGCATTCTCAACCTGCATAACAATGCTGTCAGCCTCGTTACGTGCGTCAATGCCTTCCTTACGCTTCTTATCCTGTGCCTCGTACTCAGCAGCCTCCTTTACAGCCTTTTCGATATCAGAATCTGACATATTTGAACCTGCTGTAATTGTGATGTGCTGCTCCTTGCCTGTTCCAAGATCCTTTGCAGATACATTTACGATACCGTTTGCATCAATATCAAATGTAACCTCAATCTGCGGAACGCCTCTTCTTGCAGGTGGAATTCCGTCAAGTCTGAACTGTCCAAGACTCTTGTTGTCCCTTGCAAACTGTCTCTCACCCTGAAGAACATTGATATCAACTGCTGTCTGGTTATCTGCAGCTGTTGAGAATACCTGGCTCTTTCTTGTAGGGATAGTTGTATTTCTCTCAATAAGTCTTGTTGCGATACCGCCCATTGTCTCGATTGAAAGTGAAAGCGGTGTAACATCAAGAAGAAGGATATCGCCTGCACCTGCATCTCCTGCAAGCTTACCGCCCTGGATAGAAGCACCGATTGCAACGCACTCATCAGGGTTAAGGCTCTTGTTAGGCTCCTTGCCTGTAAGCTGTCTTACCTTATCCTGTACTGCAGGAATACGTGTTGAACCACCAACTAAGAGAACCTTGTCAATATCTGCTGCCGTAAGACCTGCATCCTTAAGAGCATTCTGTACAGGCACAACTGTTCTCTCTACAAGATTGTAGGTAAGCTCGTTGAACTTAGCTCTTGTAAGGTTCATATCAAAATGCTTTGGTCCCTCGCTTGTTGCTGTAATGAACGGAAGGTTAATATTTGTTGTTGTTGCGCTTGAAAGCTCCTTCTTAGCCTTCTCTGCAGCTTCCTTGAATCTCTGAAGAGCCATCTTATCATTTGATAAGTCTACGCCTTCCTTGTTCTTGAAATCTGAAAGCATGTAGTTTGTAAGCACCTGGTCAAAATCATCACCGCCAAGGTGTGTATCACCGTTTGTTGCAAGAACCTCGATAACGCCGTCACCTATATCAATGATAGAAACATCGAATGTACCGCCGCCAAGGTCGTATACAAGAATCTTCTGCTCCTTCTCATTATCAAGGCCGTAAGCAAGTGCTGCTGCCGTAGGCTCATTGATAATACGCTTTACATCAAGGCCTGCAATCTTACCGGCATCCTTTGTTGCCTGTCTCTGGGCATCATTGAAATATGCAGGAACTGTGATAACAGCTTCCTTAACAGTCTCACCTAAATAGCTCTCAGCATCTGCCTTAAGCTTCTGAAGAATCATAGCTGAAATCTCCTGTGGTGAATATCTCTTGTCATCGATTGTTACCTTATAGTCTGTTCCCATGTGTCTCTTGATAGAAGAAATAGTCTTCTCAGAGTTTGTTACTGCCTGACGCTTTGCAGGCTCGCCGACAAGTCTCTCACCTGTCTTTGTAAATGCTACTACTGAAGGTGTTGTACGAACGCCCTCTGTGTTTGCAATAACAACCGGCTTTCCGCCCTCCATTACTGCTACGCATGAATTTGTTGTTCCTAAATCAATACCGATTATCTTACTCATAATTAATTCCTCCTGAATATATATTATCAAACTATCGTAATACTCTAGTTAGCTACCTTAACCATACTGTGACGCACAACGCTGTCACGATACATATAACCCTTCTGGAACTCCTCAACCACGATATTCGCATCGTAATTATCATCATCTATATGCATCACCGCATTGTGGAATTCAGGGTCAAATTCCTTACCGACAGCCTCAATAGGCTTCACGTCAAGTCCTTCAAGGGTCGTAATAAGCTGCTTATAAATCTTATCCATGCCCTGTGCAAACGGTGCCTCAAGCTCCTCCTCGGAAAGGCTTGCCATGCCTCTTTCAAAATTATCTACCACCGGAAGAATCTTCTCGATAACACTCTTTGCTCCGACCTCAAACATCGCCGCCTTCTCGCGCTCTGTTCTCTTTCTGAAATTGTCAAACTCAGCCATCTGACGCTTTACTCTGTCAGTAAGCTCCTCAATCTGCTCATCCCTCTTGTCTTTTTTGTCCTTCTTCTTAAAAAACGGCTTCTTCGGCTTTTCCTCTCCTTCTTCTGTTTCAGAGGTCTCCTCTTCGCACTTCTCAGGCTCTGCGTCCTCTAAAGTCTCCTCAGCTTCCTCCTCTACGACTTCGCCCTCAAGCACCTCTTCTGCCGTCTCCTCTTCAAGCTCTTCATTTACGATGTCTTTTTCCTTGTCAGCCATCATATACCACCTTTCTATCTGATATGATTATCTTCGCTTATGCAAAAATAAAATCATATACATTCATTATTCATTGTGCTCGTCTTCCTTGCTGAACATATCATCCAGGTTTTCCTTCAGCTTGTTTAATGTGCCTACAACCTTCTCATAATTCATACGCTTCGGACCCACGATACCAATCGTACCCTTAAGTCCGTCCGCAAGCTCATAGGTTGCAGTAACAACGCTGCAGTCCTTCATATTCTGAATAGGCGTCTCATCACCGATATACACCTGAATGCCCTTGTTATCCTCATCAAGCGAGCTGTCAATCAGAAGATTAGTAAGCTGCTGCTTTTCCTCAAGTGCATTGATAATCTTGCTGGCGCGGCTGCCGTCCGAAAGCTCAGGATATTTAAAAATATTTGTAGTTCCGCTGGTATATACCTTAAGCTCCTCTTCCTCTGATATCGCCTCGGCTATGGCATCAAGTACCTTGCCGATAATATCGGTATGCTCGCCGGCCTGTGACTTTATCTTTGAAATAATACCAAGGCTTATCTCATCAACTGTCAGTCCGTTGAGATTGGTATTGAGCAGCAGGTTCAGTGAAAGAATATCCTCTGACGTAAGCTTCTCTTCAACATCTATAACAGTATTCTTAATGATATTGCCCTCGGCAACGATTACCGCCAGCAGCCTGTTTTCATCCATCTGTGACAGCTGTATGAACTTAAGCTTCGTTCTGCCGTATCTCGGTGCCGAAATCATAGTCGCATAATTCGTATTGACCGCCAAAAGCTTTGCCATCTGCTTAAGCATCAGCTCCATTCTGTCAACCTTCTGCAATATAAAATCATCCGTTCCCGCAGGTACAATGTCGTTCTTTAACATCATCTTGTCAACGTAAAGCCTGTAGCCCTTATCTGTAGGAATTCTTCCTGCCGATGTATGAGGCTGGACTATAAGTCCCATCTCCTCAAGGTCTGACATCTCATTACGTATCGTCGCAGAGCTTAAATTCAAATCAGAATACTTTGAAATGGTTCGTGAGCCTACCGGTTCACCGGTCTCCTGATAATTACGTATAATTGCGTAAAGGATTTTTTCCTTTCTCTCGTCCAGTTCCATCAGCTCACTCCCTTCTGCTTTTAATTGTTAGCACTCGATTGATAAGAGTGCTAACATCTGAATACAGAATAACACCTGGTAAACACTTTGTCAACACATTTTATAACTATTATCTTTGAATTTTATAAAAAAAATATTAAAAAGCAAAAATAAATTGTCAAATTTATAAAAATATATTATACTATTGTCTAAGATGATTTATTACCGCAGAACCAAAAATATTTTTTAAGCCCTGACGGTCAGATAATCGATTTAAATAATACTGCGCCATGTATGGCGAAAAAAAACTGCAAAACGCAGCACAGAAATATAATGTCTGTGCCGTACATGCTGCAGACGGAGGATAGGATGGAAAATATGGATAACTTAACTTTACTTGAAAATATAAAGAGTGAAATCGGTTCAGCCTTTGTAGGCAAGGAGGAACTCATTGACAACATTTTAATATGCCTTTTATCAGGCGGACACATTCTGCTTGAGGATGTGCCGGGCGTCGGAAAGACTACGCTTGCAAAGGCACTCGCAAAGGTTATTGACTTAAGCTTCGGACGAATCCAGTTCACGCCGGATACGCTTCCGAGCGACATTACCGGCGTTTCTATTTATAATATGCAGAGCGGAAGGTTTGAATACAGGGAAGGCGCAGTCATGAAGCATGTGCTTCTTGCTGACGAGATTAACAGAACCTCTCCAAAGACACAGTCCAGTCTTTTAGAGGCGATGGCAGAGGGTCAGGTGACTGTAGACGGAGAGATTCATACACTGCCGCAGCCGTTTATGGTAATTGCAACCCAGAACCCTATAGAATTCTTAGGCACATATCCTCTTCCTGAGGCTCAGCTTGACCGTTTCTTCATGAAGCTGTCGCTTGGCTACCCTGACAAGGCAGATGAACTTAAGCTGGCATCAATATTTTTAAATAACATGACTACCGCGGAGCTTAACCCTGTATGCACAGGAGAGGACATTTCAAGGCTCCAAAGCCTTGTAAAGGAAGTAACCATCCACGAGGACATCATTTCTTATATAATTAATATCGCAGATAATACACGTACCAATCAGAAGATTTCAATAGGTGCAAGCCCTCGTGCCGTTCTGGCGGTAATCCGCGCCTCACAGGCATACGCATTTATGCAGGGACGCAGCTTTGTAAAGCCTGATGACGTAAAAAGAGTCGTGACTCCGGTACTCTCACACAGACTTGTCATGACCTCCGAAGCAAAGGTCAAGAAGATAACCGCTGATGTCATTATCAGAAATATAATGACCGACCTTTCCATTCCAGTAATAAGATAACCGGAGGTATCCATGAGCAAGTATACAATTATATGGTTTATACTGCTCCTGCTTTCATTTGGAGCAGCCACATACTTTAGCGGCGCGTTAAGCTTTTGTATGCTGTATTTCCTGCTTATACTTCCTATAGTCTGCCTTATTTATATATTCAGACAATATAGGAATATATCCTTTGAACAAAAAACCGATTCTAAAACAATGATTGCAGGCGTACCTGAGCAGTATTCATTTGAGCTTAAAAATCTTGCGGCATACACGCCATATTACAATGTGCAGTTGAACATTGCCGACAAGCACTGTGATATCCAAAGCCTGTCAAGGACAAGCTTCTACAATCTTGCCCCGGGCGAAACCATTAACAAAAACACATCAATAATATGCAAATACCGCGGCAGCTGTCAGATAGGCGTTACTTCTATTAAGATACGTGACTTTCTGAATTTTTTCTGTGTTCCATTTAATGTTAAAAACAAGCTGCTTGTTTTTGTTATGCCCCAAATCGTCTTTTTGGAGCAATTAAAATCTATCCCTGAATTTGAGTCGGTACAGGAGGATGATACAGCGTTTATGAAGGACGAAATCGACGTTCCCGTAAGAGATTACATGAGCGGGGACCCGTTAAACCGCATAAACTGGAAAGCAACAGCAAGGGAACGTTCCCTAAAAACAAGGCTTTATACCGGTATACGCAACAGAAAAATCTCTGTAATCGTTGACACCGGTACTATTTCCGGCACAGAGGAGCAACGTCTGTGCTACGAAAACAAGGTACTTGAAACAGCGATTGCGCTTGTCAGATATTTCAGCACAAAGGATACCGATATCTGCACATATTACTTTCAAAATCTAGGCAGTCATAAATATTCGCTGGTAACAGGTGTTGTAAAAAGTGTTACAGACTTCGACCTGTTCTACGAAAAGTTCAGCAGACTGTATTTTGAACCGGTAGGCTACAACTTCCTCGAAAATATAGATATCATAGACGAGAGTATTATAAATTCGTCAATAGTACTGTTAATCACAAGCGAAATAAATGACGGTGTATCAGAATACGCAAGCCGTCTCAGCCGGCGCGGCATCAGGACAAACATATATGCCATAACCGAAAAGTGGCAGCAAAAGCATCTGCAGGCTGTCAATATCACTTACATCAATCCTCTGCAGGATATAAGGGAGGTGCTGTAATGAGCGAAAAAAGCTACAATAAAATATATACTTCTCTGCTCATGCTCATTGTATGCCTTGTGGCAGCATCATTCTCCTACAGTCAGCTTTCCTTAACGATTACATACTCTCAAACTCTTTTGGCTGCTGCTGCATGCTGTTTTATATTTATAATACTTGAATTCATAGACTACAAGCCTTTATATATTGCTGTTCCGATTATATATGCCACAATTTTAATAAAGTTCACCGGCATAAGATCATTTGGAACTTACATGAACGTTTTTTATGACTGGCTGTCCTCAGGCGGCGGCTTTAACGAGGAAGAAGCACCGGTAAATGAATATTCTATAATTTTAATAATCGCAATAAGCATAATATTCTGCCTTTTTGCAAAGCTGCTGGCGCGCTCGTTTAAGCTTCAGGTGCTTTTTGCAATTTTGATATTTTTAATGTATGTCAGCATGCTTATAAACGGCATATTCTTTTACAAGCGCTCAATAATATTCGTATTTTTATACTTTTTAGTGGTACTGACGGCATTCTCACACATGCACTTTTCAAAGAATAAGGAAGGGTATGCTGCCGCCCAGAAAAAGGTCATAAGCCTGCTTCCGTCAATATTAATCATATTTCTTCTGCTGCTGGCTATTCCGGTCAAGGACAAACCGATTAACATTGATATAGCAGGCGGCATAGAAAAAATACTTAACAGTCTTGGTATTTATACCGAATTCGGCAGTACCGGATACTCTATGTCTTTTTCAGGCTACAACAAAAAAGGCTTCCTTTACGACAGCATTTCACAGGAAGAGCAGACAGTTATGAACATAAAGATGTCATCCCCTTCCCTGACCAACATATATCTTATAGGAAATGTTTTCGACACCTTTGACGGACGTGAATGGATTTCCACGGCAGGTTACACTCCGCAGGAATACACTCAGGACAGTATTGAGGACTCATCCATCTATGAGCCAAGCCTGATAATATCGCAACCTCCAAAGGTTGTTCCGCCTCAGTACGGCATTGACTACTACGAAACCGCCTATGCCGCAGTCCGTTATCACAGCTCCGACTCTAAAAGGTCCATAGCAGCAATACTCAAGCCAATTGAGCTTGATATTACATTTAACAAATTTTTTACAGACTGCATTTTTTACCCGCTGAAAACAAAATCAATTGATACAGGCGAATACGAAACGGCCTACAAAAATGACGATTTTAAGTTCAGCAGAAAACATGGTGATAAAACCAATTACCATCTGGTTTACTCTCAGATTAACCTTGACGACCCGATTGTATACGACTTTATCCTTGCAGAAACCATGACGCTCCCTTATGGATACTACGATTCCTACAACGCATTTTTCAAGGGACGTATGAAATACAGCTTTACAAATGACCAGACGGTTGATGATCTGGATAATATTCTGCTTGAATATTCAACACATATTTACGATACATACCTGCAGACACCTGAGCTTAGCAAGCCCGTCACTGACTACATTGACGCGATAACCGCCGGTTATTCCAATGATATCGACAAGCTGAAGGCTTTGGAATACACGCTCTCGCAGTACACCTACACAACTAATCCGACAATCACGCCTTCGGACAAAAACTTTATGGAGCGCTTTTTACTTGACTCAAAGGAAGGCTACTGCACATACTTTGCGACTGCATTCACGCTCATGGCAAGATATCTCGGACTCCCCGCAAGATACGTGCAGGGCTTCTGTGTGCCTGCTATCTCGCAGACTGAAGTAGAAGTATCCTCAAAAAACGCCCATGCATGGTGCGAGGTATACTTCCGCGGCGTCGGCTGGATTCCATTTGAACCGACCCCTTCATATGCAACAGAGCGATATACTCCTTGGAACTACACAAAATACACCGATGAATCGCAGGCTGCTCCTGAAAACCAAAGCAGCTTTGTTCCTCCGGAACCGACCGTTGAAGCAAATTCGGGCGACCACTACAACATTGACACCGATGTAATCCCTGAGCTTTCCGAGTTCGATTTAAAATTCAAGGACTACAAGCCATTCATCATAGCAGGCTCAATCATACTTGCAATCCTGCTGCTGCCGCTTTGCACCCTGCTTGTAATAAAGCTTCTGCTTAAACGTGCTCAAAGGCGTTATTTACGCCTTTCAAACCGTGACAAAATAATTCACAACATGGAGAAGCTTCTCATCATCCTCGGCAGATTCGGCATACGCATTGAAAACAGCGAAACTCTCTCCGAGTTCTACACCAACAACGCCGATGCATGCCGCAATTACGCGCCGTTCCTTGATGAGGCAGTCCCTATGTTTGAGGAAATCCGCTACGGCAATGCAGAAGTCACAAACGACCATGTATTCAAATATGACATCTATCTGATAGAGTTTCTCGCCCGTGCGAAAAAAGAATTAAATCTTTTTAAATATATACTGCTGTGGTTTAAGGTAAAGCTGTAAAACATATAAGCCTCATAAGCATTTATACTAAATCAGCAGACATAAAAATCAATATAAGACTGCATAAACGGTTACATCTGTTAATGCAGTCTTTAAACATTAAAAGACACAAAAATCCCGGAAGCCTGTTTTTTTGCCTCCGGGACTGCTTTTATGCAAATATCACATCTGCTTTCTCACTATCCTGTACTCATCGTTAAGCTGGAAATACGGACAATTATAAAAAGTGTCCTGCATAAACCGCGCCATCTCGTCCTCGTCAAGATTCGTGCTGCATGTATAGCACTCATAATCCTCATCATATTCATAATATACGCACATCTCGCAGCTTCCTGATATTCCTTTACTTTTCATATTGTCTCCTATATCCATAATATTTTATCTTTATTCAAGCCTCAGAATGCATTTGTCATAATGCTCTGCACTTTTGCTGCAGCGAATTATTTTTCTTCAAGCCTCCAGATATATTTGTCATGCCTGAAATACAGGCATACGCCGATGCCCGCAAATGCCAGCACAAAGAATAAAAACGCAGCACCTGAGCCCTTGCCCTCTCCAAACGCACGCACAAGAATACTGCCGCCGTCCTGACGCGCCATAACAGGCTCAAACACATAATCCACAAGAAAGCCTCCTAAAAATGCGCCTATCGGAATCGTAAAAAACTGCAGCGAATTACGCACGGCATACACCCTTCCCTGCATCTTGTCCGGTATTTGCAGCCTGAGTATCGCCCCCAGATTAGTATTCATAAGAGGTATTGCAATCCAGCCCAAAAAGCCTCCTATGCACCACACAAGCGGAGTCCTTCCAAACGCAAGCAGGAAATTCTCAGTACTCATTGAAAGCAGCAGGCTGTTGCAGATAACCCGAACCCTGCTCTTTGGCGCTTTAAACAGTGTCGCCGCAACACTTCCGATAATCGTCGCAACTCCAATCACCGCATTGACGATTCCAAGCACCTGCTCGCTTCCACCGTCTCTTGAAAGAATCATCGCCGGAAACGCCGCATCATACGTTGAAGCCACCAGATTAATCGCCGCCAGAAACAGTATCAAATCAAGAATCCCGCGCTCCCGCTTAAGGTATTCAAGCCCCTGCTTTACCGATGCCATCAGGCTCTCCTCTTTCTTAATCTCCTGATGCACATCCGGTATTCTGATTGCAAACGCAAGCGTCAGAAACGCCACCGAAAATGTTATCAAATCAACGCAAATCACGGCTTCTATGCCCAACAGTCCTAAAATCGCAGTTGCAATTAACGGCGACAGGACCGAATTAAGCGAGGTCGTAAACGAATACATACCTCCGACCCTCTGATAATGCTTCTTCGGCACAATGCGCGTTACCGCCACCTCCGACGCCGGCTGCTGAACCGTATTCATAAGCCCGTTTACCGCATTAATAATGTACAAATGCCAGATTCTAAGCATACCGCCCCTCATCAGCACCAGGGTAATCACCGTCGTAAACGCCGCAATCGTATCACACGCCAGCATCGTCCTCTTCTTGTCCCAGCGGTCGCTAAGCGCTCCCGCAAATATGCTGAAAATGACATAAGGCGCGTAAGAACAAATCATAAGCATCGATGTCATCAGCGCCGAGCCCCTCTGCGAATACGACCAAATAACAAGCGCATAGCTCGTCATCGAGCTCCCCAGCCCCGAAAAGGACTGCGTCAGCCAAAGCAGCAAAAATGCATGCATCTCATATATTGTCTGTTTAAAATTATTCATAGACTTTGCTCCTTAATATTCAAAATAATAAATCCGAACCGGCTGCAGTCATTAAACCCGCAACGGCTCCGCCTTTGATTAATTTGCAAAGTCTTAAGGATAGTAACCAAAGCAAGCCTCGTCCAGTGGCTTACTCAGTATGATATTACTCCATGCCGCCCTATCCTAAAAGACCCTGCATGGAGCTGAAACAATGGCTAGTAACATGATTTCTCCCTCATTAAAAATAATTTATATATTATCGGTGTTTATTCGTTATCAATAATCTCTGTTTCAATAATTTCTGTCACAAGATTTTGCAGCTGTGCCGCATTTTTATCTGTTATTACAGGTTTTCCTGTTCTTTTCTCAACAGCAGCCCTGGCTTCTCCGGCTGCAGCGCCACCCTCGCCTGCAACCTTTCGATTCTCTTCAAACGTTTCCGGCTGCCTCTGTTTTGAAATTTCTGTCGTTGTCGCTTCTGCAAGCATATTTAACACTAATTCCAATGTAGACATATTATCCCGCAGGTTTTCTTTTTTTAGTCCTTTATAATTTTTATACTGCCTTGTTGTCATCCCCGACCATGCTTTTGTTATTTCATCAGTGAGCATGGCATACTCAATTCCTTTTTTCACGCCATGTCTATCCCACTCATCAGTTAGCTCTTTTCTGACCTGAATTGCCTGTAAACGCTGGTTAATCCATTCTCGGGAATAACCCTTTTTCAGATAAGTTTCCAATGCTCTTTCTATAGTAAGTTCAGGATCAATTATCTCCTCTATTCTCTCACGCCCGGTCTGTGCGAGCCACAACTTAAAAGGCTCTGCCTTTTTTGACGGGATAGATTGAATAATCCTTAGCAATTGCTCAGTATTTGCTACATCTGTCAATCTTTTTTTGCCGTCTTGCGCTGTCATTTTCAACTGGTGACAATTTGTCACCACTTGACTGCCCTCTTCATTTAGCCGCTGTTTTAACTTATTCCAATACTTTCTCGCCTTTGTAAAATCCTGTTGTTCCGTCAGTACACCAACCGCATCCACAATTGAAAAATACCACTCTTCTTCATCTTCTACCCATGCGGTTCTGATTGGCTGATTTTCAAATAATTGCACTTTATCATTAATCATTTTTTCTCTCCTCTATGCAATTTATTTACATAATAACTTCTCTAATTCATCCATCTCAGTACTTTTCTGCTTCTCTATCTCTCTGATATTCGCCATTATCTCTGATGTAAGTGTGTACTCTACAGGAATATAATCACCGCCCTTATACAAATATTATATGTATATTATAAGGGCATTTTTAGATGGTGTAAAGGCTTATTAAATTATCAATATGACACATATTCTTTGCCGTTATCGGCAAAATTCCGACTATGATTATAATTTTTTATTTTGTTTTTTTGCCGATAAAAATGTTCAATTACATCAAAAAAACACTTAAATCAGCCATGTATTCATCTTTTCAAAGCGGCAACAGACGCTTTGAGCCTCAAAAAGCAAATATCTTTTGAGGCTCAATCTTTTTATCTAAATAATTATAAAGCACTAAATGGTTAAATATCAGTCTTATGCAGTAAATAGTCCAATGCATTAATCTTTCTGATGCCTTCATAATCTGCTTCAGGATCCATATCCAATGTGATAATGCATTTTGGGTAATTATCACGTATTTTTTCTAACGGACGCAATTCACGTTCTAATGTCCTTTCATCCCTGACTGTCGCTGCGACCTGAATATACTTCTTGCCTCTTGAGTCTCTTGCAACAAAATCAACCTCAACATCATCAATCTTGCCGACATTGACCTGATAGCCACGGCGCAACAGCTCTAAGTATATAATATTTTCGAGCGTATGCCCTACGTCTGCACCTGCATTTCCAAGCAGTGCGTTTCTAAGACCTATATCAACTACATAGTATTTTTCGAGCGTCTTTAAATACTCCTTACCCTTTATATCATACCTCTTTGCCTGATATATAATAAAAGACTCCATAAATGAAGAAATATACGATTCAACGGTCCTGACATTTATCGCCCTTCCGTTGGATGTCATAGTATCGCTTATCTTCTTGGTTGAAAGCAGGCTGCCTATATTGTCCATAATAAAACGAAGAACGCTTTGGAGCATCATATTATCCGAAATGCTTCTTCTCGTAATAATATCCTTGACTACAATTGTGTCATAAATACTCTTCAAATACTCTTCAATCTGACCTTTTTCAAGATTGATTGCAAAAGGAAATGCAGACTCCTCAATATATGACCTATAAGCTTCCTGCACGTCCACAAAATTCTTCGCTTCAACATACTCACTAAATGAAAACGGAAGCATATCAATTGTAACATATCTGCCTGAAAGCAAGGTTGCTAACTCTCCTGATAACATATACGCATTTGAACCGGTTATATAAATATCTACATTATCCTTTAAGAAAAGGCTGTCAATAACTTTTTGAAATTCCTTGACACTCTGTATCTCATCCAAAAAAATATACGTCATCCTATTCTTGTTCAAACGTTCTTTAATATAACTATACAACGACTTAGCATCATGCAAATCTACAAATTCAAAATCCTCAAAGTTAATCGCTATAATCTGCTCTTCATCAATATCATGACTCAGAAGATACTCCTGAAACATCTTCAACAACGTTGACTTGCCACATCTGCGGACTCCGGTAACAACCTTTATAATCTTCTTATCCTTGTAGCCCAAGAGCTTATCAAAATAATCCTGTCTTTGTATCATATAATCACCACCTGATTATATTATATGCAAGAATTTTTATTTTTTCAAGACTTTTTGTATTGTTAGTGCAAAAACTTTTTATTTTTGATAAGTTTTTTGCAGAAGTGTTATAACATATCAATCAAATTGTGATTCATTTCGTTATAAATTAATCTTTCATGTTCTGATATTTTAAGTCCTGCACACTCCGCATATTTAAACAACATATCCATAATTGCTTCCGGGGTAAAGCTTGTCTTTTTTAATATCCACTGATATGTTACACCCATTATTTCATGAGCTGCCAAGTTTCTTACTTCTCTTTCAGCCTTACGAATATTATCCATAAGTTCAAGAATCGCCTTATTATCACATAATTGTTTCATAATAGATAATATATTATTTGATGATATATTCGTTTTATCATGCCAATAAGATTCTGGTGTAACACCAAGTTTTTTAAGCTTTTCCATAGAAAGATACCACGAGCTTGTTCCTTCATTACCAATATCCTTAAACTCTAAATGGCAATATCTAAATAACACTTTTCTGGATAATGAATAAAAAATAGGAGTAATGTCTCTTATAAAATCTACATATTGTTTTCTCCACAATTTGGTCTGCATCGAAAGCAAATATTCATACTCTTCCATATCTTTATCTTTTGTTATCGGGAACCAATTACTTATCTTATATTTCTTTTTGTTAGCATTTACATAAAACAAATCAAGTTTATTTCTTGCAACAGCAATATTAAGGCAGTCCCAAAACTCTTCTGATGATTTTCTTGATAATGTATCTGCCAATGCTCTCGCTGATTCATAATCATAAACTTCGATATGCTTTATAATGCTTTCTTTACGTATACGATCTAACAAACGGCTTGCATTAGAAATAATGCTCCTATTTTCAAAATCTGCTTCTCTATCTTCATTACATTCCCATTGTACATCAACATCATATGAATCCTTATCTTCATGTTCTTTATTAAGAGCTTTTTTCGGTGTAGAAACTTGTATAGCTACAATTTCACTCCAGAGCATTGATATCATCTGCAAAGAGCTTTTCATAGCCGGTGTTCCTGATGATACATTAACCAACAGCTCATCAGGCATATCTTTTTCTCTTATCTCTTCTATATATCTTTCGAACAAATCAATAAATGCATCAAAAATTTGTACATCTCGCATTTCATCATCACGCAAAACTTCTATTTCAAAATTACAGCCTATCTCTTCTGCAAGATAATTAATTGCCTTTACATATCTGTTGTCCTTATCATGGTACTCACACATTTCCTTAGATAAGTACAAATACACCTTATCCGGTCTGTAGATTCTACAAATATGCAGCATTGCGCCATCTCTATAATTTGATATCGGGTCTGTTCCTCCTATAGGACTGAATAGTACTTTCATCTTTATAATCCTCCTGTTTTATATTAAAATAACATCTTCATCAGGCACCTCTATGTTTTGTCCGAATGAAGTGACCTGTCCTTTTCCAATAATTTTGTAAACCTTTACGCTGTCTTCGTTTGAAACATATTTTGAAATTTCACTGATTAACTTCTGATACTTTTTTCTTGTAATAATTGCTTCAAAGGCGGATTTTTGAATACGAAAGCCATATCCCTGCAAAAACTTAGCCAACTTTACCCGCCTCCTGTTATCAACAATATCGTAAATAATCAAAACATAAACTTTATCTTTTGTTACATCATCATTCTTTGTGTCAAAAAAGTAATTTTCCATATCCGTCACCGCAACCATATAGGAGTGTATAATGAAGCATCTCCTTCTTCAATTGCCTTTGTCAGTTCATTTATCTGCAAATCAATTGACCTCCTAAAGCTCACAGAATAATCAATGTATGTGAGGTAATTAACTACTGTACGCAGCTTTCTATCATACTTTTTTAAGAATATACTCAATCCCTCTTTAGTCAAATAATATCCAGGACAATCTAAATCGTGATAAAAATGCTCTTTATGTATTTCATGTCCATTCACAAGACTCATCACAAGTGAATCAACAATGATTGCTCTCCACTCTTCCATCATATCGCTCGCAAGCGTAGGATGCTTTTCTTTATCACTATGCATAAAGCCAAAATACGGATTCAAACCCTTATTCTCAAGCATTCCATATACCTCATTCATTAAGATTGAATATCCAAGGCTTAGCATTGAATTAAACTCATCCAAGGGCGGTCTTTTGCTTCTTCCATTAAATTTAAATTCTTCATGAACAAGTCTGCTCAATCCTTCAAAATACAGCTTTGCCGCTCTTCCTTCATACCCCATAATCTCATCTATTGTTTTACCTCTTTTAACATTATCCATGCAATTTCTCATTCTTATTGTTAAATCATCAACAGACTTCTTCTCGCTTCTGGCATACCTTTTTAAAACAATCTCCTGATTATGAATCTTGCCTACAATAATCCTTTTCGATAATTCAATAGAAAATGCTGTTTCGTATAAATGCACCTGCTTTCTCTGCCTCTGTACATTGATATGCCCTGTTGACTGCAGCTTTCCAAAATAAGCACCTCCCTTTGAGAAATACGAAACACCTATACCTCTTTTTAAACATTCCATAACACATTGTGCCGTTAACTGAGAGCTACTAAACATATAAATGCCATCGACATTTTCTACAGGCACACTTTTCACCATACCATCCGTATACTTTATCGAAATACAATTGTCCTTTATGCCAACAACCGTTCCATGCTCATCAATAAAAATGTAACTCAATATTGTCTCCCTTTTATTCTGTAAAATTATTTTAGCATACTTTCGTCCCCTTACGGGGGTTTTTTAATTTAAATACTACGTAGTACAGAAATCGCACTGTAAACAAATGATAAAATATCATAGCTTATATATTAATTCCAAACAGCGCAACCACATTCTTCCGCGCAGGCCTAAAAACGCTTCCGTCCCCTACCGGGGTTCTCTATCTTCAATCCATTATGATTTAGTTGATTTAGAAATTCTTGACGGTTGATTTCCGTTCCCTACCGGGGTTCTCTATCTTCAATCTTAAATTGTCAAGAGAAGGAAAAGATTTCTTGTATGCCGGTTTCCGTCCCCTACCGGGGTTTTCTATCTTCAATCCTTGATGAAGCTTTAAACGAAAACAACGGCAAGATTACTTTCCGTCCCCTACCGGGGTTCTCTATCTTCAATCGGGCATATGACGGCGAAAGAAGCGCAGGAAATATAGTTTCCGTCCCCTACCGGGGTTCTCTATCTTCAATCTGTTTACGTAAGGAATGATGCAAAGAAATGTGATTATGGTTTCCGTCCCCTACTGGGGTTCTCTATCTTCAATCGCGGAGCTATCGCCGTTAAGCGTTAGATAGCTAAGCTTTCCGTCCCCTACCGGGGTTCTCTATCTTCAATCTAATTATACACAGCTTAGTGAGTCTGCCTTATGGCGTTTCCGTCCCCTACCGGGGTTCTCTATCTTCAATCGATTTTATATGGCTAAAAGATGATGAAATCTTAGAACTGTTTCCGTCCCCTACCGGGGTTCTCTATCTTCAATCGGTTGAGATGAAGGATTCAGAAACTTATGGTAAGGTGTTTCCGTCCCCTACCGGGGTTCTCTATCTTCAATCGTTTGATTGTAGGACACTTTATAAACCTCACAAATTGTTTCCGTCCCCTACCGGGGTTCTCTATCTTCAATCATAAACCCAAAAAGAGTGCAATGAATGTTGAAATTAGTTTCCGTCCCCTACCGGGGTTCTCTATCTTCAATCGGGTTGT
>JAFRXK010000056.1 GCA_017442865.1 Lachnospiraceae bacterium | reverse complement strand
GTGAGACAGTTCGGTCCCTATCCGGCGCGGGCGCAGGATATCTGAGGGGAGCTGTCCTTAGTACGAGAGGACCGGGATGGACGGACCGCCGGTGCACCGGTTGTCACGCCAGTGGCATGGCCGGGTAGCCGAGTCCGGAAGGGATAAACGCTGAAGGCATCTAAGCGTGAAGCCCCCCCCGAGATGAGATATCCCAGACGGAAGTCGAAAGACCCCTTGATGACGACGAGGTAGATAGGTCAGGGGTGTAAGTACAGCAATGTATTAAGCTGACTGATACTAATAGGTCGAGAGCTTATCCAGAAGGGTTCGTATCCAGTGTGCAGTTTTGAAGGTTGCTTAAAGCATAAAACATATCAATAAAACGCAAATTTCTACAATATCAAACATTGATATTGTAGTTTTTTTTTGCTAAGATATATTTGTACAGAAGAAGAGACATGGATATACATAAGAGTGTCAGATTACATAGGATTTATTTAAGAGTTGCATAAGATGTCTTTGAAAATCACATAGGATATTATTAATTACATAAGATGTGCTGATGTACATAGGACATTATTAATTACATAAGATTGTGCTGCTGTACATAGGACATTATTAATTACATAAGATTGTGCTGCTGTACGTAGGACATTATTAATTACATAAGATTGTGCTGCTGTACATAGGACATTATTAATTACATAAGATTGTGCTGCTGTACATAGGACATTATTAATTACATAAGATTGTGCTGCTGTACATAGGACATTATTAATTACATAAGATTGTGCTGCTGTACGTAGGACATTATTAATTACATAAGATTAGCTGACAGATATAAGATAAAGATTTATATAATAGTTTGCTACGGATGGCTGAGTTGAAGAGCAGAAGATAAATATTTATATGATTGTCTGTTACATATGATTAATTTAAAGCTACAGAGGATAAAGCATTATATTTGTTGATTTACTATATATTATTATGAAAACTACAAAGGATGGTGCATATCAGACGACAGGACTTTGCCTGAGATATAATTAATTTTACAGCATTATTTTACACACGATATGATTATGTTTATGGTATGGGATTGTTTATGATATTGTTTTGCTGCAAGCTAAGATGAATTATCGTATATACATATGATTAAGTCAGAGCTGTTATAATCTGAATTATATACTAAGCTAAGATGTTTTGATTTTTATTTGATACGTTGAAATCATTCGACATTTAATATACGATTTATATGTAGATAAGCTTGTGATGTACATATGATTTTTTTTGAGGTCGCTTCTTTTATGAAAAGGAGCGGCCTTATAATATGGGCTTGTTTTGAGTGATAAAGAAATCATTTGACATACAAGTAGAATGCTTCTTGCAAAATATTATAATTCAGAAAGACATTTGATTTTCATATATAACATCAGTGGAATTTTCATATATAATAAGCTTGTATTGTTTTTGCGGCTATGATAAAATTAAGGGAAATGTTTTAAATTAAAATATGGTGCGACAGAAAAGTGTAACTGGGCACAGCATTATTTATACTAATAATTTTAGATTAGTGGGAAGGAGTCTTACATAATGATTTCTATTATTGATTATGATGCGGGAAATTTAAAAAGTGTTGAGAAGGCTCTTGCTTATTTGGGAGAGGAATCTGTTGTCACAAGGGACAGGGATATTATTTTGAATTCAGACAAGGTGATTCTGCCGGGGGTCGGCGCATTTAAGGATGCAATGGATAATTTAAAATATTATGACCTTGTTGATGTGGTACATGAAGCTATAGATAGTAATAAGCCGTTTTTAGGAATATGCCTTGGTATGCAGCTGCTTTTTGAGAGGAGCGATGAGTCGGTAGGAGTTGACGGGCTTGGAGTATTAAAGGGCGAGGTGCTTCGTATTCCTGATAAGGAGGGCTTTAAAATTCCGCACATGGGCTGGAATTCTCTTGATATCAGACCGGATGCTAAGCTTTTTAAGGGGATTCCGAATAATTCATATGTATATTTCGTGCATTCGTACTATGTGAAGGCGGCGGATGAGCGGGTAGTTGCGGCGTCTACCGAATATATTACTCATATTCATGCTTCTGTTGAAAAGGGTAATGTTTTCGGATGTCAGTTCCATCCTGAAAAGAGCAGTGAAACAGGGCTTAGGATTCTTAAGAATTTTGCAGAGCTTTGATTGTGAAAAATGCGGCTTTAAGCGGGGCGGTTTTGCAGAGCTTTGATTATGAAAATTGCGGCTTCGGACGAGCCGGACGAGCTTAAAGAATTCGCTAAGATAAGTAAGGTCAGAGAGGATTTAGGTCGAAATCGGAGGATGATTTATGTATACTAAGAGAATTATTCCCTGTCTGGATGTTAATAACGGAAGGGTTGTAAAGGGAGTTAATTTTGTAAATCTGAGAGATGCGGGAGACCCTGTGGAGATTGCGGCGGCTTATGACAAGGCGGGCGCTGACGAGGTCGTTTTTCTTGATATTACCGCATCATCAGACGCAAGAAATACAGTAGTTGATATGGTAAGAAGAGTTGCCGAGAAGGTGTTTATTCCGTTTACTGTTGGCGGCGGAATAAGGACTGTTGATGATTTTAAGCTGCTGCTCAGAGAGGGTGCAGATAAGATATCTATTAATTCTGCGGCAATAAACAATCCAAAGCTTATAAGTGATGCTGCCGACAAGTTTGGAAGCCAGTGCGTTGTAGTTGCGATTGATGCAAAGAGAAGGGCAGACGGAAGCGGCTGGAACATTTATAAAAACGGCGGCAGAATTGATATGGGTATTGATGCCATTGAGTGGGCGATGAAGGCAGATAAGCTTGGTGCAGGAGAGATACTTCTTACAAGCATGGACTGCGATGGTACAAAGGCGGGCTATGACAATGAATTGACGGCGCTGGTAGCCGAAAATGTCAGCATTCCGGTGATTGCCTCCGGAGGCGCAGGCACGATGGAGCATTTCTATGATACGCTTACGAAGGGTAAGGCTGACGCTGCGCTTGCGGCATCATTATTCCATTATAAAGAGCTGGAAATTATGGAGCTAAAGAGATATCTTGATAAGAGAGGCATTCCGGTCAGATTATAAATAAGGGATATCTTGATAAGAGAGGCATTCCGGTAAGATTGTAAATAAGAGATATCTTGATGAGAGAGGCATTTTGATTAGATTATAAATTCAGGTTCCTGAGAATAATCTGTCGGGAAAAACTGTCACAGCGTATGCTAAGCATATCTGAGGCATGCTTAGCCGGTGCTTTGAATTGTCTATCAGACGAAATAATATACATGGAGAATACATATGGGAGCTATTGCAAATGACTGGCTGGTTCCGCTTGCTGCGGAATTTAAAAAGCCGTATTATGCTGAGTTATATAAGAAGGTTGTAAGTGAATATAATAATTATCAGGTGTTCCCTGATTCAAATGATATATTTAATGCATTTGATTTTACACCGCTTTCAAATGTGAAGGTGGTTATTCTGGGACAGGACCCGTATCACAATGTCGGTCAGGCGCACGGGCTGTGTTTTTCGGTGAAGCCTGATGTGGACATACCACCGTCGCTGGTTAACATTTATCAGGAGCTGCATGACGATTTGGGCTGTTATATTCCTGACAACGGATACCTGGAGAAATGGGCAAAGCAGGGCGTATTGCTTTTGAACACAGTGCTTACAGTGCGTGCGCACGCTGCAAATTCGCACAGAGGCATTGGCTGGGAGCAGTTTACGGATGCAGCAATACGCGCCGTAAATGAGCTGGATCGCCCGGTTGTATATCTGCTGTGGGGAAGACCTGCGCAGATGAAGAAAAGCATGTTAAACAATCCAAAGCATTTGATTTTAGAGGCGCCGCATCCGAGTCCGCTGTCGGCATACAGAGGCTTTATGGGATGCAGGCATTTCAGCAAGGCAAATGAATTTTTGCAGAGCCACGGCATAGAGCCGATAGACTGGCAGATAGAAAACAGACATTAATGAATTTTTGCAGAGCCACGGCATAGAGCCGATAGACTGGCAGATAGAAAACAGACATTAATGAATTTTTGCAGGGCCACGGCATAGAGCCGATAGACTGGCAGATAGAAAATAAGAGTTTTGAAGAGCGAAGGGAGTAAGTTATGATTTTTATTGAATTTTTGAAGGTTGTATTATTTGGAATTGTGGAGGGAATTACCGAGTGGCTTCCTATAAGCAGTACAGGACATATGATTTTGCTGGAGGAATTGATACCGCTTAATGTGTCAAAGGAGTTCTGGGAGATGTTCCTTGTAGTAATTCAGCTTGGCGCAATACTGGCAGTCTGCGTAATGTTTTTTAAAAAGCTTAATCCTTTTGCATTTAACAGTAAGGCAAAGAAAGATACAGTAGTAAATGTTTTTAATAAAGAGGTGCATGTTCCGTACTGGATTGCCTCTCACACAAATAAAAAAACATGGATGCTTTGGTTCAGAGTGCTTGTAGGATGTATACCGGCAGGAATCATAGGTGTGCTTTTTAATGACTGGTTTGATGAGCATTTTTACAATAGTAATGTTGTAGCTGCAACACTTATTATTTATGGTGTGTTATTTATTCTGGTAGAGCTTTGGAATAAAAAAAGAACACCTGCTATTAAAGATGTCAGCAATATATCATATACAGGTGCATTTACGATAGGTATGATTCAGGTGCTTTCGCTGATACCGGGAACATCAAGGTCAGGCGTAACCATTATCGGCTCAATGCTTCTCGGACTTTCAAGAACGGCAGCTGCAGAGTTTTCATTTTTTATGTCAATACCGATTATGTTCGGCGCAAGCCTTCTTAAGCTTGTAAAGTTTGGCTTCAATTATACAAGCACAGAGCTTGCAATATTGATAACAGGCATGGTAGTTGCATTTGTAGTTTCTATAATATCTATCAAGTTCCTTATGGATTATATTAAAAAGCATGATTTTAAGGTGTTTGGAGTCTACAGAATTATTCTTGGTGTGATTGTGCTTATATATTTTGCACTTAAATAGTCATATGAGAAGGAGAGCTTAAGATGATAAAAGAAAGAGCAGTCAGACATAAGGCTGTTAATGGAAATAATAATATAATATCATGGATAGCGGGAGGAGTGGCAGCATTAGCTGTCTTTCTTCTTATAAATTATTTTTTGCTTCCACCGTGGAATGTTAAGTCAATAGAGTTCTGGGCGATGGTTATTGCCGTTACATTTGTATTTGTGTTTGTAAGGTACTTTACGATGCTTGCACAGTGCAGCAGGTATGGCTACAAGCCGAAGAAGGATTCGTTGTTTTTAATACCTGTGGTTATTCTGCTTTTAGTTGTTATTGCAAATGTTGCTAGTGCGGTGATTTTCCATACGGACGCATATTCTAGTTTGCTTAAGGTGGAAGATGCTGTGTTCGAGGAGGATTTGCAGGAATCGCTTAATACGGATGTCATAGCACTTATGGACACAAAATCCGCGAAGATGCTCGGTGGCAGGGAAATAGGTACATTATCAAATGTGGTAAGCCAGTTTGATGTGTCGGATGATTATACCCAGATTGATTTAAACGGCACGCCGAAGAAGGTTGCGGCACTTAACTATGCAGGCTTTTTTAAGTGGAGAAACAATAAGAAGGATGGCATTCCGGGATACATAATTGTAGACCCTGTATCAATGTCTGCAACATATAAAAGCTGTGATAAGGGTATGATATATGTGCCATCTGCATATTTCGGACAGAATGCATATAGAAAAATCAGATTTAAATATCCTACGGCGATGTTTGGCAACCTGCATTTTGAGGTGGATGAATCAGGACAGCCGTTTTATGTTGCCACAGTGTACAAAAAGACTGTTATTTTCGGCGGTACAACCGTAAAGGGCGCAATTATACTTAACCCTGTGGACGGCGAGTGCGAATATTATGACCTTGCAGACATACCGGTGTGGGTAGATGATGTCTATGACGGTGACTTAATCTGCGAGCAGTATGATTTATATGGTATGTATCAGAATGGTTTCATAAACAGCCTGTTTGGCAAGAAGGGCTGCAAGCAGGTCACAAAATACAGGGGCTTTGAAGAGGAAAGTGATGATGATGCACCTGTTTCGGATTATGGTTATGTTTCAAAGGACGGTGACATCTGGATTTATACAGGTGTAACCTCTGTGAATAATGACAGCTCGAACATAGGCTTTCTGCTTGCGAATGAGAGGACAGGTGAGGCGCATTATTATAATATTGCAGGCGCAGACGAGACCTCTGCAATGGCTGCTGCTGAGGGCGAGGTGCAGGAAAAGGGCTATCAGGCAAGCTTTCCTTCACTTATAAATATTGACGGAAATCCTACCTACATCATGGTGCTTAAGGATGCCAGCGGTCTGGTAAAGCTCTATGCGGCGGTAAATGTTGAACAGTATAATTATGTGACGACGGCGGCCACGCAGAAGGAATGTATCGCAAAATACCGCAGGCTTATGGGCGGCGAAGGAGCTGAAGATATTAAGGATGATACAAAGGATGATGAAGAATTAGAGGCAACAGGAGAGGCTGTTATCTCAATTAAGGATATAAAATATATTGATATTGACGGAAATACATATATTTATCTTATAGATTCCGAAGATAATATCTACAGGGCGAAGGCAGGAAAGCACGAGGAGATGCTGCTTCTTAAAGCAGGGGACAAGGTAAGTATTACATTTGCCGGTAAGGAAATTGTAAGCTGTGATAAAAAGTGATGAGTGAAGAATATCAATTGTAGCTGTGATAAAGAGTGATATGTTAAAGAAAGAGGGCATTGTGTGATTTTTAGTCGGCAATGCCCATTAAAAAATAAAGGAGAAAATCAATTATGGCATTATTATTTGTGTGTTACCCAAAATGTTCAACCTGCAAAAAGGCAGAGCAGTGGCTTAAGAGCCGTGGTATAGAATATACTTTTCGCGATATCAAAGAGGATAATCCAAGCAAGGATGAGCTGAAGAATTGGTACGAAAAAAGCGGACTTGATATCAAGCGATTTTTCAATACCAGCGGACTTATTTACAAGGAGCTTAATTTAAAGGACAGGCTGCCGGGTATGACAGTGGACGAGAAGCTGGAACTATTGTCAACGGATGGTATGCTTGTAAAAAGACCGATTCTTGTCGGGGATGATTTTGTAGTTACAGGCTTTAAGGAAGCCGAGTGGGAGAAGCATATATAGCATATATAGTACATTTATAAAATAACTGGCAAGAGGTACGGCGTGGGAATTACAAAGAACAAACAATCTGAGAAAATGATTGAAAGCATGGTTCGAAAAGCATTTGGCTGCAAAAATATTTTATCAATAAAAGAGCTTACAGAAGGAATGTGTAATGCAGCATATATGATTACATTCGCAGATGGTGACAGAAGCGTGTTGAAGATTGCACCTGAAAATAATGAAGGCTTAACATCAAATGAGATTAATATTATGGAAGCCGAAGTGTCTGCAATGCAAATCGTAAAAGAGAGCAATGTTGTAAAGACTGCTGATGTGTTGTTCTATGACTTTTCAAAAGAACTGTGTAGTGGAAATTATTTTTTTATGGAGGCTTTAGATGGCAATAGCTTTGCATCTGTCAGGGAGCAGTTGTCTGAAGAGGATAATAAAAAGATTTATTATGAAATAGGGAAGATTCAAAGAAGAATGACAAATATTAAAGGTGAAAGGTTTGGACTTTTAGGTGATGCTGCGCACCGATTTGATTGTCTTTATGATTTTGTGTTTTACCTAATTTCAAATATATTAAACGATGCACAAAGAAAGTGTATTGACCTGGGAGTTTCGGCAAAAGAAGTTCTATCCCTGTTAAGTTCTTATAGGAGTGTTTTTGACAGTGTACAGATACCGACTTTAGTTCACTGGGACATGTGGGAAGGAAATGTATTTGTAAAAGACAAAGAAGTGTCAGGTGTTATTGATTGGGAAAGAGCACTCTGGGGAGAGGCGTTTATGGATGACCGGTTCCGCAGGCACTCAAGAAATGCATACTTTTTAAGAGGCTTTGGTAAGGAGACATTCTCTGATGCTGAAATGAAGAGAATACTCTGGTATGATGTGTATTTATATATACTCATGATGACAGAGGGAGCATACCGCGGATATGAGGATGACGGACAATATAAGTGGGCGAAGCAGCTTTTTGAATTATCATGGCAGGAATTACAATGTTAGTTGGGAATCAAACTTTTTGAAGGAATGTCAGACTTATTGAGGAGCAAACTCATTTTTTATTTGTAAGGAGATAAAATTAAGGAAAATAAGCGGGCACTCAAAATTAAGATTAAATGCTTAATTTTGAGTGCCCGCTTTAACATTTAGAGTTTTATTTTTCCTGACGCTTTTTTAAATTCTTCTGCGCGGTTGAAAGCATCAGCTTGATTCGGTTGAGCTGGTTTACCTCGCTGGCACCCGGGTCATAATCGACTGCGATTATGTTGGAGTCAGGGTACTGGTGTCTGAGTTCCTTGATGACGCCCTTGCCGACTATGTGGTTCGGGAGGCAGCCAAACGGCTGGGTACATACGATGTTTTCAGTACCGTTATGTATGAGCTCGAGCATCTCGCCGGTTAAGAACCAGCCCTCGCCGGTCTGATTGCCGATTGATACAAAGTCCTTTGCGTAGTCTGCAAGGTGCTGTATCTTTGCAGGTGCGTCAAAGCGGCTGCTTTTTTCAAATGCTTTTCTTGCAGGCTTCCTAAGGTGCTCGAGGAAGCGGATGCCAAGGTTTGAAAGAATAGCAGAGGAACGCTTCGCACCGAGGTTGTCAGCCTTGAAGTTTGTATTGTAGAAGCAGTACAAGAGGAAGTCCATGAGGTCAGGCATTACTGCCTCGGCGCCCTCCTGCTCCAAGAGCTCAACAAGGTGGTTGTTTGCAAGAGGAAGGAACTTAACAAGAATTTCGCCTACGATACCGACGCGAGGCTTCTTTATTGTCTCGTCAATAGGAAGTTTGTCAAAGTCTCGAACAATACCCTTGATATTTTTCTTGAATTCTCTTGATGACACATGCTTTTTGGTAAGTGATTCTAGGCATTTTGCTTTCCACTTTTCATGCAAGGCATTGGCGGAGCCCGGTTCTAATTCATATGGGCGCACACGGTAGAGAGCGCGCATGAATACGTCTCCGTAAATAATCGACTGCATGCCCTTCATAATCATCGGAAGGGTGTATTTGAAGCCTGAATTCTTCTCAAGACCCTGAACGCTCAATGATATGACAGGAATCTGCTCCATGCCAGCTTTTTTAAGGGCACGCCTGATAAAGCCGATGTAGTTTGAAGCACGGCAGCCGCCGCCTGTCTGTGTAATAAGCACTGCTGTTTTATTTACGTCATATCTGCCTGAAAGAAGAGCCTCCATAATCTGTCCGATTACTATAAGCGAAGGATAACAGGCGTCATTATTTACATACTGAAGTCCGACATCTACTGCCGAGCGGCCTGAGTGTGACTCCGGAAGCGCAATGATGTTGTAGCCACAGGAGCTAAGTGCAGGCGCAAGCAGGTCGAAGTGAATCGGTGTCATCTGAGGACAGAGTATTGTATAGCCTGATGCTTTCATGTCCTCGGTGAATTCTACTCGCTTGATTGCCGCGGATTTAATTGTACGCTTCGTATGCTTCATTTCGCGCACACGTATTGCCGAGATAAGAGAACGTATACGGATTCTTGCCGCACCCAGGTTATTTACCTCATCAATCTTAAGCACTGTATAAATTTTGTCTGAGCCGGTCAGGATATCATTTACCTGGTCGGTTGTTACCGCATCCAGACCGCATCCGAAGGAATTGAGCTGGATAAGGTCTAAATTGTCCTGCGTCTTTACAAAGCTTGCAGCTGAATAAAGTCTGGAGTGGTACATCCACTGGTCCATAACTACAATAGGACGTTCAACCTTTGCAAGGTGTGAAACAGAGTCCTCGGTAAGCACCGCAATACCATAGGAATTGATTAGTTCAGGTATGCCGTGGTTAATCTCAGGGTCAACGTGGTAAGGACGGCCTGCAAGCACGATACCGCGTCTGCCGGTCTGCTTAAGATACTCAAGCGTTTCCTCGCCCTTCTTCATCATATCCTCACGTGAAGCTATAAGCTCGTTCCATGCCTCATGCGCTGCCTGTGTAATCTCGGCAGCAGGAATGGAGAATTCCTTTGTAAATACCTCAACGAGTCGTTTTGTAAGTATATTTTCATCAGTAAACGCCATGAATGGATTCATGAAACGTATGTTGTTATCACGTAGCTCTTCTACGTTGTTCTTAATGTTCTCGGCGTAGGAGGTTACGATAGGGCAATTGTAATGGTTTTGCGCCTCCTTTGTCTCAATACGCTCATAAGGGATGCAAGGGTAGAAGATGAATTTTATGCCATTATTGATAAGCCAGCTTACATGACCGTGTGCCAGCTTGGCAGGATAGCACTCTGATTCACTTGGAATTGATTCGATTCCAAGCTCGTAAATCTTGCGTGATGAGTCAGGTGAGAGCACTGTTCTGAAGCCAAGCCTCTTAAAGAAGGTTGCCCAGAACGGATAATTCTCGTACATGTTAAGTACACGCGGAATGCCAACAGTACCTCTGGTTGCCTCTGCCTCGCTTAATGGCTCGTAGTTGAACATCCTGTGATATTTGTATTCAAAAAGATTTGGAACATTGTCCTTGTTCTTCTGACCGCCGATGCCACGCTCACATCTGTTGCCGGTTATGTAGCGTCTGCCGTTGCTGAACTTGTTGATAGTGAGCAGACAGTTGTTTGTACAGCCCTTGCATCTCGTAAGAGAGGTGTCAAAGGTAAGGCTTAATATGTCCTTGATAGGAAGCATTGTGGTGGTCTTTGAAGCGTCGTATCTTTCGCGAGCGACCAGTGCGGCGCCAAAGGCGCCCATAATACCTGCGATATCCGGACGTACAGCCTCGCAGCCTGCAATACTTTCAAAGCTTCGTAAAACTGCGTCGTTGTAGAAGGTTCCGCCCTGTACAACGACCTTGCCGCCAAGGTCAGAAGCGTTTGTAATCTTGATAACCTTAAACAAAGCATTTTTAATTACTGAATAAGCAAGTCCGGCGGAGATATCAGCAACAGATGCACCCTCCTTCTGCGCCTGCTTAACATTTGAATTCATAAATACGGTGCATCTTGTACCTAAATCTATAGGATTCTGCGCAAATAATGCTTCCTTTGCGAAGTCCTCAACGCTGTAGTTCAAGGATTTTGCGAAGGTCTCTATAAATGAACCGCAGCCTGATGAGCACGCCTCGTTAAGAAGCACGTTGTCAACGGTGTGGTTTTTAATCTTGATACACTTCATATCCTGACCGCCGATATCCAATATACAGTCAACGTCAGGTTCAAAGAAGGAAGCCGCATAGTAGTGTGATACAGTCTCAACCTCGCCCTCATCAAGCATGAGAGCAGCCTTGATAAGTGCCTCGCCATAGCCTGTAGAGCATGAGTAGAGAATCTTTGCGTCTGCCGGCAGAAGAGAGTTTATCTCCTCCATAGCCCTTATCGTAGTCGCAAGCGGACTTCCGTTGTTGTTTGAATAGAAGGAATAGAGCAGCGAGCCGTCCTCACCTACAAGAGCAACCTTTGTGGTGGTTGATCCGGCGTCTATGCCGAGATAGCAGCCGCCCTTGTAAGAGGTAATGTCACCTTTTTTAACTGAGTGCCTGTTATGACGCTCCCTGAATGCCCTGTATTCGTCCTTGTTTGCAAACAAAGGCTCAAGCCTTTTTACCTCAAACTCCATCTTGATGCCTGAATTCAGTTTTTTGTACAATTCGGAAATCAAAACAGAAGCCTCAGGCTTTGAATTCATCGCAGCGCCTATTGCCGCAAAAAGGTGTGAGTGCTCAGGCGCAATAACCATGTCATCTGTCAGCTTAAGCGTCCTGATAAACGCCTGCTTAAGCTCCGTAAGGAAGTGAAGCGGACCGCCCAAGAAGGCAACGTTGCCGCGGATAGGCTTTCCGCAGGCAAGACCGCTGATGGTCTGGTTTACAACCGCCTGGAAAATAGATGCGGCAAGGTCTTCCCTTGTAGCACCCTCATTAATAAGCGGCTGAATGTCTGATTTCGCAAAAACACCGCATCTTGCCGCAATCGGATAAATTGCCTTGTAACTCTTGGCATACTCATTAAGTCCGGAGGCGTCCGTCTGTAAAAGTGAAGCCATCTGGTCAATAAATGAGCCTGTGCCGCCGGCACAGATACCGTTCATCCTCTGGTCAATACCATTCGTAAAGTATATAATTTTAGCATCTTCGCCACCGAGCTCTATCGCAACATCTGTCTGAGGGGCATAGTCCTGCAATGATGTTGAAACCGCCACAACCTCCTGGACAAAAGGAATGTCCAGATGCTTTGAGATTGTAAGACCGCCTGAACCGGTGATAACAGGATGAAGAGTAATGTCTCCGAGCTTAAGCATCGCATTGTTCAACAGTGCGGCAAGGGTCTCCTGTATGTTCGCGTAATGTCTTTCGTATTGTGAGAAAAGTATTTTGTTGCTTTCGTCGAGAATAGCTATCTTGACTGTTGTTGAACCGATATCTATTCCCAAAGTATTGTAATTTGTCATAATAACACCTATTTTCTTTAGATATTCCACCTAATTATATTACTTTTAAAATATTATTGCAAGATAACAATATTTGAAAATAATCTTAATATTATAAAATGAAAATATACAAAATGCATATTTAACAAGCTGAATGGTCAAATTAGTAAAACAATGAAAATAACAAACAGCTTTTATTGTTTGACAAAGATGCGTATAGAAAATATAATGGTAGCATAAGTAATACAGAAAAGAGGTTTAAATATTGGACTGGCTTTCAAAATTAGAACGCAGATTCGGAAGGTTTGCAATTAAAAATCTGATGCTTTATGTGGTTATTCTTTACGGAATAGGACTTATTATAAATCTGACAAGACCACAGTTTTATTATGATTATCTGGCTCTTGTTGTGCCGCAGGTGCTTAAGGGACAGGTGTGGAGACTGTTTACATTTCTTATATACCCGCCGACAGGCAATATATTCTTTGCGGTTATCATGGGATATGTTTATTACAGTATAGGAAATACGCTTGAGCATATGTGGGGAAGTTTTAAGTTTAACGTATATTTCATATCAGGAGTATTGTTTCATATATTGGGCTTATTCATAGTTTATTTTTTATGGGAGAATACAATATTTGTTACAACGGATTATCTTAATCTGTCATTATTCCTTGCTTTTGCTGCAACATTTCCGGATGCGCAGTTTTTACTGTTCTATCTGATACCTGTAAAGGCAAAGATACTTGGACTTATTGATGCGGCGGTGTTTGCATTTTCATTTGTAATGGCCCTTATAAACCATGACTGGTCAATGGCAGTTATTATTGTAATGAGCTTTTTAAATTTCCTTGTATTTTTCTTTACAACAAAAAGATTTTCATTTGCCTCGCCGGGAGTTATGAAGCAGAGAGTGAAGTTTAAGAGCGCAATGAACAGCTCGCAGCACAGGGCAGGACAGGCGTATCATAAGTGTGCCATCTGCGGTCAGACCGAGCTTGATAACCCGGCACTTGAATTCAGATACTGTTCAAAGTGTGCCGGAGGCAGGGAATACTGCATGGAGCATCTGTATACCCATGTGCATATAAAAGAAGATATGTAGTTTACTACAACCAATCCGATAGCAGAAAGGCAGCCTTGGATAGAGGAGTTTTGTGTCATTGGGCATCAGGCTTTCAATATATGCTGTGGCAGATATGCGAATTGAAAACGGCAGCCCAGAACACTGTGACAGAATAACGTCCGCATTATATACCGGGATTTTTAAGGTATATAATTGCGGACGTTTATGATAAATGGACAAAAGCCTTTAATAATTAAAGTACAAATGAAATGTGAATTTGACAATTATAATATATCATTATATAATGAAATTTAACAGTTTTTCTGGTAAATGAGCCATAATCCGCGAAGCAAAAGAGTATCGTTCCAGATTATCTCATGGTTGCAGTAAGGAATGATAAACTGTGACAGACCTCCGGTTGCAATTACTGTGGCAGGCCCCGCAAGCTCGGCCTGCATCTTATCAATCATACCGTCAAGCATTGATGCATTTGCAAGGACAAGACCGCTCTTCATGCAGTCTATCGTGTTCCTTCCGATTGCCTTTTTAGGTGCTTCAAGACTGATTTTAGGAAGCTGTGAGGTGCGGTTGGTAAGTGATTCAAGAGATACCATCACGCCCGGCATGATTGCACCGCCGATGAAAGCGCCGCTATCATCAATGCAGAAGATAGTGGTAGCAGTACCCATATCAATGATGATAAGTGGGACAGGATATTCATCCATAGCAGCTACTGCGCCGACTACAAGGTCGCTTCCAAGCTGTGCGGGATTATCAATCTTTATATTAAGTCCTGTCTTAAGACCGGGACCTACAAGCATCGCATCAAGTCCTGTTACCTTTTTTATGGCATCCTGTATGGTGTTTGATATAGGCGGAACAACTGATGAAATGATTGCACCGTCAAGCTCTTTTTTTGAGATGCCGTGAAGCTCAAGCATGTTTTTAAAAAGTATGGCATATTCGGTAGAGGTCTTCTGGATGTCAGTAGATATACGCTCAACAAAATATGACTGTTTATTATCAATACATCCGGCAACTATATTACTGTTGCCAATATCAATTGCAAATATCATAAGAATCTCCTTTTAATCTGTATATTTGCATATGGCGGCTGCCTGAAATGAAATGCCGCAGCGGATAAGAATGTATATCATATCCGGCTCATATGCAGATTATCTGGATATATAATAACACATAAATTTGTTTTTTACAACAAATAGAGAGGAAGCCATAATGCATAAGCTGATAAAATTTCTGACAAGCCGGTTTTTGTGGGTATTGTTTATTGTAATGCTGCAGTTTGCATGGATAGTCTATGCAATTTTAAGAATAAGCGGGCCTTATTATGCATATGTGACGGTGATTTCATCTGTAATTGCCTCAATCCTCACAATCTGGATAGTAAAAGAAAGAAGCAATTCATCATACAAGCTTTCATGGGCGATAGTAATACTAGGAGTTCCGTTAATAGGTCCGGTGCTGCATTTTATGTTCAGCGGTAAGATTGTGGCAAGGCATTTTTCAAGCAAATTTATAAAGATAGATAAGATTGTAAGAAATGATGTAAAGCAGGATGAGGCCATAATCGAAACAATTAAAAACGGGGATCCCAGCCTTGGACGTATTGCTTCATATCTAAATGAATGTGCGGGTGCGCCGATATATGATAACTGCGAGACAAAGTATTTTAAAACAGGCGAGGAATATTTTGAACAGATATGCATTGAGCTTGAGAAGGCGAAGGAATTCATTTTCCTTGAGTATTTTATTATCAACAAGGGTCTTATGTGGGATACTGTTATGGAGATTCTGGAGCGTAAGGCGGCGCAGGGCGTGGAGGTAAGGCTTTTATATGATGATATGGGCTGCATTAAGCTCCTTCCTTCAAAATACAAGGAAAAGCTTGCAAATCTTGGCATCCAGTGCCGCGTGTTTAACAAGGTTTATCCTATGCTTTCGGCAATTCACAACAACAGAGACCACAGAAAGATTACCGTAATTGACGGAAAGACAGGCTTTACCGGCGGTATTAACATGGCGGACGAATACATCAATCATATTGAAAAGTTCGGACACTGGAAGGACGCCGGCATTATGATAAAGGGTGAGGCTGTTACAAACCTGACCTCAATGTTTCTTGGAACATGGAACAGCATAGAGCATACCGACAAGGAGTTTGACAGATATTATCTTAAGGCAGAGGAGATTCCTGTTGAGAATCCGAGAGGATATGTGCAGCCGTTCGGTGATATGCCTTTTGACCAGGAACAGGTGGCGGAAAATGTATATCTAAGCGTTATTTCAAATGCAAGCAGATATGTTTATTTTTATACGCCTTATCTTATAATAGATGACGAGCTTTTAAGGGCGTTTATGCTTGCTTCAAAGAGTGGCGTGGATGTAAGGATAATTACTCCGCATATACCTGATAAGAAGCTTGTATTTCTTCTGACACGCTCGTACTACAAGCCGCTTTTGGACGCCGGCGTGAGGATTTATGAGTATAAGCCGGGCTTCCTTCATTCCAAATGCTGTGTGAGTGATGACACAAAAGCAGTCATAGGAAGTATAAATCTTGATTTCAGGAGCTTGTATCTTCACTTCGAATGTGGTACATTTGTGTACGGTGCAGATGCAGTAGGTGAATTGTATGAGGATTTCATGAATACAATCAATGATACAATCGAGGTTGATGAAGCGTTTATAAAGGCAATACCATGGTATACAAAGATGACGCAGGCTGTGCTAAGATTATTTGCACCACTACTATAAAATCAGGGAGGATTATTTGTGTCCGAGTTAAAGAATAATATTGAGAAAAGAAGAACATTTGCTATTATTTCGCATCCTGACGCAGGAAAGACAACACTTACAGAGAAGTTCCTTCTCTATGGAGGTGCGATAAATCTTGCAGGCTCTGTAAAGGGAAAGAAGACTGCAAAGCATGCGGTGTCAGACTGGATGGAGATTGAAAAGGAGAGAGGTATTTCGGTTACTTCATCTGTGCTTCAGTTTAATTATGATAATTACTGCATTAACATTCTGGATACTCCGGGTCATCAGGATTTCTCAGAGGATACCTACAGAACACTTATGGCTGCTGATTCGGCAGTCATGGTAATTGACGCATCAAAGGGCGTTGAGGCACAGACAATAAAGCTTTTCAAGGTCTGTGTCATGAGAAACATACCGATTTTCACATTTATAAATAAAATGGACAGGGAGGCAAAGGATCCATTTGAGCTTATGGATGATATTGAGGATGTGCTCGGTATCAGCACCTGCCCTATAAACTGGCCGATTGGCTCAGGAAAGGAATTTAAGGGCGTTTACGATAGAGCACAGCGTCATATTATGACATTTACTGCTGCGATGAACGGTCAGAAGGAGGTTGCCTCTACTGAGCTTCCGGTGGATTCTGATGAGGCAAGAAAGCTTCTAGGAGAGCTTCAGTACAACCAGCTTTCGGATGATATTGAGCTTCTGGACGGCGCAGGACAGGAGCTTGATATGCAACTGGTAAGTCAGGGAAAGCTTTCACCGGTATTTTTCGGTTCGGCGCTTACCAATTTCGGTGTGGAGACCTTCTTAAAGCATTTCCTTAAGATGACGACATCCCCTATGCCAAGGAAGTCCGATATCGGAGAGATATCACCATTTGACGAGGATTTTTCAGCTTTTGTATTTAAGATTCAGGCAAATATGAACAAGGCGCACCGTGACAGAATTGCGTTTATGAGAATATGCTCAGGCAAGTTTACCGCAGGCATGGAGGTAAACCACATTCAGGGCGGAAGAAAGATTAAGCTTTCCCAGCCGCAGCAGATGATGGCACAGGAGAGAAAAATTATAGAAGAAGCGTATGCCGGAGATATTATCGGCGTGTTCGACCCGGGCATTTTCTCAATAGGAGATACGCTTACAACCTCTTCACAGAAGTTTCAGTACGAGGGCATTCCTACATTTGCACCTGAGCATTTTGCAAGACTGAGACAGATGGATACCATGAAGAGAAAGCAGTTTATAAAGGGCGTTACCCAGATTGCACAGGAGGGCGCCATCCAGATATTCCAGGAGTTTAATACCGGCATGGAGGAGATTATTGTCGGAGTTGTAGGCGTGCTGCAGTTTGACGTGCTGCTTTACAGACTGAACAATGAGTACAATGTCGAGGTGAAGCTTGAATCGCTCCCGTATGAATATATCAGATGGATTGCAAATAAGGATGAGGTGGATGTAAACAGAATTCAGGGTACATCTGATATGAAGAGGGTCAAGGACATGAAGGGAAATCCTTTGCTGCTGTTTGCAAACAGCTGGAGCGTCGGCATGGTGCTTGACAGAAATCCGGGGCTTAAGCTTGAGGAGTTTAGCAGGAATTAAGCATTGATGTACATTTCCTTCGCAACTTCCTTTTTTAAACAGGGGTACATTGAGATGGTCAGCAGGAATTATTTGCATTGCATCACACTTTATGTTCGCAAAGACATATAATAATAAAAAAGGCTTAATATGAGACTGTTGTGTTTGTGTGACAAGGAAGTTATAAATGTGTGCGACTGCAAGAGGCTTGGCTGTATTACTGATATAGAATTTGATGAGAGAACCGGCTGCATAGAAGCATTTATTGTTCCGGGGCCGGGACATTTCGGCGGCCTGTTTGGCAGGGATATCGAATATGTCATACCTTTTTGCTGTGTAAGGCAGGTAGGAAAGGATATAGTGCTTGTAGAGGTTGATTTAAAGGATTGTATCAAAAAGTGTTAGATTTGCGGGAAAGGTAAAGCCGGATAGCAGAAAAAAGCGGTAATGTCTTGCTTGATTTATAAAGCATGGCTGCAATTGTGGCGGGAAAATATGAGAAGATAAAATATACGCAGGAGGGGAAATATGAAGTGTCCATATTGTAATGATGAAAATATAAGAGTTGTGGATTCAAGATCTGTTGACGATTCAAACGCCATAAGAAGAAGGAGACAGTGTGATAAATGTGGCAAAAGATTTACCACATTTGAAAAAATCGAGACGATTCCGCTTATGGTTGTAAAAAAGGATAACCGCAGGGAGGAGTATGACCGTTCAAAGATTGAGGCGGGCATATTCAGCGCATGTCATAAAAGACCTGTTTCAAGAGCCCAGCTTGACGAGCTTGTAAACTCGATTGAGAGTGAGGTTTTTAATTCGACTGACAAGGAGGTCACTACTTCCTTTATCGGTGAGATGGTCATGGATAAGCTAAAGGAACTTGATGAGGTTGCATACGTTAGATTTGCGTCGGTTTACAGGGAGTTTAAGGATGTAAATACATTTTTAAATGAGCTTGAGAAGATATATAAGAAGAAATAAAAGAACACTGAAGCAGACATGGAATATTGCTTTGCTTTCGGTGGAGTACTTGCGCAAAAATATTTTTCGGTTGTGTTGAGTGATAGCGTAAATACGAACAATTGAAAATGACGTATGCAGGAAATGCATTTTGCGACCGAGAGTTGAGCGTAAGCGCGAATACGAATAATTACAACCGGCTGCAGGGGAATATATGAATGTGTTTCGATTAAATTGAGCGTTAGCGCAAATACGAATAATTACAACCGGTTGCAGGGGAATATATGAATGTGTTTCGATTAAATTGAGCGTAAGCGCAAATACGAATAATTACAACCGGCTGCAGGGGAATATATGAATGTGTCCCGACAGAATTTGAGATAATGTAAAAACGAATGCTTCAGCAGCGCATGAGGCAGAACGGAGAGCAGAATGAGGATATTTAGGAGAATGTGTCCTGATGAATACAGTGATAATACTTATACAATTGATTTTAACGAGTTGTATATGAAGGGCAAGAGAGGTATTCTTTTTGATATTGATAATACTCTGGTAGGGCATGGAAAGCCTGTGAATGACCGAGCGCTTGAATTATTTGCAGAGCTTAATAATATGGGCTTTAAGACGTGTCTTATTTCAAATAATGGCGATAAGAGGGTAAAACCGTTTGCTGATGCAGTCGGGGCTTTTTATGTTGCCAAGGCAGGTAAGCCGGGCAGGCGCGGCTACCTTGAGGGAGTTGCCGATATGGGCATACGAAAGGATGAGGCAGTATTTATAGGCGACCAGGTATTTACTGATGTCTGGGGCGCAAGACGCGCCGGTATTTACAGTATTATGGTAAAACAGCTTGAGAAGAAGGAGCCGTTTAATATCATACTTAAAAGAATTTTAGAGAAGCCGATAATTGCAATGGACAGGCTGAGTATGAAGTAGCTCGTATTTTTGTGAGGAGAGATGAAATGAAAAAAGTGAACGCACCTACAGATTTAGTATTTTATAAAGTCGGAGAGGGCGAATTGCTAAGAGAAAAGGCACTTTTAGCAGTAAATATTACTACAAATGAAATAGCAGGTGTTGGTGACGAGGCAGAAGCAATAAGCGGTTCTTCGGAGAATATCATGCTTATTTCACCATTCCATTTCGGCAGCATAGGGAACTATACATATGCAAAGAAATTAATAGATATTCTTCTCCAAAAAGCATTTGGAAAACACAATATAGTGTCATATTTGCAGAAGCCAGTATATACAGTATGTTTTGATGATGTTTTCCTGAATACAGACAATGAATCGTATGAATTGCTTTCTGAAGTTAATAAAAAAGTATATCAGGATATATTTTTTCAGACCGGTGCAAAGAAGGTTGAACTGTTTGACGGAAGTGCTGAGAAATATTTGTCTGTAACTGATAAGAAGATATTAAGCAGAATTACAGGTATTATTGAAGTCACAAATGATGACAAAGATGATTATGCAATAGAACTGATTAAAGAGACTATTGATAAATTAAAAAAAATGGGATATTCAAAGCAGGATGTGTGTGATATTATAAAAGAACTTTAAACATCGCAATAAAATCTAAAAACATTATGACAGACAGTGAGAATCGTGATTTTATCCTGAATCTGACTGCTGTATAATATACGAAAGATACGGAGTGTAAAGCCTGTTAAATTATTAAGGCTTCAACATTTTTATATTTATAATAAAGAATGCTGCATTCAATAAGAGGATTTTTTTAACTGATAAAAAAAGATGTTGAAAAAGTATTGGTTTTATTATATGATATAAAAAGTACGAATAACGTAAGAAAGAAAACGAATAACTTAAGGAGGGAATCCGAGATGACAACAGCCGGTGATTTTAGAAATGGTGTTACTATAGAGATGGAGGGTAATATCTATCAGGTAATTGAATTCCAGCATGTTAAACCAGGAAAGGGAGCTGCGTTTGTAAGAACAAAGTTAAAGAATATCAAGAGTGGCGGTGTAATTGAAAAGTCATTCAGACCAACAGAGAAGTTTGAGAATGCACACATTGATCGTGTCGATATGCAGTATTTATATTCAGATGGTGATTTATATTATTTCATGGATGTAAATACATTTGATCAGGTTGCTTTAGGACAGGATGCAATCGGTGATTCACTTAAATTTGTTAAGGAAAACGAGATGGTTAAGATCTGTTCACACAAGGGACAGGTATTCTCAATTGAGCCACCTTTGTTCGTAGAGCTTGAGATTACTGATACAGAGCCTGGATTCAAGGGCGATACTGCTACAGGTGCTACAAAGCCTGCAGTAGTTGAGACAGGTGCTACAGTTTATGTTCCGTTGTTTGTAAATCAGGGCGAGATTATACGTATTGATACAAGAAGCGGCGAGTACATGTCCAGAGTTTAATTTAAAGTTTGAGGGCTCTGTCGGATACGGCAGAGCCTTTTATCTTATATTAAAGGTATTAGCGATAAGAGACGACGCAGTACAAAGCTACATTACAAATATAATAATAAAACAATAAAACAGTAAAACAATAAAACAATAAAACAATAAAACAATGTATTGCCTTAATTATGGCACAAAGAAAAGAAGTCTGTCTGGTTTTATGGAGGAGATATCGTGAAGAGGATAATGGTTTTGATGCTTGCTTTGACACTGCTTGCTTCAATATTTACGGCGTGTTCAAGGAAGACATCAGAGGATGATAAGGGTGAGACAAACACTAATGCAGAGACGACAATTCAGGAGCTTAGCGATCAACAGCTTAAGGCTCTTGCATATATAAATGAAAATGGCAAGAATGTGTTGCCTGTATACCAAAGATATGTATATGCCGGAGAGGTTGAGGTGGACGACCACAAGTGTGACCGTTTTGAGTTTTACACTGATGAGATGTTCCTCGGTGCCATTGCAAAGGCAAAGGACGAGGACATTATGTACTGGGATCCTGAGAACGGTAAGTATATGTTCATGGAATATGACAATGACGGATGGTATGTTACGGGCAGGCTTGTCAATGAACCGACAATAGAATATTCTGAAAATGCAGATGCACCAAAGCTTGACGATGGATTGTCAGGGCAGTATACAATGGGGAACAGTTCGTTTTATATTACATTGTATGCTGAGGATTATGCTGGCGATGCGGACGGCTTTTTCAGAGCATCAGGTATAACAGAGGATAAAAACGGACTGGCAAAGCAGTTTGCGCTTGCGGGTGAGTTTTATTTATCGGAAGAAGAAGGAACTCTTGTATATACAGAGAACGAGACAGCCACGGAACAGATAATCAGTTTTTCTAAGTCATTCGAATATAAAAAAGGCAATGAAAGCATCAAATTTTCCTTTGGCGAGGACAGTGTTTTCATTTCCGACGCCGGAGTACACAATGTTGAGGAATACAATCTGACAGGAGTTTATTCTGTAGTGACTTATTATTAAGATAAATTTAAGCCGCCGGTCATCAGTCCGGTGGTTTATATTAAAAAATGTAATCGGTCGACTACAATATGTTTTATAATTAAAAAGCAGTATTATCGTAGAGCCGCTATGTGGTTTTGCATAAGAAATATCAGCATTGCCGGGCATCTGCACGGTGATACAAATAATATAAATTTTTCGGAGGACAGTATGAATAAGATATTGGATTTGATAGCAGGCGAGCTTGGAAAAGGATTTGAACAGTGCGGATATGACGCACAGCTTGCAAAGGTAACTCTTTCAAACAGACCTGATTTATGTGAATACCAGTGTAACGGAGCAATGGCTGCCGCAAAGACATACCACAAGGCGCCTATGGTTATTGCAGCTGATGTAACAGAGCATCTTAAGGATAATGCATGCTTTGAGGAGATAACAGCGGTTAATCCCGGCTTTATAAACATTAAGCTTTCAAAGGAATTTCTTGCGGATTATCTGGAGCAGATGAGGCATGCGGACAGGCTCGGCTGCGACGAGGTTGAAAAGAAAGAGACCATTATCATTGACTACGGCGGACCAAATGTTGCAAAGCCGCTGCACGTTGGACATCTGCGCTCGGCAGTAATCGGCGAGAGCATTAAGAGAATATTCAGATTTGTCGGAAATGATGTAATCGGCGATGTGCATCTTGGCGACTGGGGCTTACAGATGGGCCTTATCATCGAGGAGCTTAAGGAAAGAAAGCCTGAGCTTGTGTATTTTGATGAGAGCTTTACAGGTGAATATCCGAAGGAAGCGCCTTTTACGATTTCAGAGCTTGAGGAAATCTATCCATGCGCGAGCAAAAAGTCAAAGGAAAATGAGGAGTTTGCAAAGAAGGCGCATGATGCGACCTTCAAGCTTCAGAACAGGGAGCCTGGCTATATGGCGCTCTGGAATCACATTATGAATGTGTCTGTTGAAGACTTAAAGAAAAATTACGGCAGGCTCAATGTTAATTTTGAACTGTGGAAGAAGGAAAGCGACGCACAGCCGTACATTCCGGACATGATAAATGCCATGAAGGCAGGCGGCTTCGCAAAGGAGAGCGAGGGAGCATTGGTTGTAGATGTCAAGGAGGAGACCGATACAAAGGAGGTTCCGCCTTGTATACTTGTAAAGTCAGACGGTGCAACGCTTTATTCAACCACCGACCTTGCAACCTTAATCGAGAGGGAGAAGTTATTTGCGCCTGACAGAGTATTGTATGTCGTAGACAAGCGTCAGGAGATGCATTTTACGCAGGTATTCCGCTGTGCAAAGAAGACAGGCATAGTAAGACCTGAGGTAAGCCTTCAATTCCTCGGCTTTGGCACGATGAACGGCAAGGACGGCAAGCCATTTAAGACAAGGGACGGCGGCACTATGCGTCTTGAGGTGCTCATCAGGGAAATCAGCGACGCAGTGTACGACAAGATTATGGAGAACCGCTCCGTCAGCGAGGACGAGGCACGCCAGACTGCGCAGATAGTAGGCCTTGCAGCATTAAAGTACGGCGACCTTTCAAACCAGGCGTCAAAGGATTATATATTTGACGTAGACCGCTTCAGCTCATTTGAGGGCAACACCGGACCTTACATTTTATATACAATAGTACGAATCAAGTCCATTATGGCACGCTACAGTGAGACATTCGGCGAGACAGGCGACGTAAAGCTTGCGCCTGCGTGCAGCGAGTCAGAGAAGGCACTTCATATTGAACTGTCCAAGTTCAATGAGGTCATCCAGTCCGCATACACCGACATGGCGCCTCACAGGATATGCCAGTACATTTACGGACTTGCAGACGCCTTCAACAGGTTCTACCACGAGACAAAGATACTTTCAGAAGAGGACGAGACTCACAGGCAGCAGTATATAAAGCTTATCGAGCTTGTAAAGGATGTGCTCTGCACATGTATTGATTTGCTGGGCTTTGAGGCACCGGACAGAATGTAGAGCATTTTTGAGACGGAGTGAGAACGGCAGAGCAAATGCTTGAAGGATAAAGGGGTAATTAATTTAATAATAGTATAATAGATAACGAGGGACTTTCGCTGTGGCGGAGGTCCTTTTTTGGAATTTTACAGAAAAAATATTTTTTGTATATTGAAAAAGATATCTATCTTTGGTATAATTTGAAAAGAACAATGTTTCTTTTTATACAAAAATCAAAATTTAAATAGATAGACATTTGTAGCATTGGAAAGTGCGTTTTATTTGGAAAATTGAGCAGGAGTACTGTTTATGGGACAGATGGTGTGGTAGTTGTTTAAATAAAGAGAATAAAAAGTAAATGTTGATAGGATAGTATCAAAAGAATAGACATTTTGAGAATTGAAGTTGCTTGTCAGAAGTATCGTGATATGAGGAGATATATTTATAATGTTTGTAGCACATATAAATGAAAAATCAAAGGAGATTCAAACAGTTCAACAGCATAGTATAAACACAGCGGACTTATGTAGTTATTTTTCTATAGATGAATTAAAAGGTGTTAATTATACTATTGGATTATTACATGATATTGGTAAATATCAGAAGTCATTCCAAGATAAAATAAATGGCAAAAATATTCAAGTTGAACATTCGACATGTGGTGCAATAGCAGTAAAAAGTAAATATAGAAATAGTTTAGCTCTTATAATGGAGTATTGTATAGTCGGTCATCATTCTGGTATACCAGATGGAGGAACAAAAGATAACACGTCAGATATGCCTACACTTGTTGGTCGACTAAAAAGAAAATTTGAAGATTATAGCGCTTATGAAGAAGAACTAGATTTTATAGAAATTGATGAAGATAAATTCAATAAATTTTTAATAAGAGATTGTGATGATAAAAAAAAATTAATTGATAAATTTGCATTTTTGACAAGGTATTGTTTTTCGTGTCTTACAGATGCAGATTCACTTGATACGGCAGGATTCTGTAATGAAAATGAGAAAAGATTTTTAACTGCAGATTTTGAAAAATGTTTAGATAAAGTGAATAGAAAACTTGAAGGATTTAAATGCACAACTGATTTGCAGAGAACAAGAGCACTTTTGCAGAAACAGGTGTTTGATAGTATAAATAGAGATTCAGAAATTTATCTTATGAATATGCCTACAGGCAGCGGAAAAACTCTTTGTAGTATAAAGTTTGCACTTGAACGAGTAATAAAGTCGCAAAGTGGCAATTCTGCTTCGGTGAAAAAAAGAATTATATACGTAATTCCTTATAACAGTATCATTGAGCAGACTGCAGATGATTTTGAAAAAATGTTTGGTGAAGATGCGGAGATACTCAGACATCAGTCCACTTTTTCTTATGAAGATATTGAAGATTATGATGAAGACTATAGAAAAACAGCAAAATATGCGACAGAAAATTGGGATGCAGGATTGATAATAACCACAGCTGTTCAATTTTTTGAATCAATTCATGCAAATAAGAGGGCGAAACTTAGAAAGCTTCATAATATGGCTGACAGTATTATAGTATTTGATGAAGCGCATCTTATGCCAAAAAATTATTTACAGACATGCCTTGAATCAGTGGCTTTTATAACAAAGTATCTTAATAGTGAAGCTGTTTTTTTAACAGCAACAATGCCGGATTATAGAAATCTTATAACAGAATATGCTCTGAAAAACAGTATAATTACTGACTTGATTGAAGATAAAAGTATGTTTTATAAATTTGATAAATGTAAATATAACTATGTTGGAGAGTTAAGCGATGAAGCATTATTGTTAAGAGCACAAGAATATCCTTCAAGCCTCATAGTTGCCAATAATAAAGCTTCAGTTCGTAGGCTATATTCTATTGCTTCGGGTAAAAAATATCAATTGTCCACTTATATGACAGCACTTGATAGAAGCAGGGTTATTAATGAAATAAAAGATGAATTAATAAAGCTTGAATATGACTATCCTAAATTAAAGAATGTTCCGGATGAAAGAAAAATTGTTGTGATTTCAACATCTTTGATAGAAGCCGGCGTTGATTTGGATTTTTATTCAGTATTTAGAGAATTGAATGGATTAGATAGTATATTACAGTCAGGAGGAAGATGTAACCGGGAAGGAAGGCGTGATAAGGCAGATGTTTTTGTATTTACTTTAGAAAGTTCACAAGCGAAAATATTAAAAGATATAATGGTGAATATAACAAAGGGATTAATATCGAAATATGATAATATTTCTAGTAGTGAATGTATAAAAGAGTATTATGAGAAAATGTTTTTTGTAAAAAAGAGTGAAATAGAACAAAATACGATAAGTAATTATTGCACGAATCTTGATAATATTATTTTTAAAGAATATGCTGATAATTTTAAATTAATAGATGAAAAGACTGTTTCATTGGTTATAGAGCAGGATGAATATAGTAGGGAGCTTATTAATCTTATAAAGGAAATCGGTAGCGGAAACTCAAGAAAACTTCAAAGGTATTCATGTTCTATTTCTCAGAATGAGTTTGATGATTTGTACAATAAACAGCATGTTGTTGATGATTATGGAAGTGGTATATGGTGTCTTACTAATCAGGATTACTATGATAAAAACACAGGAGTTGTGTTTGAAGGAAAAGATAAATATGTCTAGAGAAAGGAGATGGTAGAAATATGAGCTATGGTTTCAAAATTATTGTCGATGGCGATTATGCATGTTTTACAAGACCGGAGATGAAAGTTGAACGGGTAAGTTATGATGTTCCTGTTCCTGGGGCATTAGAGGGTATGCTTAAGAGCGTATACTGGAAACCTGCTATCAGGTATGTTATTGATAAAATAGTTGTGTTTAACCCAATTAATTTTATTAATGTACGACGCAATGAAGTGAAAGACAAAATCCTTTATAGTGCTGTTAAAAGCCAGATGAGAGGAAAAGAAGATGCTGATCCATGTATCTACACATCAGAAAATAGGAGCCAGAGAGCATCTATGATACTCAAAAGTGTTAAATATGGTATTGAGTTTCATTTTGAGTTGACAGGCATAAAAAATGAGGATGAACCGGAAGGAGATGAAGCTGCTAAAAAACACTATAATATTATTAAGAGGAGACTTGAAAAGGGACAGCATTTTAGGACACCTTGTCTTGGCTGCAGTGAATTTCCTGTAAGGAGCATAACTCTTATCAATGAATTTGATTTGGACTCAATAAATAGTGCAATTTTGTTGTTAGGGGATGTTGATTTAGGGTTCATGAGTTATAAGGTGAAATTTAATGATGGTGGCTTGCCTGTTAATAATGATTGGAATAATCCTAGATTTTCAGATATGGCATCAACGCAATATTATAGACCACATATGATTAATGGGGTAATAGATGTGGCTAAATACAGGGAGGCGATGAAATGTTAATAAAAGCACTTTGTGATTATTATGACGTTCTTGCACAATCAGGTAAAGTTCTTCCTAAAGGATATTCAAATGTAGATGTCAGCTATCTGATTTGTTTAACTACTGATGGAAAGATTGATGATATTATTGATTGGAGAGTATCCAGAGAAATTCCATCTGGGAAAGATAAGACAAAGACTGTATATTCACCAAGAAATGTTGTCATGCCTGAAAGAACTGAAAAACCAGGTATAGATGGGAATGTTATTGAGCACAGACCTTTATATTTATTTGGATTAAACTATGATAAAGAACATAATGTTTTTACAGATACAGATAGGACGAATAAAGCAAACAAATCTCATGAGAAGTTTGTAGAATTCAATCTTGAGTTTGTTGAAGGCATAGATTCGCCAATAGTAAATGCATATAGAGCTTTTATTCAAACGTGGATTCCAAAAGAAGAGACTGATAATATATATTTGAACAATCTAGGAAAAGATTATGATAAAGGGAATTACGCATTTTGTCTTTCAGGACAGCCTGAATTGTTATTGCATGAGGATAAATCAGTTAAGGAAAAGTGGGAGATGTATTACTTTCAGAATAGTAATAATGATTCGGCAGTAGTAACTCAGTGTGCTGTTAGTGGTAGAAATGAGCCAATTGCACGTATCCATAATAAAATTAAAGGTGTATATGGCGGACAAGCTTCGGGCTGTGGTTTGATTTCATTTAATAATACATCAGAAGAATCATATGGATATGCGCAATCATATAACAGTAATATTTCGGAAAAAGCGATGAAAAAGTATACTGAGGTTCTGAACTATCTCATAAAAAGCTCAACACATAAGACTATTTTAGATGATGTAACGGTAGTTTATTGGGCAATGAATGCAAATGAAAAGAGTGAGGATTTGTTTTCAGCAATATTATTAGGCGATTCTGACAAAATGGATACATATGATACGGATTTTATGCTAAAGAGTTTAATGAAAGATGTTCGAGATGGAAATATCAACGAAGAAAGAATTGCATCAATTGATATGATTGATCCTAATGTTGATTTTTATATAGTGGGTATTAAGCCGAATTCTTCACGCCTTTCCGTAAAATTTATCTATCATAGAAAGTTTGGCGAAATTCTTATAAATGTTGCAAGATATCAAAATGATTTGCAAATAACAGAAGACATCAGTACAATACCTCTTTGGAGGATAAAGAAAGAACTTATTTCACCAAAAAGTAAGAATGAAGCTGTTAATCCTGCGTTGCTTTCTAAATTGTTTGAAACAATTATATATGGAACTGATTATCCTATATCATTGCTATCAAGTATGGTTAGGAGAGTAAAAACAGATACTGGTGTTGGAAACACACAAAACAGAGTACGAGTTGGAGTTATTAAGGCTTGTATAAATAGAAATTTTAAGGAGGATTTTAAGGTGGCACTAGACAAACAGAATGATAATCAAGCATATTTGTGCGGAAGATTATTTGCAGTACTTGAGAGACTGCAATTAGATGCGTTGGGGAATTTGAATAGGACGATAAAAGATGCTTACTTTGCGTCAGCAACATCAAATCCTGCAATTGTATTTCCTAAACTTATAAAGCTTGCGCAGTTTCATTTGAACAAGGTTCAAAATTCGGTACGTTTTAATAAATTAATTCAAGAAATCATGGATAAATTGAATGGAGAATTTCCAAACACGCTTCCATTAAAGGAACAGGGAAAATTTATTATAGGGTACTATCAGCAGTATCAGAATTTTTTTGTAAAAAGTGACAATGTAAATAAGGAGGATAAATAATATGGCTATTAGTAACAGATATGATTTTGTGATACTTTTTGATGTCGAAAACGGAAATCCTAATGGAGATCCTGATGCAGGTAATACACCACGTGTAGACGCAGAAACAGGCTTTGGGTATATTACAGATGTTTGTATTAAAAGAAAAATAAGAAATTATGTTGAACTGGTAAATGACGGAACTATACCTGTGAAAGAAGGAGAGAAGGGATATAATATTCTTATTAAGGCAGATAAAGCTCTCAATACAAAATTTAAAGAGGCATATGAAGCTAATCAGTTGAAAACAGGACAGAAGGGTAAAAATGTTGATGATGTGAAAAAGGCACAAAAGTACATGTGTGAAAATTACTTTGATGTAAGAATGTTTGGTGCAGTAATGTCAACAGGTGATGATCCATGTGGCATTGTAAAAGGACCTGTTCAGATTACATTTGCAAAAAGTATTTCACCTATTAATATTCAGGATATATCAATTACCAGACAGGCAAGAACTACAGAAGAACGTACGGAAACAGGAGAGACAGAAATGGGAAGAAAGAGCGTGATACCATATGCTCTTTATCGTGCAGAAGGATATATATCAGCTGCTCTTGCAAACAAAGTAACAGACTTGACAGAAGAGGATGTTGAGCTTTTATGGAATGCAATAATTAATATGTTTGAGCATGATCATAGTGCTGCCAGAGGTAAAATGTGTGTGAGAGGTTTATATGTTTTTAAACATGATAATGTGCTTGGAAACAGTCCATCACATATACTTTTTGATAAAATTGTTATAACTGAAAATAATGTTCCGCCTAGAAAGTTTTCAGATTATAAAGTTGAAATAGATGAAATAATGCCAGCAGGTGTTGAGTTTATCAAAAAACTATGTTAAATATTGAGATTACTATACGTTCAATCCAACATTATCTTTACTGTCCTCACAGATGGGGGCTGATAGAGATAGATAGAGCATGGGCGGAGAATATGTTTGTTACTAAAGCTAATTTAATACACAGGAGAGTTCATAATCCAGATAATAATTATACCATACGTGGAAAAAAGGTATTTACTTCTGTTCATGTATATAATGATAATTATAATCTTTATGGTGTGGTAGATTGTATTGAAGGAACTGAATCTGAAGATGGAGTATATGTTCATGGAAGTGATAAAAAATATCATTTATGTATAGTTGAATATAAGCCAACAAAACCTAAAAATAAAGAATACAATTACGATGATCTGATGCAGGTTTTTGCACAAAAAATTTGTGTTGATTATGTATTTGAATGTGATTGTGATGCAGTACTGTATTATGCTGATATAAAGAAAAGAATTAAATTACCATTGAGGGAAAACTATTTTGAATATGATAGGGCGTTGAAAAAACTTATTGAAGATATGAGTGATAGACTCAAAAATGGTATAATTCCGCCAATAAATAAAAGTCAAAATTGCAATGGGTGTTCGATGAAGGATTTATGCATGCCATCTTATAAAACTGTAATGAGTTTAAGAAAGAGTATTGAAAAAATTAAGGAGGAAGAGCTATGAGAAAACTTCTTAATACTATATACATAACTAATGAACAGGCATATTTACGTCTTGATGGTGAAAATATTGTATGTAAGCTCGGAGATGAAGATAAATTCAGAATGCCTTTTGATAATGTTGAGAACGTGGTTTGTTTCAATTACATAGGATGTTCACCTGCGTTGATGGGCAAATGTGTTGGTAAATCCATACCAATAAACTTTATTTCACCACAAGGTAAATTTTTAGCTAAAGTATGTGGTGAAACAAAGGGAAATGTATTTTTAAGGATTGCACAGATTGATAAGTTTAGGGAAAATGCTCTGTTCCTAACAAAAAACACAATGGCTGCAAAATTTTGCAACTCGAGGCAGGTAATACGAAGAACTCTACATGATAATCCGGAACTAAGAACAGACATAGAAATTCAGTCAGTTGTTGACTTACTGGAAAAAGGAACAGACAATGTTTTTAATGCACAGAGTATCGAAGAAATTGTAGGTATAGAGGGAAATTGTGCAAGAAATTATTTTTCAATTTTTAATAAGCTTATTACAAATAAAAAGACCTCATTATCATTTGAACTACGAACAAAAAGACCTCCTCTTGATCCAGTAAATGCTTTATTGTCATTTGTTTATACTTTGTCAACAAGCGAATTTGCTTCGGCACTTGAAACTGTTGGTCTCGATAGTTATATTGGATTTTGCCATACATTAAGAAGTGGAAGAAATTCTTTAGCATGTGATATGGTAGAAGAAGTACGATGTATAGTTGAAAGGTTTGTTTTGACTTTAATTAACCTGCAAATAATTAAAGAAAGTGATTTTGATGAGCAGATTTCAGGTGCTGTTCTGTTGAATGATGAAGGAAGAAAAAAAGTAATTACGCGTTGGCAGGAAAAAAAGCGAACCGATATAATGCATCCATATTTGAAACAGAAAATACCTTTAGGATTGCTTCCTTATGTTCAAAGCAATTTGATGGCTAAATATGTTAGAGGAGATATTCCAGAATATCCAAGTTATTTAATTAAGTAGACTTTATTTGATGTATGAGCATATTAAAACGTGTACTTAAGATTATGTAATTGAATAGGTGATATTTATGATGGTTATTATAAGTTACGATGTATCTACAACAGATAAATCGGGGAAGACTAGACTGCGTAAAGTGTCAAAGGAATGTCAAAATCATGCTCAGAGAGTACAAAACTCTGTTTTTGAAGCAGATTTGGATTATTCAACATTTTTGAAATTAAAAGATAGATTAATTGAAATAATTGATGATGAAAATGACAGCTTGAGATTTTATTACTTGGGAAATAATTGGAATAAAAAGGTCGAGCATATTGGTGCAAAAAAAACATATAACCCTGAGGGTGTAATTATTATTTAATTTTATAATAAGTACTCTATGCGATACTGTTGTGATTATAAAACAGCAATAGGTTCGCCTGCTTTTTTGAAGACTTATTAGTTTAATTAGATTATATTATATTAAAAAAATATAATAGTCCATCCCTTATTTAGTGT
>JAFRXK010000055.1 GCA_017442865.1 Lachnospiraceae bacterium | reverse complement strand
TCGCATCTGCTCAGCAGATTGGTAAATCATTATTCCTGCCTATAGCGGTTTTACCTTTTGCAGGTCTTCTGCTTGGTATAGGAAGTTCATTTACAAGCGAACAATTCATTAATACCTATGGTCTGAAAGATATTCTTCATTCGGGCACATGGCTTTATGGTTTTATGCTCATGCTGAGCAATGCCGGTCACGCTATATTCGACAACCTCGCGCTTATCTTTGCGCTTGCGGTTGCTATGGGTATGGCAAAGAAGGAAAAAGGTGTTGCGGTTATGTCCGCAGGTATCTTCTACATCATTATGCTCATCACTATCAACACTTTATTAAATCTGGACGGCTCTATTGTTGATGGTGTTGTTACTGGAAAATTCAAGGATGGTGCCATTGATTCAGTACTTGGTATCCAGACTCTTCAGATGGGTGTATTCGGCGGTATTGTTGCCGGCCTTATGGCAGCAGCAATATGCAACCGTTTCTACAAAATCAAGCTTCCGGATGCACTGTCATTCTTCTCGGGCACACGTTTTGTACCGATTATGTGTATGGTATTCGGAATTCTTACCGGTTTCCTGCTTTATTTTGTATGGCCATTTATACAGACTGGTATTTTCAAGCTCGGCGAGCTTGTACAGGCATCAGGCTACTTTGGCACATTCCTTTACGGATGTATTGAGCGTGCGCTTATTCCTTTCGGACTTCACCATATATTCTACCTTCCGTTCTGGCAGACAGGTGTCGGCGGCACTGCCATTATAGACGGCAAAACGGTTATGGGCGCTCAGTTCATTTTCTTTGCTGAGCTTGCATCACCTAATACAACAAAGTTCTCTATAGACGCATGCCGTTTCCTCGCAGGTAAGTATCCGTTCATGATGGGTGGTCTTCCGGGTGCAGCTCTTGCTATGTACTCTACGGCAAAGCCTGAAAAGCGTAAGCAGGTTGGCTCAATGTTATTGTCTGTAGGACTTACATCCTTCCTTACAGGTATTACAGAGCCGATTGAGTTTACATTCTTATTCCTTGCACCTGCATTATTCGGAGTTCATGTAGTATTTGCAGGTCTTGCATTTGCAATCTGCCATATTCTTCAGATTTGTGTAGGAACTACATTCTCTGACGGTCTTATCGACCTTATATTATATGGTATACTTCCTGGACAGGCAAAGTCAAACTGGCTTACACTTATCCCTGTTATACTCGCTTACTTTGCACTTTACTTCTTCGTATTCCGCTTCTTTATCAAGAAATGGAATCTCAAGACTCCTGGACGTGAGGCTGATGATGAAGAGGCTCATCTTATTTCAAAGGAAGAATACAGAAACGCAACCGGCGTAGGCGTTGCAGGCGGCAAGGCTAATGCAAACTTTGATGCAAAATCTGCCGCTATCGTTAAGGGCGTTGGCGGACTTGACAATATTTTAGACATTGACTGCTGTGCTACACGTCTTCGTATGAATGTTGCTGACAGCAGCAAGGTAGACCAGGCAGCTCTTAAGGCTACAGGCGCTTCAGGCGTTGTTGTAAAGGGCTCAGGTATTCAGGTAATATACGGACCTTCGGTTACAATTGTTAAATCCAACTTAGAGGAGTTTGTTGAGCAGGTACGCTCGGGAGCGATTGATGCTTCAGTATTAGATGATGCACCTGCAGCAGCTCCGGTTGAGGCTAAAAAGGCTGAGCCTGTCAAGATGGCTGATGCTGTTTTGGGAGCACATATGAACGGAAGAATGATGCTCATGACAGAGGTTGATGATGAGGCTTTCGCATCCTGCGCTTTAGGCGATGGCGTTGCAATCGAGCCAAGCGAGGGCAAGCTTTACGCTCCTATTGATGCAACTGTCAGCACAGTATTTGAAACAAAGCATGCAATCGGTCTTTCTACTGATGACGGACTTGAAATACTGCTCCACATCGGTATTGACACAGTTAAGCTTGGAGGACAGTTCTTCGAGACACACGTAACCGACGACCAGCAGGTAAAGAAGGGCGACCTTCTCGCTACCTTCGATATGGATGCTATTAAGGCAGCCGGCTACAAGCTTACAACCCCTATGATAATCATCAACACAGACGATTATTCATCAATCAAGCCTCTCGTAACAGGAAATGTTAAGGCAGGTCAGAACCTGCTTGAGGTTAAGGGTTGATATTAAGTTCATAAACACAATGAACCTGCTGACGAATTTCAACTTAAAGAAACATAAATAATTAACAGGCAGCTGCCCTGAATTTCAAATTCAGGCAGCTGCCTGTTTTATAATTTGACTTTATGACTTTCTTGACAACGGCTATTAAAAATGATAGCATTTATTTGGTTTATTTTTTGTTTTAAATTAAGGAGTTTCTGATGCTTAGATTTTACTTCACAATATTTATAAATTTATATAGAATACCCTATTACATAATAAAACTAAGTTATCTTTCCAGACACGCAACACCTGACAATATTCAAAAGCGCTATACGCTTACCAGAAAGATAGCCCGCATTGTACAACGTACCGGCAGGATAAAGACCATAAGCTTTGGGCAGGAGAATCTTCCTGAAAGCGGCGGATACGTTATGTATCCGAATCATCAGGGCAGATATGATATGCCCGGTATTATAAGCGAACACCCAAAGCCGTGCTCATTTATAATGGCCGAGGATCGTTCACACAAGCCCATCACCACTCAGGTCTGCAATATTCTTGATGCGAAGAGAATGAAACGTGACGATATAAAGCAGTCCATTCAGGTTATATTTGAAGTTGCCAGGGAAGTTGAAGAGGGCAAGCGATATGTTATATTCCCTGAGGGTGCCTACGAGCATGAGCACACAAATAATCAGATGGGAGAATTTAAACCGGGCTGCTTTAAGGCTGCCATGAAGGCAAAGGCGCCTATTGTGCCGGTTGCATTAATTGATTCCTTTAAGCCTTATGAATTTAATTCCTTAAAGAAGGTAGTTACCGAAACACATTTTCTTAAGCCTTTTTTTTATGAAGAATACAAGGATTTGAATACCAGAGAGGTCGCAGAGCTTGTTAAAAAAAGAATACAGGACACCATAGATTCAGTCCTTTCGCAGAGATTATAATTTTACGCATATTATACCAGTTTAAAAGGTCAAAACACATTTGTTCACAACTGTCAGCAAATGTGTTTTTTATTTATCATACCGCACATCTCACAGGATGCAAAAAAGGATAATCCCCGGACCCAAGACAGTCTGAGCGATTATCCTTTTATCTTTTAAATATTAATCATAAATAAATGTTCAGCCATATCATGACTGTATCACCACAATTATATTGCAGGATTATTCTGCTGCCTCTGATGACTCTGCCACAGCCTCTGATGCAGCTTCAGTTGACTGAACAACAGGAGCCTCATAAATCGGGCTTGTGAACTTGATAACGTCTAAAATGTCCTCGTCAACCTTAAACTTCTTGCCGCCCTCAAGCCACTTAGCATATACTTCCTTGAAAATCTCAGTCTTCTTTGAAGACTCCATGGATGTCTTCTTATTAGCAGTTGCTGTCTCGTCAAAGGCTGAAACCATGTGCATAACGTACCAGCCATCGTTCTCAACCTCTGCGATAGCATAGTCGCCATCCTTCATGGTATCTGATACAGTACCGATTTCATTTTCATAGTCACCCTTGCCGAAGCTTATGGTGCTGAATGACATGTTGTTTGTCTCAGATGTCTCCTTCATATCTGCGCCCTCTGACACAGTCTTAAGAATCTCCTCTGCTTTCTCCTTGCTCTCTGATGCAGGAACAAGAATGTACTCAACTGTTCTCTGGGCAGCCTCTTCGTCGGTCACAGAAATGTCCTTATCTGCATATGTTGACTCATATACACGGTTTGCAAGAGCATTCTTTGTATAAATCTCTTTAAGACGCTCTTCTGTAATGTTGCATGCCTTCTTAAGCTTCTCGTCCGAATGCTCGAAAAACTCACTTACTGCAGTATCAACCTTTGCCTTGTCCTCATCTGAAAGAGTAATACCAAGCTCTGCAGCCTTGTCTGCAAGTACCTCTGTCTGGTAAAGCGTAGATACTACATTCTGCTTAATATAATCTGCAATTCCTGCATATGATTCGTTTGACCAGATATCTGTACCATAGTACATCTCATATACATACTGGCTGTTTCTTGCAAAGAAATTGACCTCGTCAAGATAAATCTTTGAATCTCCGTATGAAGCAACGGCTACCTTTGAATAATCATCAGTTTTGATGCCGCCAAGTCTTGAGCAGCCGCCAAGCATTCCGCACACCATAACCATTGCCAGTAATAAGGATACCACCTTTATCTTAATATTCATTTTTAAATCTCCTCCTAAAATAAATGTACGACCACTACATTATAATACTTTTCTCTTTTTCTAGCAAGAACTTTATGTCATTTAATATGATTTTCACGTTTTCAAGCATCTCCTTAGCTGTCATCTGCTGTTTTTTCGGGTAGGTATACACAAAAACAGGCTCTTTTTCGGTCCTCAGCTTAAGGCATCCCTTGTATTTTGAAATAACCTCAGGAATTTTGGCGGTGTCCACTCCTGCATTCCTGTACATTGTAAATCGTATCTCATGCCTGTTTGCCTTTATTTCGGTAATATACGCCCTGTGGGCATCCGCCTTTATTGATGCCGCCTCTAAAAGATTCTCTACCTCCTGCGGCATATCACCGAATCTGTCAATCAGCTCATCCCTGGTATCCTCCAGATCCTCTTCACTTGATATACATGATATTTTCTTATACATATCCAGCTTTAAATGTTCATTTGCAATATATTTGTCAGGGATAAATGCATTCATGTCGAAATCCACGCTTGTCTCAAAATCTTCTGCCTTCTCTCCGCCCTTAAGCACCGTCACCGCTTCATTTAACATCTTGCAGTACAAATCATAGCCAACTGCCTCCATGTGACCGTGCTGCTCGGCGCCTAAAAGATTGCCCGCGCCCCTTATTTCAAGGTCCTTCATGGCAATCTTTACTCCTGAGCCTAAGTCGGAAAATTCTCTTATCGCCGACAGCCTTTTCTCCGCAACCTCGCCAAGCATCTTATTTCTCTTGTAGAGCATAAATGCGTATGCGGTGCGGTTAGAGCGTCCGACACGTCCTCGTAGCTGGTAAAGCTGCGAAAGCCCGAAACGGTCGGCATCCTCAATAATCATTGTGTTTACATTTGAAATATCAATGCCCGTTTCAATGATTGTCGTGGAAACCAGAACATCAATATCACCGTTTATAAAATCAAACATGATTTTTTCAAGCTGGCGCTCATTCATCTGCCCGTGCGCGCTCACAACATTTGCGTCAGGGACCATCTGCGCTATCTTTGCGGCTCTTTCTTCTATGTCCTTTACCCTGTTGTATACATAGAATACCTGTCCGCCTCTCGACAGCTCCCTCACAATGGCTTCGCGCACCATCTCGTCATTGTACTCCATAACATACGTCTGAATCGGCACTCTGTCCATCGGAGGCTCCTCAAGCACGCTCATATCCCTTATGCCTATGAGGCTCATGTGCAGGGTTCTCGGTATAGGCGTTGCGGTAAGCGTGAGCACATCAACGCTCTCTTTAAGCTTTTTAATTTTTTCCTTGTGTGTTACGCCAAAGCGCTGCTCCTCGTCTATTATAAGCAGTCCCAGGTCCTTAAACCTTACATCCTTTGACAGTACACGGTGTGTTCCTATAACAATATCAACCATGCCCCTGGCCAGATCGTCTATCGTCTTTTTCTGCTGTGCGCTGCTTCTGAACCTTGACAGCAAATCGACCCTTATCGGAAAGTTCATCATTCTCTGGGTAAATGTATTGAAATGCTGCTGTGCAAGCACGGTAGTAGGCACAAGATATACAACCTGCTTTCCCTCGGTTACAGCCTTAAATGCAGCTCTTATCGCTATCTCCGTCTTTCCGTAGCCGACATCACCGCAGATAAGTCTGTCCATTATCTTTGTGCCTTCCATGTCCTTCTTTACGGCATCTATCGCTTCTATCTGGTCCTGCGTTTCCTCATAAGGAAACAGCTCCTCAAATTCCTTCTGCCATACCGTATCGGGACCGTACACATATCCGTCGGTCTGCTGGCGCTTTGCATAAAGCTCCACCAGCTCCTTCGCAATATTCGCAACCGCCTTCTTAACCTTTGTCTTGGTCTTGCTCCACTCGGTTCCGCCCAGCTTATTAAGCTTAGGTGCCTTTGCATCCGAGGCGGCATATTTTTGTATTATATCAAGCTGCGTAACAGGCACATAGAGCTTTCCTCCGTCGCCGTACTCCAGCTTAAGATAATCCTTTTCGATTCCTTCAACCTTTATTTTCTCAATGCCCTTATACACGCCCAGACCATGATTTTCGTGTATAACATAATCTCCGATTGAAAGCTCGTTGAAATCCTGAATCTTTTTGCCTGACAAGCCCGAGCGCTTATGATACGAAGCTTTCTTTTTTTCCTTGCCGAACATATCGCTCTCGGTTATAACGACATATCTGATGAGAGGATACTCAAAGCCCCTGTGAAGCTTACCGCAGCTTACCAGTATCTCACCCGGCACTATGTCCTTGTTTATATCCTCTGAAAAATTAGCATTTAACTCATACTCTCTTAAATCCTTTGCCAGTCTTTCTCCTCTGGACTTTGCAGGGCTTAACAAAAGCACTCTGTAGCGCTCCTTTTTCCAGCGCTTCAAATCCTCAATCAGCATGTCTATGCTGCTGTTATATGAATTAATGCTCTTAACTGTTATATTGAATTTTTCCTTTGCGGGCAGCCTTTTGTCCACAAAATCCAGCCCTGCAAGCTGGCATGTATTGTCCTTTTGCAGCTTTGAAAAAATGTGCTTCGACTCGAAAAGTATATCTGCCTGCCCCGGGAGAATAACGCCGCCGGACAGCCTGTTGTACATACTTTCATTGAATTCAAGCTCTGTTGCCGCCGCCTTTTCTGCGACCCTGCCCGGCTCGTCAATAAAGCATACCGTATTTGCCGGAAGATAATCGATTAAGCTGGCTGTATCATTATAAAAATACTTTAAATAGCCCTCGGTATTGCCTGTGCGCCAGCCGTTTTTAAGACCTTCCGTAACCTCTTCGGTTACAAACTCCAGCCTCTGCGCCTCCTCGCCCTTCATCTGCTTTTTAAGAGCCGCACTCTGCTTTTTCAAATCCTTATTTATTCTCTCAATACCCGCATCTATTACCTGTCCGGAAAGCACCAGCTCAGATGCAGGATAGATATCAACTATATCAATTTTATCTATCGAACGCTGGCTCTGCGGGTCATATGTTCTAATGGAATCAATGTCATCTCCCCAGAATTCTATCCTGACCGGATTTTCTGAGGTGAAAGGATAAATATCAATAATACCGCCGCGCACCGAAAACTGTCCCTGCTGCTCAACCTTTGCCTCTCTTGAATATCCGAGATTAACAAGATTCTTTTTCAGTGCCTCGCTGTCATATTCCTCGCCGTCAAGCAGCGTAATGATACTCTCCTTAAACGCGCTTACAGGCACCATATGTTCCATGCAGCCGTCGATTGTTGTAACAATAACTCCGCCGTCATTTTCAAATATTTTCGACAAAACATTTAATCTCTGACCTGTAATAACGCTTCCGTGTACATCCGCACTGTAAAACAGCAAATCCTTTGCAGGATAAAACCAGACATTATCGGTATAGTTTTTAAAATCATCACAAAGCTCCCCAGCTCTAATGTCGTTGTGCGTAATTACAAGATTCCACGAAGACATGTCCATAAGCGCACTCATAAGCTGAACCTTCTGTGATTCAATGCATCCGCTCACGAAAACAGGACCCTTCCTTCTTGAAAGAGCCTCTTCAATCTTCACATATTCGTTTAATTCCTTTAAGGGATTATTCATACGTCTCCACCCACTGATATAATATTATGCCTTTTTCTGGTTATATACATTCATCGCTCTGTCGGTGCCGTCCTTAAGCATCATCTCTACAGCGTCTGCTGCCTCCTTTACGGCAGCTCTTATAAGCGCCTGGTCATCTCTTGAAAACACGCCAAGAACATAATCCGCAAGGTCCATTTTCTCAGGCTTCTGCCCGATACCGACCTTTACCCTGTCAAATTCACTGCTTCCAATCTGCGAAATAATGCTCTTTACTCCGTTATGACCGCCGGCACTGCCCTTTTTACGTATGCGAAGCTGTCCCACATCAAGACTTGTATCATCATATATAACTATAAGCTGCGAGTTGTCCATTTTATAAAAATCCAGCGCCTGCCTGATGCTTTCCCCGCTTAAATTCATAAATGTCTGAGGCTTTACAAGCAGTACTCTCTCGCCTTCAATCATCCCCTTGCCTACAAACGCCTTATGCTTGCTTTCATTCACACGGATATTATATCTGTCTGCAAGCTCATCTATAACACAAAAGCCCACATTATGGCGTGTGCCTGCGTATTTTAAGCCCGGATTACCAAGTCCCGCTATTATATACATATATTTCTCACTACTCTTTCTAAATTTTATTCTGCACAAAAATGTTTTCACCCTTGCTTTATCTTCAATTACAATTTATTATCTGCCGTTTGCACAATTTTCTTCCTTATTTTCTCACGACAAGCAGGTGCAGATATATTCTGCACCTGTAAAAAGCCACAACGGTCAACATTTATAAATCAAAATTATCCATGTCCATTCCGCCCATGTCCATGTCGTGACCGTCCATCATTGGAGGGGGGTTGAAGTTACCTCCTCCGAAGAACTCACTTCCGACTACTCTCTTCTCATATCTGATATTCTCAACAAGTGAAGATATCATGTCTTTAACTATCTTTGGTCTCTTAATATTCTCAAGCTGTACGATAGAATCCCTGTCGACTCTTACAGCAAGCTCGATTGTACCTGTACCGTAAAGCTTCTGCTTTAATGTTCTCTTTAAAGAAACATCCACAACTCTGTAAAGAAGCAGCTCTTCCGATTCTGAATTCAACAGTCCCGTATCCTTGTAAAGCCTGTCATTCTTTATATAATACTTTGTGAATGAAAACGGAAACCACATATAATGCTTCCTGTCAAACCATACCGCATTCTGTCTGTTCTTCTTTGACATACTGATTCCTCCTGTCTATCCTCTACTGTAATAACACCTGAATACAGGTGAGTTATCCATGGTGTAACCTATAAACTCTGTATAAAAAATGGTCTTTGGACCTTTGTTTAAATAAAATTTTAAAAGCTCCTGAACACAGTACTCCTCAGGCTCATCATCAACCTCTGATAAATCCACCTGAACCAGGCCTGAATCAAAGTTTTTCGCACAGTAATCTATAATCTCCTGAACATCTGTCTCCGCTACTTCTGACTCCGGTGCTGCCACAGTGCTCTCCTCAGTACCGTTTCTGTACCTGAAGCCCTCCGTATCCTCTACAGCATACCTTCCGACCTCCGTCATCCTGTCACGCTGCGCCTTAATGACTGCTTCCGGATCTATCACATCAGGGTCCTCAGAGCCTGAAATGCTTGCATATACAACCTCTCCGGGCGGTTCGGTATCCTTTGCCCTAAAGACTATCTGGATTGAATCCATAATTCCCGAAAGACCCTTTGTACCTGCCGGCTGTCCGTTTTTCGCCCAGCCAAGCCAGCCGATACCATTGACATACGCCCGGTAATACACATCTATTTTTTCAGCGAGCTCATCCGTAAGCTTTATCTGTATTCCCTCTGCTCTTTTGACCTCGCCCTCGGCGCCGCTTATCTGTCCGTCTGTCATCCAGCCAAGCCAGCCGTAGCTTTCCGCATAGGTTCTGTAGACAACAGAGCCCTGATAAATATTTCCGGCCATATTAATCATAAAGCATTCAAGCTGTTTTCCGCTTCCTGCATTTCCGGCGGTCATTCCATCGCTTTCCTGCCATCCAAGCTCATGATTATATACGCTGTACTGCAGCAGCGGAACAAATATCTCCTGTGTCGCACTTTCATCAGGTGCCTCACTTTCATCCGGCACAATGCCCTCTGACAAAACAAGCTTGACGGCTATTGCCTCTATGGTCTTGCCGCTTCCCTCTATGCCTGCCTCTCCACTGCCTGCTATCCATTTGCTCCAGCCCATATCCGTAATGCTGACACGGTAAAATATGCTGTATGTATCTGCAATGCTGCCTGTCAGCCTCATCCTAAGCGCTTCTATGAGGTTCCCGGAGCCCGGACGCCCTGATGTATCGCTGCCTGTTGTCCAGTCTCCCCAGCCGCTAAACTGGCTGCATGTCATAAATTCAATTGCACCGGGCTTTATCGGATTTATTAATTCGACACCCATGCACTCTATTCCAACGCCATCGCCGCTTTCACCGCATACTATTGAGTCGCCCGATGCTTCTGTCCACTTATCCGCTGAAGCCTTAAGTATGCGGCAGCTTACGCAATTGTACGCCTCCACAGGCTCTTCTTTTTTTTCACTGCAGCCGGTAAACGCAAGTAAGCATGCCAGTATTAATAATATAATTCCTATGCATTTTTTATGCATAACTTCACTCCTATTATTTGTTATATTCACTCAGCAGGTTTGTCTTTAATTCATATAATGCAGGTGAAAAATCAACATAATGGCTGTGCGGATTCTCGAAACGCTGCTCCTCACTCCATATCTTGTTCTCAAGCTGGTCCTTTACATACTGGCGAATCTCGTCAAGTGAAGGCTTTTCATATACCAGCTCACCCTGAATAAATATAGGCTTCTGAAGCTTCTCTGCCTTAAAGTTTGTGAATTTACGTCTCTTCCAAGGCTTGATTTCGTCCATATATGCATACGGCTCTTCGTCATTTACCTCCTCACCCTCAAGTGTAAGAAGGTCTGCCATTGAATAGCCTGTGTCACGGTCATATATTCTCCAAAGCTCCTTAACGCCCGGATTTGTAATCTTTTCAACGTTCTCTGAAACCTTAATCTTTGGCTCGTATGTGCCGTCCTCTCTCATAACTGCAACAAGCTTATATACGCCTCCGAATACAGGGTCTGACTTTGAAGTAATCATTCTCTCGCCGATGCCGTAGGAATCAATCTTTGCATCCTGCTTGTTAAGTGAGCGGATAAGATACTCATCAACGCTGTTTGAAACTACAATCTTGCAGTCCTCGCAGCCTGCAGCATCAAGAATCTTTCTTAACTTCTTTGAAAGGTATGCAAGGTCACCGCTGTCGATTCTTACGCCCTTTAATCTGTAGCCCTTTGGCTCAAGCACTTCCTTTGCAACCTTGATTGCATTTACAATGCCGCTGTCAAGTACGTCGTATGTATCGATGAGAAGCACGCAGTTGTCCGGATAAACCTCTGCATAAGCCTTAAATGCATCATATTCTGTATCAAAGAACTGTACAAATGAATGTGCCATTGTTCCGACTGCCGGTATACCAAACATAATATCTGCGCTTACCGTAGCTGTCGAATGAGCGCCTCCGATGTAGCATGCTCTTGTGCCGTAAATGGCTGCATCTGCGCCCTGCGCTCTTCTTGCGCCAAACTCCATGACCACCTTGCCCTCTGCCGCGCGCACAATACGGTTTGCCTTTGTTGCAATAAGCGACTGATGATTTATTGTGAGCAGGAGCATTGTCTCGATAAGCTGCGCATCAATAAGCGGACAATTCTTAACTGTTACAAGCGGTGTGTTCGGGAATACAATGGTTCCCTCCGGTACCGCATAAATATCGCCGCTGAACTTAAAATCAAGAAGATATTTAAGGAAGTCCTCTGAAAACATCTTCTTTGAGCGCAGATACTCAATATCATCCTCGGTAAAGTGAAGGTTCTGAATATAGTCAATAAGCTGCTCAAGTCCTGCACACACAACAAAACCGCCGTTGTCCGGGTTCTTTCTGTAGAACATATCAAAGGCAACTCTTTTATCCTTTTTGCCTAATACAAAATATCCGTTGCTCATTGTAAGCTCATAAAAATCCATCAACATAGAAAGATTTCTTTCTTCTTTAACATTTGCCATTTTTCTTTCCTCCAAATTTTCAATAAATAATATTGTGATGTGATACCTGTGGGCGGTTACGCATCGTGTGCTCACCGGCATCATGTTTTATTTCCGCGAGCAACGAGCCAAGCGGACGAGCTTGCTCATCCATTTGGCGACTGCCGCGAGTGTCAAATACCCCGCCCCTTTGGGCAGACAAATTACAAACAAGCTAGGTTGTGCCCCGTAGCTTGATGCGGGGTATTTGACTCCTTGTTATCAGCGCCGGAGTATCTGTAATACTTCCCCGGTCTGTAAGCTCCCTTTGTATACATCCTGTCGGTCTCCTCGACCATAGGCTTGATTTTCTTTCTGAAATTTGCCTTGTATAAGGACCTGCCCAGTAATGTTTCATAAACCTTCTGCAGCTCGCTTAATGTAAATTCCTCCGGCAGAAGATTAAACGCTATCGGTGTATATTCCACCTTATTGCTCATCCTCTCAAGCGCAATATTGACTATCTCAATATGGTCAAAGGCTATCCTTCCACGACTGTCAGGCATAAGCTCTATATCGGTATCGGCAACCTTTACAACTCCATTCATCCTGTAGGTCTCTTTGAGCAGATATTTGATATGGACATCCTTCTCTTCATTAATAAGTGATATGCACCATGTCCTGCCCTCGCTGCTTTCAGACAAAAGCTCCTTTGACACCTCAAACCAGTCTGCATCCTGCGCGTCATCGCCTGCCGCCGCATTTAACGACTCCTTTGGTGCAAGCGCCATATATGCCGTGGAAATGACTCTCATACGCGGGTCCCTGTTTACACCGCCCATCGTATAGAGCTGCTCCATATAAACATTCTCAATGCCTGTCTCTTCCTTTAACTCTCTTTTAGCGGCTTCAATAAGCGACTCGTCAATGTTGACAAAGCCTCCCGGCAGCGCCCACTGGTAAATATAAGGATGATTTTTTCTTTGTATAAGCAGAAGCTTAAGCACCTTGTCGGCAGCACACTTGCTGTTGCTCGGCGTGACGGTATCTATGGTAAATATAAGCATATCAACCGTTACCGACGGTCTATCATAATTTCCCGGTTTGTAATGCTCCAGAAATTCCTTCTCCGTAAGACCGTCGCTGTTTCTTGGCTCACCGCATCCGCTAATCACATCGGAAGCACCTGCACTTTCACTGCTTCGATTCTCCTGTTTTGCACAGTTATCAGTAATGCCTGAAACATCTGCATAATCACTGCTTCGATTCTCCTGTTTTGCACAGTTATCAGTAATGCCTGAAACATCTGCATAATCACTGCTTTGATTCTCCATATCACACCTCCCTTCGGTAAGTATATGTATTCGAATCGTCAACCGAATAAAATCGCACATTCAGCCTGATAATCTGCTTCTGTACATTTTCGTACATTTAATCCGATAAGCATCTTCTGCATATTATCTGATATTCGGCTTGATGTAAGCATAGTATATTTTCGCTACTAAGTCAAGCACTTTATTAATTATATTTGCTCAGCTATGCATTTTATTATCTCTTCGGCCATATTCACGCCCGTAACGGTGTATAATTTCTTAAAATGTGCATTTGAATTAGCCTCGCAGAACACAGGCTCATCATTTTCGCCGAACAAAATATCAATGCCGCCAAAGGTCAGTCCGAGCAGTTCTGCCACTCTGACAGCCATCTCCTCCTGCTTTCTTGTCGGAGAAAACGCCTTCATATCGGCACCGTCCACATAATTTGCCCTGAAATCTTTATTGTTAAACCTCATAATCGTCGCTCTTGCTTTTCCGCCCGCAACGTAAATCCTCAAATCCCTGCCCTGTGAGGTTCTAATGAACTCCTGCACAATAAACGGAGTCCTGCCCTTACTTCTTATAATCCTTAGAAGCTCCTCACGGTTGTGTGCCAGACAGACCTGCTCTCCAAACGAGCCCATGCAATCTTTAACGACCACAGGATAAGGTATCTGACTCTCTATATTGGAGGCAAACTCTTCTCCGTCCAGTCCTTCATCAAAATATGTGAGCGGCGAAACAAATGTCTTCGGCATCCTAATGCCCTCTCCCGCCAGAGCAATATTTGTCCTTGCTTTATCATCGCAGCGCTCGATTGCATCAGCGCTGTTAAACACCTTAAAGCCAGCCTTCTCCATCATTCTCGCAAGCTTCACGTCCTTGTCCCAGAACAAAACGAAATTAGGAATATCACAAGGCGTTTCACGCATGCTCTCCTGCCTGAGAGGCTGCATCTCATATGATGCTTCCCTCATAAGAAGTTGCTTTTCACAGATACTCTTCTGCCTGAGAGGCTTTTCTGCTTCAGCATGCCCATACGAATAATTCTCAGACACAATAAACCTGCCCATAAGCTCAGAATTGGTTTTTTTGACAAGCCTGATTCCCAGCCTGTCTGCCGCATCATTAAAAAATTTATACAACTCATCAAATCTTTTATTATTAAGATAATGATTTACCACAATCCAGCCAGTCATGACAAAACCGCCCTTCTAAAAATGATAACTCTCGGCAAATACATTCTGCTTTGAACTGATAACCCATAATGACAAAAAAGCCTGTCTAAAAATGTTAATGCCCGCCAAATGCATTCTGCCCTGTACTAATAATTATAAATATATTATCAGTAAGAATATAACAAGTCAATTTCAATTTATACACGTATTGTTTGTATATTGTATCAAAAAGCGGACTTTAAGAGACATTAAATTATTTTTTATGATTCATAGTTGACAGACATACCCCCGGGTGGTATATTAAATATACCACCCGGGGGTATGTAGCTTGTGTGCTTAAACTAAACCTCGGAGGGATTGCTATGATTCAACGAATTATAATTATATTGAAAGCATCTTAATTTATCAGGAGGTATTCAATGGAACAATATATTGTTACAGGCATGAGCTGTGCCGCGTGCCAGAGCCGTGTTGAGAAGGCGGTTTCCAAGGTCCCCGGTGTTACATCCTGCTCAGTCTCGCTGCTTACCAACTCAATGGGCGTTGAGGGCACTGCATCCGATAAAGACATTATTGATGCCGTTACAAATGCAGGCTACGGCGCATCCAAAAAGGAAAGCAAGAAACAGTTGGGTGGCGGATTAAAACCCGACAGCAGCCAAGGCTTGAGCGGCGGATTGAAATCCGACAGCGGGCCAGGCTCTCCTTATGCAGACGAGGAGGAAGCACTTAAGGACAGAGAAACACCCGTGCTTAAGCGCCGTCTTGTTTCTTCGCTTGTGTTCCTGCTTGCGCTTATGTACATTTCCATGGGACACATGATGTTAAAGCTTCCACTCCCGGGCTTTCTGGAGGAAAATCATGTTGCTCTTGCCACAACTGAAATGCTTATCGCAATCATTGTGATGACTATTAATCATAAATTTTTCACCAGCGGATTCAAATCACTGCTTGCCGGCGCGCCAAACATGGACACACTTGTTGCACTTGGCTCCGCAGCCGCCTTTGGCTACAGTCTGGTTGAGCTTTACGCCATGATTATCTTCATGGGCAGAGGTGAAAATGATATGGTTTCGCATTACGTCCACAATCTGTACTTTGAATCAGCGGCGATGATACCGACGCTCATTACAATAGGAAAACTTCTTGAGTCGATATCTAAAGGACGCACAACAGACGCACTTAAAGGTCTTATGAGACTTGCGCCGAAAACCGCCATATTGTTTAAAGATGGCAGGGAGACAGAGGTTCTGATTGAAAATGTCCGTGTCGGCGACATTTTTGTTGTGCGTGCCGGAGAAAACATTCCTGTCGACGGTGTTATTGTTGAGGGCAGTGCCACAGTCAATGAGGCCGCACTCACAGGCGAATCAATACCTGTCGATAAAGCCGCAGGCGACACCATATCAGCAGCAACCACAAATCAGTCAGGCTACATCCGTGCCAGAGCAACCAGAGTAGGCGAGGATACAACCCTTTCACAAATAATCCATATGGTGAGCGACGCAGCCGCAACAAAGGCGCCAATCGCACGAATAGCAGACAAGGTATCCTCGTATTTTGTCCCTGCGGTCATCATTATTTCTTTAATAACTCTGATTATATGGCTTGTGTCAGGGCAGAGCTTCACCTTCGCAATTGCGCGCGCCATCGCAGTACTCGTCATATCATGCCCTTGTGCCTTAGGGCTTGCCACACCTGTTGCAATTATGGTTGGTAATGGTATTGGCGCAAAAAACGGTATTTTATTTAAGACAGCCGCCGCTCAGGAAAAGGCAGGTAAAATAAGCACTGTTGCTCTTGATAAGACAGGCACTCTGACCCGCGGCGAGCCTGTAGTTACCGACATTGTTCCGGCAGACACATTTACTGCCGATGAACTGTTAAGGCTTGCAGTATCTCTTGAGCAAAAATCAGAGCACCCGCTTGCAAAAGCTATTGTCCAAAAAGCAACCGAAGAAAAAAACATTGCGGACGAGGTATCAGATTTCACTGTTCTTCCGGGCAATGGTCTTAAAGCGTCAAAAGATGACCTGATTTTATACGGCGGCTCCGCAAAATATATTTCAAAGCACTTTGCTATTCCACAAAAGCTTGCCGAGGCAGCTTCTGCACTCGCTATGCAGGGCAGGACACCTCTGTTTTTTGCAGCAGAGAAAAAGCTTCGGGCGATGGACGAAAACACTTCATCGGCGGCTGGTGAGAATGCATCACTGGTGATTGGTGAGAACACATCGCCGACGATAGGCGAAAACACTTCATCGGCGGCCGGTGAGAATGCATCACCGGTGATGGGCGAAAACACATCGCCGGCGGTTACAGGGAAATTCATCGCTGGAATAATCGCTGTTGCGGACACTCTCAAGGACGATTCCGTTCAAGCTGTAGAAGAGCTTAAAAACATGGGTATTTCAGTTGTTATGCTTACCGGCGACAACAAACAGACCGCAAATGCTATCGGCAGGCTTATCGGCGTAGACAATGTCATTGCGGGCGTGCTTCCGGACGGCAAGGATGAGGTTGTCCAAAGGCTTAGCGAAAGCGGCGTAACCGCGATGGTCGGCGACGGCATTAATGACGCTCCAGCGCTTACAAGAGCCGACCTCGGAATTGCAATCGGAGCCGGCGCTGATGTTGCAGTCGATGCCGCAGATATTGTGCTTATGAAATCAGGACTTACTGATGTGCCGGCAGCCATACGCTTAAGCCGCGCTACCATCAAAAACATTCACCAGAATCTTTTCTGGGCGTTCTTTTATAATATAATCTGCATTCCGCTTGCCGCAGGCTTCTACCAGAAACTTTTCGGCTGGCACTGGGAGATGAGTCCGATGCTGGGTGCCGCCGCAATGAGCCTTTCAAGCTTTACGGTCTGCATGAATGCGCTTCGCCTGAATCTTTTGGATATACACGATTCTTCAAAAGATAAAAACATGGCTTTTGATTCACCTAATATAAATTTAATTCAGGAAAATTATTTAGAAAAGGAGAAAATGACTATGACAAAGACAATGAAAATCGAAGGAATGATGTGCAAGCACTGTGAGGCAGCCGTTAAGAAAGCACTTGAGGCAATCGACGGGGTTGAGAATGCAGACGTATCCCACGTTGAAGGAACAGCAGTTGTAACACTGTCCGGGGATATCAACAACGATATTCTTAAAAAGGCTGTTGAAGATAAGGACTATAACGTAATCGATATTGCATAAAAGCATTGTCCACTTACTCGAAAGGAAGCATTTTTATGAGTGATATTATGATTGATAATACTATCCGTCCTGCTTCAGGTGGTTCTGCAGCTGATGATTCCTTACAACAGGATTTGAGCGGCTCTGTCTGGCAGGAGGATATGACAGATTGCTGCAATGCAAAGCATAAAGTCAGAAATGAGTCGGAAAAGAAGGATCTCACTACGAGACTGAGCAGAATTGAAGGACAGATAAGGGGCATCCGCAAAATGATAGAAGACGACCGCTACTGCGTTGACGTGCTTATGCAGGTGAGCGCCGTACAGTCTGCACTCAACGCCTTTAACAGGCAGCTTTTATCCAGCCATATTAAATCGTGCGTTGTGGATGACATCAAATCCGGAAATGATGCTGCAGTTGATGAGCTTTGTGAACTGCTCAAAAAAACCATGAAATAATTATTTTTAATTATTTTATTACTTGTTCTATGCATAAATAAATCATGCTAAAATATTACCTGTGTCAATTCATTATAATCAAAATCCCTGAATATAATATACTAATTTATATTCAGGGATTTATTATGTTTAAAAAAATTTTATCAACTGTACTTTCACGTGAAAATATCGCTGGAAAGGCACTCTCCGTTCTAACAGCTTTTGTATTTATCGCCGGACTTCTTGTCTATCTTCCTGCTGCAAAAAGCACCAGCAATACCGTAGGAAACCGCGAGCTGCCGATATACTGTGTAGACACAAAAGAAAAAAAGGTTGCCCTATCATTTGACGCAGCATGGGGAAATGATGACACAAGAAATATTCTCGATATTTTATCCAGATACAATGTTCATGTGACATTTTTTATGACCGGCGGCTGGGTTGAAAAATACCCTGATGATGTAAAGGCTATTGCAGCCGCCGGTCATGACCTTGGCAACCACAGCGAGCATCATTATGAAATGAGCAAGCTGTCAGTTTCTCAAATCAAAGATGAACTGTTATCGGTACATAACAAGGTAAAAGAGCTTACCGGATGTGAAATGTGTCTGTTCAGACCGCCTTACGGTGACTATAATAATGCGCTTGTCACAACTTCAAAAGAATGCAATTACTACACCATACAATGGTCTGTAGACAGTTTAGACTGGAAGGATTACGGTGTCCAGAAAATTGCCGATACCGTCTTAAATCACAAAGCGCTTGATAACGGTGCCATAATTCTTATGCATAATGGTGCTAAATACACCCCTGAGGCTCTTCCACAGATAATAGAGGGACTTCAGAATAAAGGATATGAAATAGTACCGATTTCAGCTCTGATCCTTAAAGATAATTATCATCTTGATAATACAGGAAAACAAATTGCAAATTAGAACAAATTATTTTAGATGCTTTCTATTGCGGTCTATTATCAGAACTAACAGTAAAACAGAAATTATAGAAATTACAGACCAAAATACTGTGCCGGTGCCGTCTCCTGTCCGCGGTGCCGGTACAGGCTTTGTTTCAGAAGCACTTGTGACCGGTATACTCTCCGGCTTACTTTCCGGCTCGCTCTCCGACTCACTTTCAGACTCGCTTTCAGGCTCACTCACCGGTTCGCTTTCCGGTTCGCTTTCCGGCTCACTTTCAGGCTCACTTTCAGGCTCACTTTCCGGCTCACTTTCTGACTCGCTTTCAGGGACGTTCTCAATATAATATTCCTTCTCAACCACCGGCATATTATCACCTGCATAATCAAATATCACATCATATTCAATTACATCAGTGCAATAACCATCTAACGGCTGCGCCTCACAAAGCTTGTATTGAATATAGCTTGTCCAGCCCTCACTGCCATATGTGCCGATAGGAAGCATACCGCTCTGTGCATATCCATTCTCATCTGTTATAAGCTGCTCAATCACTGTACCTGCTTTATAAACAAGTACTCCGTCTTCAGCAACAACATCATCTGACACTCTGATCTCAAAGACTACTCCTTCCAATGGCAGCCCTGTATCAATATCAGATTTATGAATTAAAACTCTTCCATAGGTCTCTGTATCAACCATGGTTACGGTCTGTATATCTCCTGTTTCCATAACTGTGAATTCAACCGTTTCCGCAGCCTGATAGCCAAAAGGTGTCCTATATTCCGTAAGTGTATAATCACCCGCAGGAAGGGCTTCAATCATATGTGGCGAGGTCTCTGATATCCATCTTGCTACTTCATTACCATCCGTATCTCTTATAACAAGCTCCGCTCCCGGAATCTCAGGACAGTCACCGGTAACGGAGGTCTTGGTAATCTGTACTCTTGTCGGCTTATTGGTAAACTTAAGCTTTGATGTCTTTGCAGCCTTAATCTGTGCCTGACGGACACTTATATCAGCTATATATCCCGGTGCAGACGACAGCTCCCTGACATAATATGTACCCTCAATAAGCTCATCTGACAATGCAAAGCCTTTATCATCCGTTACAAGCTGCTGAACCAGCTCTGTACAAGCTTTATCCTTGTAAATGCCGTAAACTGTCCCTTCCAGAGGCTTACCGTCAGCTTCAGAGCTCTTCTCTATCTTAAGATATCCCGGAAGGTGCTCTTCACTCACACAAACCTCCAGACAAACAACTTTGTCACATTCATAAAACTTTTCTGAAGATGAAGCATACACATCATACTCTTTCTCATCCAGACTGTAAATGCTGTCCTCAGGAGCTGTCTTTTCCTTAACAAAATAACTTCCTACATAAAGGTTATCCAACACAGAAGCTCCATCCTCATCAGTTACAGGGAAATCAGATACATGCTCTCCCGCATGATATATAACCCTGCTTCCCGAAGCAGATAAAATATCCTCCCTTGCATACAAAGAATATACTGCTCCGCTTACACCTTTTCCAGTGACAGCATCAGTCTTGATAAGCTTAATACTGACGGGTACTCTGTCATTGAAAATATCAATAGCATGCCCATCGGACATTACTGTATAAGGGTAAATCTCCATCGATATTCGATGATTCATTACAGAACCCTTTTCGACTATGTAATATGTATGTCCGACATCAAGACCATCAAGAGCTGCACAGCCTGCCACGCCATCCTCGCTTGCTGTTGAAATACACCCTATAAGCCGGCTGCATGACGCGTCTTCGTATACCTCAAACTCTGCACCATTAAGCCCCTCTCCATCGTCAGACGACAGCTTATGAAGCTTAAGGCTGCCCTTCTCGGTATTAAAGCTCATATATGCCATAATTGGGCTGATAACAGTACCTGTGAGGTCCAATGATGCCACCGTCTGCTCTCTTGCCGCATTGCCCCAATACACAACTGATGCCACTCTGTGCCGTGCTGCATAGCTGCCGTCTGCCGGTCTGATTAATACATCAACCACGCCATCAAGCGGCTTTGAGCTGTAGAATAATATGCTGTCCCTGTCAATAATGTAATTGATTCCAGCTGCGTCCAGCAATGAAAAATCAAAATCTGCAATTACATGATTCGCATCATTAAATACTGCCTCATATCTTTTGTCTGAAGCCGACCACTTCAATGTGACCGGCTTAGACGCCTTGATACAGGAAGCAAATGCTGGAACCGTCCTGTGCTCCGCAAGAGCAATATCACTTCTGAGCCCATCAAAATATGCCTTAAAGCAGTCGCTGTCTATCGTGCTGTACACACCTGCCAGCTCTGCCGCAATCCTGTCACGGACACCATCAACCATCGCCTTATCATCCCAGCAATCCTCTGTAATACACCATATAAGGCACTGGCTTGCCACATACCCTATAATCTCTGTATCAGATGAAATATCCGGTGATTCAGGTGAAAAACCATACGCTAACGCATATGCCAGCAAATCCTTCTGTCTGTCACTTAAAGCAGTATAGGGGTTATCATATCTGTCATAGGATGCAAAATCCGTAATACCCACAGCATATTGAACACAGTAGGCATTCACCTCTCCCGCAAACTTCACAGTAAAGGTCGCATATCTGCCATCACCAAACACATCCACACCCGGATCTGTAAACACATGCGTCCCTGTTCTCATCTGTGCAGCATAAGCCGGTTCAAAACGGCTTTCAAATAATATCGTAACTGTCATAAGCATAATAAATAATGACAGGATTCTCTTTAGTAAGCGTAACTTCTTGCTCATATATAAGCCTCCTTAAAATTATTATATAAAAAAAGTCCCTCTGATAATCAAAAGGACTTTAAATATATGCTTATTCAACTGTAATTCTGACCGTCAGCCGGTTAAAATACAACATCAATCATGAGAATCACTCCGAAATAATGTACATAACCGAGCATAACTGATATTGCTATCAAAGCCTGAATCCTGCTGCACGGAAACAATAAAGCAAATCATCCGATGCAGAATCTCAGCAGTAATCCAATATCCAAAGTCCGATATATCCATGCACATCTTCGCTTGAGTAAAACAATAATACAGTACTCGCATGGAGGCCGCGCCGCTTGCAAAAATCTTATCTACGCATCTAATAATAACACCTATTATTAAGCAAAGCAACAACTTTAGTGTCACAATTTGTTACCATCTAAAGCACGACAAAGGCGGCAGCCAGAGGTCTTAAGACCTTTGGCTGCCGCCGGATTAATTAATCATTAATACTATAACCTCTGCCTTAAGCTTACGCTTCGGGCGTCAGTAAATCAGAATCTGTCTTATGAGTTGAACTGGTATGTTCCGCCATCTGTTGGTGAAACAGATGTATGATAGCATACGCCAAGTCCTGCAAACACGCTCGAATCTGCCTGTGATGCATCTGACGCACATGTTCCTGCATTAAACAGTCCGAAGAAAGGACCCGTAAGAATCGCCCATGCTTCCTCAACATTAATATTATTATTATATACAGATACAGTAATATCTTCACAAACCGCTACAGATTCCGATAAGCAGTAATCTT
>JAFRXK010000054.1 GCA_017442865.1 Lachnospiraceae bacterium | reverse complement strand
GAGCAGAGGACTGAAAATCCTCGTGTCGCTGGTTCGATTCCGGCTCTGGGCATTATTTTTATATCGTTTGAGATGTCGTATAAGCATTAGCACATTTTATGGCAAGAACGCAGGAGTGTTTCTGAACATATAAAAAAACGTTTTACGTTGGAGGTCATTTTATGGAGAAGATTTTAGATTACGGCAAGGCAATATGCTATTCAGGCTACAGAGCAGGACAGAGCCCGAAGACTGTGATTCCTTCAAAGGAGGAGATTGCGCAGGATTTGGACATTCTTGTGGCGGACGGCTACAAATATTTAAGAATGTATGACCCGAACCTTCATGCAAGGCGTGTGCTTGAAATAATAAGGGAGAAGAAGCTTCCGTTAAAATGTATTATCGGAATCGATTCTGACCCTGAGATTGCAAATAAAAACTGCCCGTTTGAGAGGCAGGATTTTAGCGAGCAGGAGCTTTTGGCAAATGCAGCAAGGAATGATGCCGAGCTTGAAAAGCTTATAGAGCTGACAAATGAGTACAAGGATGAGATTGTGCTGGTTTCGGTTGGCAATGAAAATACGCCTGACTGGGGCGCACATTTAGTTCCTGTTGAAAGATTAATATTTCATGCAAAAAGACTTAAAGAGGGCACCGGCAAGCCGGTGACATTCTGCGAGGGTGCAGGCGAGTGGAAGAAGCTCGGTGCGCTTGGAAACGTTCTTGATGTGATAAGCATTCACAGCTACCCGCTTCACAACAGAGTAGGCGTTGACGGTGCACTTGACATGAATAAGAGTGATTATAAGATGGTGCAGGAGTGGTTTCCTGACAAGCAGGTAATCTTTACTGAGGCGGGCTGGTCGTGTACGCCTGCCAGACACATGGTGCCTGAGCATGCAAGCGAGGAAAACCAGAAGAAGTACATTGATGCTTTTAACGCGTGGATAGAAGAAGAAAAGATTATTGCATGCATATTTGAAGCCTTTGACGAGCCTTGGAAGGGTTCAAAGCCTGAAAGCTCGGAGTGCAACTGGGGACTTTATTATGTTGACAGGACACCGAAGCCTGTGATGAAAAGGCTGTAATTGTATTTTATATGATGGTATATCATTGAAAAAATATGGTATTTGAATAAAACATTTCCGGGAAGTGCAGTTCATAGCTTGGACTGCACTTTTTATCAAATATGAAAAAATAATTGTAACATTTCTTTCGTAAGATTGTTATATAAATAGAAAACATAAAAAAGCGGGGAGGTGATTGGAGATGCATAGCGATTTACTCGCAGAAGTGTATCAGAAATACCACAAAGAAATATACAGGTATTTATATGCACTTTGCGGTGATTCTGCCTTAGCTGAGGATTTGCTGCAGGAAGTTTTTTTGAAAGCAATTCTTTCGCTTTCGGATTCACATACAAATATACGGGCGTGGCTGTATTTAGTGGCGCGAAATCTGTTTTTAAATAATGTGAAAAAAGGTAAGCGGATTGTATACGAAGAGATTTCTGAGGAATTTGCTGACGTACATCCGGGGCCTGAAGAAAAAGCAATGGAGGATATGAAGAATCAGGAGCTTTACCGGGCTATTATGCAGCTGGACACCGGCTTAAGAGAGGTGATTGCACTCCGGTATTTCTCTGAATTGTCACAAAAGGAAATCGCCTCGCTTCTTCACATCAGCCCCGAAAATGTAAGGGTAAAAGTGTATCGGGCAAAGAAGGAAATAAAGAATTATATGGAGGGAAAGGGTTATGACTTATAAAGAATTATTAGCATTATATAAAGAGGGCAGACTTAAAGAAGATGAACGCATACAGGTTGAGGCTGACATTGAGAAGCATGAGGCTATCGGAGATTATCTGATGGAGCAGATGGACGATTATGATTTTGACTCGTTAAATAATATTAATGAAGAAGAAAAAGATGAGACCGTTGAGGCAGATTCCTTTGCGAAAAGTGTGAATTCATATATCAGAAAAGCTTTTATTAAGATGGGCTTGATTGTCGGCGCGGTATTGCTTGCAGCAACACTTTTTGTGATATTTTTGCTCCCGAAAGTGGTTGACTCGTTTTATTATAATCCGGGAAAAACAGCAGCCGGTACAGAAAAAGATGCAGGGATAAATCAATTAAGTCTTGATTTTGCCGTTTATTCTGAACTGTTCATGCCTGAAAACTATCGCGATAAAGTAATTGCAGAAGAAGAAGGAGAGGGGAATTACAGCATTTACATTCCGCAAACGCTAAGTATTACAGGAAATATTGCTGATGTGGGCGGATATATAAAAAAGAATAAAATGACATTATACAATTCGAATATATTAAAGCACTATGAATCTGGTCTTATCATGTCGCAGCTTGCTAAAGTCAGGACTAGCTATACTTTTGCAGATTTAGATAAGGCGCATGCGTTTTCAGAGATTTCAAATCTAAATAATGATAAATTTTATAATGCTTACATTACTTTGGATTCTGCAATGTCTTATGATAAGTTTACAGATTGGTGTAAAAAGTTTGATGTTTGTCCAGAGTGGTGTGCAATTTGTGTTAGAAATGATGCAGGTGAATTGTCGGATGAAGGCAGGTTTGGATTTAAATATCCTTTGATGACTTTTAATGCATTAAATGTTAATTTAACAGAATATCCGTATTTAACACAGGATTATCTTGTAGATTCAACTTTTCATTCTGAGAAGGATTATTCATGGCCGGATGATTTTTTTAATACGCTGACTGCAGATATAATGAAGCAGCATGTATCAAGTATGCTCAGATATATTGATGACAACCATATCTTTCTTGAGATGATGGAAAACAACAGACCAAAGGGATATTATAAAGGTCTGGCTGAGAAAATAGAAGAACAGGGACTTTATATTTATGGATTTATGATAATCGGACAGAAAGATACAATACTTCCGCTTAAAGATATTGAGCATATTGCATATGTTGAAACAACCCCTGTGCAGTAAAAGTTCTTATAAATCATAATTACATTTCAACAATAACTGCACGAGCGTCTACATTGTCAGTACGTTCGTGCATAATTTTTCTGTATTCATCTGACGAAAAGCACAGTTCAAGCTGCACCCTCGATGGAAAGCGAATGATT
>JAFRXK010000053.1 GCA_017442865.1 Lachnospiraceae bacterium | reverse complement strand
TACAAAAAATAAAAATGTTTATATATTAGAACAAGATGGATATAAACTATACTTAAAAAATTACCAATATATGATATTAGCTATTGCTTCTATTTATATTCCATTAAACAAGCCTTTAACAAAGGATTTAATAAAGGATTCGCCCGTTGAAAAATGGGTTTACGAAAAGGTCGACGGTTATGTGGATGAATCCCTGGATAAAGTTTTGGAGGATAGTCCTGTTTCGGGAATAGGAAAAAAGGATCAGACAAAGGTAATCAAAAAGCTTTCCCTGCCTGAGAATATTAAGACCGATATGATAAAGCTCAACAATGAAAAAGGCTATAAGAAGCTTGAAGTTGATAATTTTTCGGATTATATAACTGCATTTGTTACGGATAAAGTAGTGGATGCATTGGTTTTTGTGGTTCTATTTATTGTTGTTTCGATACTTGTGTATCTTGCAATCTTCCTCTTGGATATATTTGCAAAGCTCCCGATTATAAGAGTTTTCAACAAAGGAGGAGGAGCTGTTCTGGGATTTGTTGAAGGGGTGCTCGCCATATGGATTGTATGTATTATAATCACGATGTTTGGAACTGCCGACTGGGGACAGACGCTCTTTAAAGAGATAAATAACAACCCGATTTTGGATATGATTTATTCAAATAATTATTTGCAAAAGATTATCAACATGATTTAAAAAATGAAATGCATTAAAAAAACATTTGATGCATTTCAAAAGCTTGTTGACAAAGCGGTGCTCATTTGATACATTTAATAAGCACTCGAGGCTCCATGGTCAAGCGGTTAAGACACCGCCCTTTCACGGCGGTAACAGGGGTTCAAATCCCCTTGGAGTCATTTTAATTTAATATGGCGACATAGCCAAGTGGTAAGGCAAAGGTCTGCAACACCTCTATCACCAGTTCGAATCTGGTTGTCGCCTTGAGAACCTCATAGATATTAAGTCTATGGGGTTTTTATTTTGAAATCAAATAAAAGACAGTACAAATCAGGTTTGTGGTTTTTTAAATTAAATTAAAAAAGTATGTATTATAAATATTATGTTTTAGTTAAAAAAAGGAGCTTTTGCTCTACAGAGAAAATCTCTATTTTGAAAAAGCCCCCGGTAACGAACCCTTATAGGGTCAAAGCAAACCGCCCGTTTGACGGGCGGTGCTGATTATGAAAAAATATTTTTAATATAATTATACAATTATTTTTACGCTGCTTCCAAAGTCGTCAAAGGAATGATTTTTGGAGACAACAATTTGCTTATCAATTTTGTCTTTAAGGTTTGTAACATGTGATATGATTCCTACAAGTCTGTTTTCGCCTGTCATGCCTACCAATACTTTCAGCGCCATTTGCAGTGAGTCGTCATCAAGCGAGCCAAAGCCTTCATCTATAAACATCGTATCCAGTTGTATGCCGCCGGCAGAGCACTGGATTTCATCAGACATGCCGAGTGCGAGAGCCAGTGAGGCTTTAAAGGATTCGCCGCCGGATAGCGAGCTGACAGCCCTGGTACTGCCGTTGTAATGGTCGAGAACATCTAAATCAAGCCCGGTCTGGCTTGCATTTTGTCCGGCTTCCTTGCGTCGCAGCAGCTCATACTGACCATTTGTCATTATAAGCAGACGGGTATTGGCTCTTTCAATGATTCTGTCGAAATACATCATTTGGACATAGGTCTGAAGCTGGATTTTTTCTTTTCCGCTAACATTACCGTTGACTGTGTTTGAAAGCGAGCTCAGCCAGGTGTATCTGGCTTCAATTTCACTTAGATGTGAGGATTGTGCTTTGATTTTTTGTAACAAATCATTATTATTATCAAGCCTTGAATTGATAGTCCTGCGTTTGGTATCGAGGTCGGACTTGCGTTGCTGTTTACCTGTTTTCAATGACTCCAATTCATCAATATTAAGCATCACAAAACTTTTCAGCGATTCTTCAAGACCTTGTTGTTTTCCTTTTAACTCCCTTAAGAGGTTGTCCTCGTCATCATAATTTTTTTTTGCCTGCTTAAAAGCATCTTCCAGTTTTTTTAGTTCAGCCTTAAGCCGGTCGAGCTTTTCTTTGGCTATATGCTTGCTTGCAAAGCCAAGCTCTGTCCGGATTTTTTCAACGTGCGTGGTTTTTAAATCAATAGCAGTTGTTAAAGAAGATATTTCTGCGTTTATATCAGCCAAAGAATCTTCAAGGCTGTCTTTATGCTGCAAAAGCTCCGAAATTTGTTTTTCAAGAGCTGTTTTCTCTGCGTTTTTGTCATTTTCAGCTTTAAGCTGCGTCTGAGCGTCGGCTTTTGCCTGCCTTGTGCTGCTCTTTAACTCAGCAGACATGTCAGATAAGTTTTCAAAGGCATAGGATTCAAATAATTTGTCTGCCTTGCTGCAAGCCTCAGCCTTTAGTCCTTTTGCTTCTGTATTTAAGACGGCGGCCTCACTTGATAAAGCCTGTGATTTTTTGTTTGCATTATCGGCGTCCGTCTTTGCTTTTTTAACATCATTTTCTGTTGGGGCATGCTCGGAAAGCTTTGCAGGTGCAGGGTGGGAAACAGAACCGCAAACAGGGCACGGAGCGCCGTCTATAAGCCGCTGAGCCAATATGCCTGCCTGCTCTGCTAAAAATGCCATATTGATGTTATTATACAATGATGATAAGTGAAGTTCGCTTTGAAGTGCAAGTTCACATTCTTCCTGCTTTGCGAAGGCTTCCTTCTCTCTTTTGTGGTAATCATCAAGCTTATCCTCTAACTCCTCAATAGAGGTGATTTTGTCAGCCAGGTCAGCTATGAGACCATCAAGCTTAGCGATATTTGTCCCTGCATCTTTTAATTCGTCAAGACGCGCCTGCTTTTTTGCAAGCTCATCAATGGCAGATGTACGTGCAGCCCTGGTTTTATTAAGAGCTTTGATTTGTTTTTCTTTATTGCCGATAGCATCATTAAGTGCTTTAACTTCCTTATCAAGCTCGTCAAATTTAGGAAGCAAAGCTTCAAGAGAGTTAATGTTTTTTGCTAATGCTTCACGCTCAGTACTTTTAGACTTCTCTTTTTCAAGCACTTCTTTGCTTTTTTCAACCTCCTGTGCCTTTGAAGCAATAAGCTTTTCGTTTGCTTCATAGTCTTTTTTAGTCTGTATCTGACGATTGTACATGCGAATATCTGCTTGAATATCGGATAATGCCTTTTCAGTCTCAAGGAGTTCTTTTTCTACGGATTTTAATGCAGACGTATCAGAAGTAATAATATTCGCAATTAAAGTTATCTCGTCGTCAACCAGCATCTGTTCTGCCTGTGCAGCTTCTAAATCGAGCCTGAGAGGGTCGGTTTCGCCGCATTTGACAGAGTTAACGTACTGTTTGATGCTCTTTTTTGCATCCTCCCTGTCACGAAAGGTGGTTAAGGAATCTTCACGGATTCTTTGCTGTAAATCAGCATAAGGACCCGTTTTGAAAATCTGGCTGAAGATTTCAATTCTTGATTTTGTATCTGCGTCAAGCAGCTTTCTGAAATCACCCTGCGCAATCATTGCAATTTGTGAAAACTGCTTTCGGTTAATGCCAAGAAGCTCTTCAATTTCTTTGGTAACCTCGCCTGTTTTGTGAACAATTCGTCCGTCAGGCATGATAAGCTCAGCATTAGCGTTTTCTTTTGTCTCACCGGTGCCGCTTTTCTTTGGACGCAGGTATTCGGGGTTTCTTTTAATGCAGTATGTTTTATCATTGTATTCAAATATAAGCTCTACAAAGGTCGGAGTATCTGCGCTTGCATATTTTGAACGAAACGAGGTCGCTTTTCGGACATCTCCGCTGGCTTCGCCAAACAAAGCAAAGGTGATAGCATCAAAAATAGTTGTTTTGCCGGCGCCGGTATCACCGGTAATCAGGTAAAGCCCCTTTGTACCGAGCAAATTGAAATCAAGTACAGTTTTATCCGCATAAGGTCCGAAGGCGGACATGGTTAATTGAGTCGGTCTCATGCTTCACCCCTCCAAATCTTTTCTATTTGCGACATCGCATACTCACGCTGAAGCTCATTTAACGGCTGACCGTTTTGCTTTTCATACAGTTCATTGACTAAATCTATTGGCTGCAGCCTGTCTACACTGTGGTTAATGTCAATCACGTTGTGTGTCCTGGTTCTTGTATTATCGTAATCAAGCCTTAATATCTTTGCATAAACAGTTCTCAGACGGTTTATGGCGTCGAGAATATCCTCTTCGTCAGTCAAAGTAATATGATAATAATCATCTAAATTGAGATTTTCATAAAATGCCTTTGACATAAGAGTGTCATAGCTGCCCTTAAGCTCAATTAAATCATGCTTTGGAATCAGCGGAATTGTGCTGATTTCAACGCTGCCCTTCTGCGCCAGCTCAATAACGGTAACTGATTTCTTGTGACCGGCCTCCGAGAAGGAATATTTTAATGGCGAGCCTGCATAGCGTAGGGTGTCGCGCGTAATACTCTGAGGCGAATGAATATGACCGAGGGCAACATAATCGAAGCCGTCAAACACTGAGGCATCAATATTGTCCGTACCGCCGACGGATATTTCTTCACTGTCACAGGTCTTTGCTCCGGTAACAAACTGGTGCGTCACCAGTACATTTCGTTCATCAGTATTTATATTCATATGATTAATTGCAGTCGAAACAGCATCATTATATGTAGCAATTTCTTCATCAGGAAACGCCTGCCGTACATGAACAGGCTTCACAAACGGCAGCAAATAAAGCTTTACCGTTCCGAATTTATCGCTAAGCTCAAAGGGCGTTACCACACCGCTATAGGCGCGGGCAATGTGAATGCCGGCATGGTCAATAAGCTTGGAAGCAAAAGAAAGACGCTCGGCGCTGTCATGGTTGCCGCTTATGATAAAGGTTTCAAGCTTCCTTTGTGCCAAAGCATTCAAAAATTGGTTGAGAAGCTCAACGGCTTCAACCGAAGGGTACGGCTTATCATACACATCGCCTGCGATAATGAGTCCGTCAGGCTGTTCTTCGTCAATAATATTAAGTATCTTAAGTAAAATGTATTTCTGGTCTTCAATCATCGAAAACTCATCTAACTTTTTTCCTAAATGCAAATCTGCCAAGTGTAAAAATTTCATAGTATCACCAATCCTTTAAATTATTATATCATGAATTTGCACTCAAATAAAAGTACAAAATCTGCGAGGAAAAGCTTTACGGCAAAGCATATTAATAAATTGCCGGTTAATTAGCCTGATTTGATGTGATAATATCATGGGCTGATGCATATATTAAATTATCAGCAGGAGGAAAACTGTTGACATTTTTGCGGATGCTTGCCGGTCGAAACTAAAGCGTCCGCATTCACGCGGGGTGGAGCAGTCCGGAAGCTCGTCGGGCTCATAACCCGAAGGCCGCAGGTTCAAATCCTGCCCCCGCAATTTTCTTTAGAGTTCATTGCAAGGGAAGACATTGAGTTATCAAATGTCGCTGATGTTTATACGTTGAACGATGTAATGGGAGAGACAACATACCGATATTTTATTGCGATGCGGCAGAAATCAGCTCAAAGATTGAAGAAGACAAAAAAGAGCTTGCATTTGAACTTGTGAATATTATTACCGGACAGGCGGCTATGGAAGCGGCGATGTCGCCGGATGATGAAAATGATGACCTTCAATATCTTCTGCCTGCCAGAATCAGTGTTTATGACACATTGAGCACTTATTCTCCGGTTTACCATGATTTTAAAGAAATTGTCTCGGCACCGGGCAATTCGGTTTCAAGAATAGGACCGGATGTCAGGGCGTTTATTAAGAGGGCGGCTTTTGCACTGCAGAAATATTTCTATGGTGCAAAGGTCGTTTTTTAATGACATAATCGGACGGTTGATATATAATGAAATCATACTACAGACTTGAGGGAAAATGACATGAAAAGGAGAAGACCGATTTTTTGGAGTTCGATTCTGATAATACTTCCGATTGTCATTGTGGCGGTTTTACTTGTGCTCAATTTTGCCTATAAATATGTTTCGAATAAAACATATGAGCATCATGAGGAGGATGTAGAAAGAGCGGCATTTTTGGTGGATGAGATAATCGGTAACAGGGATTTGAATGATAGGGATAATGCGGAATCCTGCAATATAATACTCAACAAGCTCTGCAGAATCATGAAGCTGCCGTATATTTATATATTGGAGGTGGATGAAGAGGGCGAGAGCATTAAGTATCTTTCCCTGGGAGCAGGAGAAGAGGCAACAGATGAATTTATTTATAACAGGCATATAGGTACTGTTATTGAGGGACCTGTGGACCCGAATATTATTGCGGTGTTAAAGAGCTCGGGCAGTGCAGTTGCACATCTGAATAACGAGTTTAGTGACACTATGATTGCCTTTAAGGCAAGGAGTGCGCGGGGAATAACAAATCAGGTTGTATGTACCGAGGTTAATATTACCACGATAGTGGATGATCTGAACCACGATTTTAATTATTTTATGTTAACCACGGTGCTGTTTTCAATTGCCATGGTGCTGTTGTTTGCTCTGATTCTGCGTAATAAGATTTCCAGGCCGGCGAATGAAATCAGTAAGAAAATGAGCAGCTTTGTGCATGATCGTGAAAGCGGCTTTGAAAAGCTTGAGGTTAAGGGCAGCAGGGAATTTTGCGAAATGGCGAATTCGTTTAATGCAATGGCAGAGGAGATTGACAACTATATTGAGGATGTTTCCGAGCTGAACCGCCAGAAGGCTGAGCTTAATATTGCCAGGGAGATTCAGATGGGACTGCTTGAACCGACTGATTTTGAGGGAAGGGATGCGCTGATAAAGGCATATATGCTTCCGGCGAAGGATGTAGGCGGAGATTTGTACGATTATAAGGTGCTTGATGATGGAAAAGTATTTGTGGTGATTGCCGATGTATCGGGCAAGGGAGTTTCGGCGGCTATGTTTATGTCGCGTGCGATTACATTGCTGCAGCAGTATGCAGAGGCAGGCTTGTCTCCCGGCCGGATTCTTTATGAATACAACAATCATCTTGCCGACCACAATCCAAACATGCTTTTTATAACCACATTTGTGGGGATATATGATGCTGTCACGGGCAACCTTGTTTATGCAAATGCAGGACACAATGTACCGTATGTTGTGTCGGACAGGCTTATCAGGCTTGATGGAGAACACGGTATGGCGGCTGGCGTTTTCAAGAATGAAGAATATCAGGAGCATACCGTGAAAATGCAGGCAGGCGACCTTTTGTTCCTTTACACCGATGGAGTGACAGAGGCGCAGGACAAAAACGGAGCTATGTTTTCAGAGCAAAGGCTTGAGACTGAGCTTGAGAAGCTTGCTTATTGTACTTCTGTCAGTGAAGAGAATCTTAAGCAGACTGATGTCCGTGCGAATGAAGCAAATCCGGAAATATCCGCTGATTCGGAGGATATGGATGCGGTTGCATTTGTGCTTAAGAGGCTTGAGGAATTTACAAAGGATGCACAGCAGAATGATGATATTACGATGCTTACGCTTTTGATTCCGAAAAAACTGCATAAGCATTTAAGAGTTGAAGCAAAAGCTTCTAAGCTTACGGAGGTTTTTGAAGCTATAGAGCAGATTGATGTACCAAAGGACATTAAAAACCAGCTTAAGCTTATTGCCGAAGAAATGTTTATTAACATTTGCTCGTATGCGTATGCGGATGGTGCGGGAAGTGCAGAGGTGATTATCGATTCCGACAAAAAGAGTGTAAATATTACCTTTATTGACAGCGGAAAACCATTTGACCCGACGAAGGAGATGCCTGATATTGAGCAGTATGATTACGACAATGCAATCGGGGGGCTTGGAAGGTTTATTACATTTCAGATGGCGGACGATTATTCGTATGAGCACGATGGAACACACAATATTCTTAGAATCACAAAATATGTCTGAGCGCATATTTGGATAAAAATAAAGTAAAAAAGGAGAAGAGAACATGGATATTGAATATTTGCTTTTGTTACAGGAGTTCAGAGAGAAGACCAATGATCTGCTGACACCGTTTCTGGAGCAGCTTTCACTCTTTGCGGTAACGTATCTTATTATGTTTCCGGTATTTGTGTACTGGGCAATTGATAAGAGGAAGGGACTTTACACACTGGTGTCCTACTATCTTTGCTGCGGAGTAAATGCTATGGTTAAGCTGACCGCCTGCATTTACAGACCGTGGATAAGAGATCCGCGCATTCTTCCGGCGGGCGATGCGATTCGTACAGCCACAAGCTATTCATTCCCTAGCGGACATACCGTGACAGCCGGACCGATTTACGGCGGATTTGCGGTGTCTGTGTGGAAGAAGAGTAAGATTGTTGCTTTTATTTGTGTGCTGGCACTGCTGCTTACCGGTTTTTCGCGAAATTATCTCGGCGTTCACACACCGCAGGATGTAATCGTTGCAATTCTGGAGAGTATTCTTGCTCTGTATGTGGTTGCAAAGATTTTTGCATATCTTAAAGAGCATCCTGAAAAAGAAAACATTTTTTTGATAGCAAGCTTTATAATCGGCTGGCTCGGAATCGTTTACATTACCTTCAAGCCTTATCCTATGGATTACGTGGATGGCAGGCTTTTGGTAGACCCGCAGAAGATGATGAATGACGGCTACGGAGATATTTGTCTTCTGATTGCTTATCCTGTTGCACGATTTATCGAAAAAACATGGATAAAATTCCAGTCGACAGGCATAAAGAACGTCAGGGTTATAGTAAGCATTATAGGACTTGTGCCGCTATGGTTCATGATTAAATACATGGGTGCGCCGCTTGATGATGTGTTAGGAAGCCATTGGGGACACTTCACAAATACATTTATCATTGTGCTGTACAGCGTGGCCTTGTATCCGCTTGTTATTAAGTTGTTTGGCAGCCGCAAGAAGGCTTAAGCATCAGGAATAGAAATGGTTTATGCTATTATTACAAAACGGATGTACTTGAATGGATATACAATACTTGCTTTTATTACAGGAATTTCGCGAGAGCATAAATGACTTTCTGACGCCTTTTATGGAGCAGATATCACTCTTTGCGATAACATATCTTGTCCTTATTCCGGTATTTGTGTACTGGGCGATTGATAAGAAAAAGGGATTATATATTTATGTATCATATTGTCTTTGCTGCGCTATCAACGCTATTGTGAAGCTGACGGCATGTATTTATCGTCCGTGGATAAGGGATCCCAGAGTTGTGCCGGCGGGCGATGCCATTCACACCGCTACAGGCTATTCATTTCCTAGCGGACATACCACAAAGGGCGGAATAGTTTATGGTGGATTGGCGGTAACTACATGGAAAAAGAGCAGGATCTTTGCGATTATCTGCATTATTGCAATGCTTTTGACAGGCTTTTCACGTAATTATCTGGGCGTGCATACACCGCAGGACGTAATAGTTGCACTTACAGAGGCAGCGCTTGCATTATTCCTTGCAGCAAAGCTTTTTGCATATCTGGGTAAGCATCCGGAGAAGGAAAATATCTTCCTGATTGCAAGCTTCATAATCGGCTGGCTCGGAATTCTCTACATCACCTTCAAACCTTATCCGATGGATTATGTAGACGGCAAGCTTTTGGTAGACCCGCAGAAGATGATGAATGACGGCTACGGCGACATCAGCATGCTTATTTCTTATCCGGTGGCACGTTTTATTGAAAAAACCTGGATAAAATTTAAGCCGACAGGCATAAAGAATATCAGGGTTATAGTAAGCATTATAGGACTTGTACCGCTCTGGTTTATGATTAATTATCTGCAGGCACAGCTTGACGGACTTCTGGGAAGTCATTGGGGACATTTCTCATACAGAGTTATTTTCGTGCTGTACTGCGTCGCAGTTTATCCGCTTATCATCAAGCTTTTTGGCAAGCGTGAAAAGGCATAGGCTAAGAGTAAAGGCTGTGGCTGACGCCACATAAAATAAATAATAATATATAACCACCCCCCGGCAGGATGAAAGAGCTGCCGGGGGGTGATGTGTTAGAAACCTGAAAAATGTGTTTTATGGTGAATTATACAGTTGTAAACAGCATTATTATGCATTTTATTCCCCGTAGCGTGCAATTTGTTCGTAAGCTATTGTTAAATAAAATAAGACAATTATAATTAAAACACAGAGATGAGAAGGGAAGGTGACGGCGGTCACAAAATAAGCCGGTTGTTTTCTCATCTGATATGATGCAGCTGACTGGCAAATATATTGTTTTGGGAGAGATGAATATGCGGATTAAATTACGTCTGAACAGGGCGTTGCAGGAAAGCGTGAAGAATGAGCTTATCGAAAGAGGCATAGAGATTTCGGAAGATGCCGGTCTGATTTTGACGGAGGAAGGGTATAATTCAGGTAAGATTTCATGTAAGGACAAGGATGGTATAGTAATTGTAGAAATGTCGGAAATATATTATGTTGAGTCCATGGGGCATGATGTGTTTGTACATACGAAAGAAAATACATACAAAACAGACTTGCGTTTATATCGTATTGAGCAGGAGCTTCCGGAGAATAAGTTTTTAAGAATAAGCAACTCGGTTATCATAAAGAGTGATGTTATTAAGAAAATCAGACCGGGGCTGAGCAGCAAATTTTATCTCACACTTAAAAATGGAGACAATGTTGACGTGACAAGAACGTATTATTATAAATTTAAAGAATTTTATGGAATATAGGGAGAATGTGAAGATGTTTAATGTGGCAAGAATAATTATTCTGTTTGTAATAATCGCCGCTGTGCTGATGTTTGCTTATTATTTAATTTATACACATAATATTAATAAAAAAATTATCTCAGGACAGGTAAGCGGAAGAAAAATGGTCGATATACCGAAAATGATTATGATAGCGGCAATTATTGTGCTGATGTTTTTATGCGCTTTGTTTGCTAAGGAAGCTAATCGTCCGCAGATGAAATATTCAAGAAACAATTATGCTGTAATCGATATTTCAGATAATGATTACAAATATGCATCATATGCAGGTAGCGCAAATCTGGATGATGCTTCGTTTGCAAAGATGTATTCAAAGGAGAAAAATCCGGGATATGACAAGGAGATTGTAGATGACGGAGATTTTAAGTTTACGATATTTAAAAGAAGTGCAGAAGCTGACAGCTTTCATCCTGACTTTTTATGTTTTGTAGATTATAACGGTAAAAAAACGTCTGATTTAAGCCTGTCAATTAGCGGAATGTTTTGTGAAAAAGCAGATAACAAAAACAGCTTTGGAACCGGTAGCGGTGGTGGAGAAATATATGATACCATGCTTTTTATAGGAAATCTTGATGAGAAGAGTTTTTTTAATATCAGCGCATGGATTATTGATAAAGAGGGTGAAGCGTTATATTCTGAAGCCATGGAAAAGGCATTTGAGGAGGATAAGGGAGAGTTTCCAAAGGAAGAGGATTTTGCGGTAAGCAGCGCAAGCGCAGATATATTTATAAATTAATGCGGCAAATGAGGAGGATTTTATAGAAAAATTAAAGAACGCCGGAGCATTCTTTAAAAAATAATAGCTCATAAATATTTGACTTAAAAACATACTGCTGCAAAAAATCAGATGTGAACCGGTGTCACATCTGATTTTTGCGCTCGTGATTTATCTGCTTTTCAAAACGGAACATGCCGTCAAAAGAGCCTTTCTCGTCATAATTATTCTCTTCTCCTGTTTCAGGTTCATGAGGGTCGGGGTGTTTTTTGTTAAAAAACTCTACAATATGAAAGCCGCATTTATTGACATAAAAATGTATATTACGTGTTTCAAAGTATGGAGTGAAAGTTTCCCAGACCGTAATCTGCGGATACATCCGTTCAACCTCCTGCCATGTGGCATAGCCGATACCCTTGCTGTGTGCCTTAGGGTTTACAAAAAGAAGTTCCAGATTGCCCCTTTTAGCAGATTCGTTAATTGAAAGTACAAGACCGCCGGCAATTTGACCATTTTCGCGGATACGGTATGCTTTACCGGTGTCTATACATGCCTCTATTGTTTTTCTTGAAATGATTTCTCCATCCTCTTCAAAATGATTATCCCTTTCGCCAAACTCCTCTGTAGCGCCATATTTGAAAGCCCGCTGGTTATCAAGAATAAACTGTTCCCGGTCATCATCTGTTAAAGGTGTAAGAGTAATAACAGCCATGGTTAATGTCCTCCTTAAAAAATATTATTCTTTGCTTTTAATATTATGCAACATTGCTTTTTTCACGATTCCGTGATATAATCATAAAACATATGATTGATAAAAGCAATGAATAAATTTTTTGAGTGGTTTATTCTGCCACACTAAGGCAGGGAACAGGAGATATTTATGGTTCATAAGGCTAAAGAGGTTACTGCTCTGCCTGACTTTCGGCTGAGGGTTCAGTTCGTTGAGGGCGTGACGAAGATATATGATGTGAAGCCTCTGTTTGATGAAATCAAAGTGTTCAGGACATTTGAAGAGCAGCCGGAGCTGTTTGAGAATGCGAAGGTTGATGCCGGGGGATACGGTATAGTCTGGACTGATAAAATTGACCTGGATTGCGATGAGATATTTATAAACGGAGAGACGATAGAGACTCCTTTTGACGGTTTGATTGCATTTACTGACGCAACGAAGCTGTGGGGGCTCAATGAGAGTACGCTCAGGAAGGCGATTTCCTACGGTAAGCTGGTTCCGGGCATCGATGCATGCAAGTATGGTAAGCAGTGGGTTATCTCTTTCAAGGCGATGGAGAGAGAGTACGGAGAGATGAAAAGCGTGAAATTATGGCGAAAATTAATGAAAGATGGAGATTGATATGGACTGGAATTTTAAAAAGATAGATGCTCATGATATTGCTGTGCTGACACCCTTTTTCGGGTTGCGTTCAAATCTGACCTGTGACAGCGTATTTCTGGACAGCTATCTTTGGAAGGATTATTATGATGTTGAGTATTGTATACGTGATGGCAGGGCTGTTGAATGGAAAATGAAGATGCATGGAGAGACATTTTCTGCGATGCCGCTTTGCAGACAGGAGGACCTTGAGTATTATTTTAATGACACAAAGAAGTATTTTAATGAGGTGCTCGGCAGGAAGCTTTCGATATACCTTGCGGATGAGAAGTCGCTTGAGATTCTGAAGCTTGACCCTGAAAAGTATGAGGTTATAGAGCAGGAGGATGCAGCGGACTATCTTTATGATGCGGAGAGCTTAAGAACGCTTGCGGGCAGGAAGTATCACAAAAAGAAGAATCATGTTAATGCATTTTTGAAGGAATATGAGGGCAGATACGAATATAAAAGCTTAAGCTGTGCTGATAAAAAGGAGATTTTAGAGTTCTTGAATGCATGGATGCTTGCAAAGGAAGAATCGGACTCTGACGAGGACATGGAGAGCCTTAAGTTTGAGATTGAAGGTATTCACAATATTCTGGACAATCTTTGTGAGCTGCGTGCCAAAATGGGCGGTATTTATATTGACGGAAAGCTTGAAGCATTTACGATAGGCAGCTACAATGAGCTTGACAGGCTTGCAATTATTCATATTGAAAAGGCAAATCATATGATAAGAGGGCTTTATGCTTTTATTAACCAGCAGTTCCTGGTTCACGAATTCGGAGAGGCTGTGCTTGTGAACAGGGAGGATGATGTCGGACTTGAATCGCTCAGACAGGCAAAGCAGTCATACAATCCAATAGGCTTTGCAAGAAAGTTTCATGTTATAGAGAAGTAAGTCCTGTAACAAAGGAATACGCTTGTGTCAGCAGGGATAGCTGCAAAAAAAGTTTCACATTACGGAAAGGTGAGTGCCGATAAGTTGAAGGATGAGCTGTTAATACTTGACGGGCAGGATAAAATGCTTACCAGAGGGCTTTGGGAGAGAATTTTTGACGAGGATTCTGTGGATTTTCTGGATTACTATTATAATTACAAGTGTAGGGACAATAAAATATATGCGATAAAGAGAGACGCTTCAGAGGATTTGTCACATGACGGCTCCTATGATTTATGTATAGCGTCATTGCCACAGCCTGAGGCGGACAAAGAAGTTTCTATTATGCAGTCTGTAGCTGGAGGTCTGGTGTCTATGCTGCAGTGCAACCCTTATGCATTAAGCGTCTGCGGCAACAGAGTGACGGCGGATTACATTGTCGGAGTTGCAACTCATGAGAACTGCCGCCATCAGGGACTTATGAGAAGGCTGCTTAAAAAGGCGTTAAATGATATGGCAGATGAAGGCAGGGCATTCACATTTCTGATGCCTGCGTCGGAGGATATATACACGCCCTTTGGGTTTAAAATAATATATGAACAGCCGGTGCTTTGTTTAAATTCTGGTGGTTCGGATGATGGAAGCGGCAAAGCTTTTGAGAGTATTTATAAGCAAACATCTGAAAATAAAGCTGCTGGTTTGGATTATATAGCCACAAAGCCGGATTATACGGTTAAAGTGCTTGAAAAAAGCGAATTTAAAAATATTTCAGACATAATTAATAACAAATTATCTTCAGAATATGATATATTTACATTAAAGACGGAGAAATATTTTGAGGACATAAAGAGACTGTTTGAAAGCGACGGCGGAGAGCTTTGCCTGGTTATGTCAGGGGACTCACCGACAGCATATTTTTCATACTGGCTGAATGAGTCTGAGGCAGAGATTACAGAGCTTATCTGCCTGACTGATGATAAAGAAAAGGTTATAAAATGTATTGCCGGTTTTCTGAACAGAAAACACGGCGTTACAGCATCGAAGTTTAGAGGAGATGTGCCGTATACCTATGAGCGAAGCACAGTCGAAGCGTCAGAGGACATTACTTATGAGCGAAGCACAGGAGAAGCGTCAGAGGACATTACTTATGAGCGAAGCACAGGAGAAGCGTCAGAGGACATTACTTTGGAGAGAAGTACAGGCGAAGCGTCAGAGGACGTTACCTTAGAGCGAAGCACAGGAGAAGCATCAGAGGACATTACTTTGGAACGAAGCACAGGAGAAGCATCAGAGGACATTACTTATGAGCGAAGCACAGGAGAAGCATCAGAGGACGTTACCTATGAGCGAAGGATAATGGCGAGGATAACAAATGTGCAGGAACTGCTTAGGCTTATGCGTGCAGAAACAGAGCTAAATATCAGACTTAAAATCAGTGATGAACTGATTGAAGCAAATAATGGCACATTTTTGTGGCATGTCGGTGAAGCTTTTTCAGAGGTCCGTAAGGTGTCGGGAGATAGATTTTCAAAGACAGAGAGTATGACGGGGGATTTATCTTCGGAGGGCGGTAAGGTGTCAGGAGATAGATTTTCAAAGACAGAGTGTATGCCGGAGGATGCATCTTCAAAGACACTGAGAGTGGCGCAAGAGAATACCAGGGAGAATAAAAGAGTATCAGAGGGAGATTTTTATGAATTAGAGCTTGGAATTGAAGAGCTTGCAATGTGGATATTTAATAATCAGTGCAGGACGGGGTGTAAGGCATTAAAGAGCGTAAAAACATTTAGCAGGATTTTTATTAATGAAATAGTGTAGGAGGTAAATTACATGGAAGCTTTAGAAACCTTAAGACAATGGATAGAAGAGAGTGACAACATAGTATTCTTTGGCGGAGCAGGCGTGTCTACCGAGAGTGGTATACCTGATTTCAGAAGCGTGGACGGTCTGTACAACCAGCAATATGATTATCCTCCGGAGACTATTCTGAGCCATTCATTTTATTTAAGCAAAACTGAGGAGTTTTTCAGATTTTACAAGAATAAGATGATTTGCAGGGAGGCAAAGCCGAACAAGGCGCATCTGGCACTGGCAAAGCTTGAGCAGGAGGGAAAGCTTAAGGCGGTCATTACGCAGAATATTGACGGACTGCATCAGGAGGCAGGCAGCGAGGAAGTGCTGGAGCTGCACGGCTCGGTCAAGAGAAATTACTGCGAAAGATGCCACAAGTTCTTTGATGAGGATTATATATTGCAGGCTGAAAAGATTCCGTACTGTGATGAGTGCGGCGGAGTTGTAAAGCCGGATGTTGTGCTTTATGAAGAGGGGCTTGATTCGTACATTATGGATAAGGCGTTAAGGTATATTTATGATGCGGATGTTCTGATTATAGGCGGTACTTCGCTTACCGTATATCCGGCAGCAGGACTTATCAATTATTACAGGGGTCACAAGCTTGTGCTTATAAATAAGAGCGCAACGCCTATGGACAAAAAGGCAGATCTGGTTATAACAGGCGCAATCGGCGAGGTGTTATCGAAGGTTGTGGATTTATAAATGCCTTATTCAAGGCTGCAAGGGCAGCACCTGCGACAGTTACGCATCAAGCGACCTCAATTGTGGATTTATAAATGCTTTATGCAAGGCTGCAAGGGCTGTGAAATGGAATGCTTTGTGCAAGACTGTGAGGGGTAAAGGCTGAATAATTTTCAAAGCATGAAGGAATTTTTAAATCATAACTTTTTGCAGAATTAAGGAGTGAAATTTTATGGATATTCAGGTCGGTGATGTAATTAAACTTAAAAAGCAGCATCCGTGCGGAAGCAGCGAGTGGGAGGTGCTTCGGGCAGGCATGGATTTCAGGTTAAAATGCATGGGCTGCGGACACATGGTTATGCTCGACAGAAAGCTTGTTGAAAAAAATATAAGAGGACAGAAGCGTGCTGTGGAGGCGTCAAATTCTTCTGAAAAATAGTACCGGATATGTCTGAAAAATAGTACCGGATATGTCTGAAAATGTGTAATACCGGGCGCCATTTAGCACTAGTGGCAGCAAAATCAGCAAATACCGGTTTAAAAAAATGTGTAATACCGGGCGCCTTTAGGCGCCCGGGCAGCAAAATCAGCATATACCAGTTTGAAAAATGTGTAATATCCGGGCGCCTAACGGCGCCCGGGGATAATAAATTGTGTTAAAACAAGCACAATTTATATAAAAAAACACTTGTATAATATGGCAAGTCATGATACAATATCATCTTGTGATAAACTCATTTTCCTTGTTCCCACGTAAGAGTGGGGGCCAGAGACCAGAAGGAGGTAAGAAGACATGAACAAATATGAGTTAGTTGTTGTTATTAGTTCAAAGCTTGAAGACGAAGAGAGAGCTGCTGCACTTGAGAAGGTACAGAACTATATTACTCGCTTCGGCGGTACTGTAACAAACGTTGATGAATGGGGTAAGAAGAGATTAGCTTACGAAATTCAGAAGATGAAAGAGGCATTCTACTATATTATTCAGTTCGACGGTGAGACAAACACACCAAACGAGCTTGAAGGACGCCTTCGTCTTATGGAGCCTGTCATCAGATATTTGTGTGTAAGACAGGACGCATAATTTAAAGCCTTTCAGATTTATGTGAAAGCAGATCAGAACAGTTAGTTATTTAGCTTGGTTATAGTGCATACACGATATGCAGATGGGAGTTTTTATGAATAAGGTTATACTTATGGGAAGATTGACTAGAGATCCTGACGTTCGTTATTCACAGGGCAGTTCTATGGCAGTTGCAAGATACACACTTGCGGTAGACCGTAGATTTTCCAGAAGCAATGATAACGGCGATCAGCAGACCGCAGATTTCATTTCCTGCGTTGCATTTGGCAGGTCGGCAGAATTTGCTGAGAAGTATCTTCATCAGGGTACAAAGCTTGTGGTAACAGGCCGCATCCAGACGGGAAGCTACACAAATAAAGATGGTCAGAAGGTATACACAACAGATGTTGTTGTAGAGGACCAGGAGTTTGCAGAGAGCAGAAATGCATCACAGGGCTCGGCTCCGGCTTATCAGCAGGAATCAAGACCACAGCCGTCAGGCGCTATAAGCGATGGTTTTATGAACATTCCGGACGGAGTAGAGGACGAGGGTCTCCCATTTAACTAAGAGTTTTCATCAACATTTTAAGGAGGTTACGGCAAATGGCTTTTAATAAGAATGACAAAGCAGATTCTTCAATGAAGAGAAGAGTTCCTCATAGAAGAAAGAAGGTTTGCGTGTTCTGTGGAGAGAACAGCGCAGCTATCGATTTCAAGGATGTTAACAGATTAAAGAGATACGTATCTGAGAGAGGCAAGATTCTTCCAAGAAGAATCACAGGCAACTGCGCAAAGCATCAGAGAGCTCTTACTGTTGCTATCAAGAGAGCTAGACACGTTGCTCTCATGCCATATACAATTGATTAATAGGTATATTGCATAAAAACCATATTTATAGACGAGATGTCTTCGGTGTATTCCGGAGGCATCTTTTTTTGGTCTTTAAATCAGTCTCATCTTCTTAAACTTATTCTTTAAAAGACTTTAGAAGGTATCTCTTTTGCCCTTAAACAAATATGCAGTGAAGTATTGATAAGTTAACAGGTTAAAAACAAGTTAAAAATATTTATAAAAAACCTGTTGACAAAAGATTAATAGCAATATATACTGTAAACAGATAGGTTAAGCGATTAACCACATTAACAAATATAGATTATTACTTTTTATAGTTTAAGAATATTTTTTTCATTTTTCCCTTCTCCTTTTTCGGTTGGATTTAGACGGTTGGATTTTACTTAAAAATCTAACCGCTTAACCAAACCGATGATACAATGGAGCAAAGGAGGTTACTATGGCAGAGAAAAAGGCTACAATCAGGGACGTTGCAAAAAAAGCCGGCGTATCGGTTGCATCAGTATCATATACATTGAACGGAATAGATAAGGTTTCTCCTGAGACTAAGGAGAGGATATTCAGAGCGATAGAAGAGCTCAATTATAAGCCGAGCCTGACGGCACAGTGCCTTTCAAAAGGTGATTCGAAGCTTATCGGAATCAGCCTTCCTATTACCGAAAAGGGTGATATACCGGGTATGCTGCTTGAGAACAATCCTTTCTTTGGAGAGTTTATAAGCGGCGTTGAGTCCGTTACGAGAAAAGCGGGGTATGATATTCTTATAAGCGGCGTTGAGACGAATGAGCATTATTCCGACTGGGTTATGAGAAGAAAGCTCGACGGTATTATCATGGTCGGAGCTTATCCTAAGAGCATTTTTGAGGAGATAAAGACTATTGATGTTCCGATAGTTCTTACAGATACATACGAGGATTACGCCTCAGACTTCCACAGGGTTATGGTTGAGGATGAAAAGGGCGGTTACATGGCTGTGAAGCATCTTTTAGAGCTGGGACACAGAAGGATAGGATATGTTACCGGAAGTATTGACAACAGCCTTGTAAATTACAACAGGTATTCAGGCTATAGAAAGGCTTTGCTGGAGGCGGGCATTACGCCTGAAAGGGAATGGTTCTTTGAGGAGCATGTCACATTTGACGGAGGATATGCGATTGCAAAGGACATCATGGAAAAACAGAATGTTACGGCAGTATTTGTGGCAGCTGACATTATGGCGATAGGCATTATAAAGTATTTTCTTGAGAGAGGAAAAAATGTTCCGGGAGACATTTCGGTAGTAGGCTTTGACGATATAAAAATCGGACAGTATATGATGCCGGGGCTTACGACAATCAGACAGGACATTATCATGAAGGGCAGAGTATCTGCCGAGATGATTATGAAGGATATCGGACTCGGAAGGAGAACAAATGACAGCTTTATTCTTAGTCCGTCACTTGTAATAAGAGATTCAACGAGTGCGCTTTAAGGTCATGAAATTATAAAGCGGATGCTTCGCATCCGCTAAAAAAACAAAGACTTAACCGGTTAACATAAGGTTAACACATAATTTATTGATGAGGTATACATATGGATATGGGAAAGCTTTTTGGGTTTAATGCTGTGCCTTTGGCAGATGAAAGCGCAGTTATACAAGGAGATAAATATCGTATAACAGTGCTTACATCCAGAATGTTGAGGCTTGAATATAGTGAGGATGGAATTTTTGAGGACAGGGCGACACAGATTGTATTGAACAGACGCTTTCCGGTGCCACAATTCAGAGTTATAAAAAAAGAAGAAGGATTCGAGCTTGTAACGGACAGTCTTCTGCTTTCGTACAATGGTAAGGAGTTTTCGTCAAGCGGTTTATCAATACAGGTAAACGGCAATTTAAGCGCCTACAGGAGCACATGGTTTTACGGAGAAGAATACAAGGACTTAAAGGGAACAGCCAGAACGCTTGACGAGGCTGACGGAGAGGTTGAGCTTGACAGAGGACTTTTATCATATTATGGATTTTCACTTATAGATGACAGCAAATCGACAATTATAAGGGAGGACGGCTGGGTAGAACCGAGAAAAAAGGGGTGTAAGGATATTTATTTCTTAGGCTACGGAAGAGATTATCTTGGCTGCCTTAAGGATTTTTATAAGCTGTCGGGGCCGACTCCGATGATTCCGAGATATGCGCTTGGTAACTGGTGGAGCCGTTTTTACTGGTACACAGAGAAAGAATACAAAGAATTATATACAAGATTTATGAAGGAGGACATTCCTTTTTCGGTAGCGGTGCTGGATATGTGCTGGCATATCACGGACGTTGACCCGAAATATGGCAGCGGCTGGACCGGATATACGTGGAATAAAGAGCTTTTACCTGACCCTGAGGGCTTTATGAAATGGCTGCATGAAAACAACATGAGGATTACGCTTAATGTACATCCGGCGGACGGCGTAAGGGGCTTTGAGGAAATGTATGCTGACATGGCGGCAGAGCTTGGAGTTGATGCCGATAGGGAAGACAAGATTAATTTTGACGTAGCTGACAGAAGCTTTTTAGAATCTTATTTTAGAAATATATATCATAGGAATGAAAAACGTGGAGTGGATTTTTGGTGGATCGACTGGCAGCAGCAGGGAGGAAGCAAGGTTGAAGGAATTGATGCCCAGTGGATGCTTAACCATTATCACTATCTTGACAACGGAAGGGAAGGAAAGAAGCCTTTGATTCTGTCAAGATATGCAGGGCTTGGAAGTCACAGATACCCGGTAGGCTTTTCGGGAGACACATTTGCAACATGGGATTCCCTGGACTTCCAGCCGTATTTCACGGCAAATGCATCAAATGCGGGCTATGGCTGGTGGAGCCACGATATCGGCGGCCATATGCACGGAACAAGAAGCGATGAGATGGCAATGAGGTGGCTGCAGTTTGGCGTATTCTCACCGATTATGAGAATTCACAGCTCGGATAATCCTTTTAATACAAAGGAGCCATGGAAGTACAATGCAATAGTTGAAGAGGCGATGAAGAAGTTCCTGCGGCTGAGACACCAGATGATACCGTACCTTTACACCATGAATTACAGCTTTCATGTAAACGGTGAGCCGGTAATACAGCCGATGTACTATAGAAATCCGGAGGATTTAGCAGCATATGATGTTAAGAATCAGTATTATTTCGGCTCAGGAATAATTGTCTGTCCTATCACGAAGCCGTTAAATTCGAGAACCGGTCTGGGAGAGGTAAGGGTTTGGCTGCCGGAGGGAAGATACTTCGATTTCTTTAATAACCGTTCGTATGTCGGAGGACACAATATCAATATGTACAGGGATGTAAGCACAATACCGGTGCTTGTGAAGGCGGGAAGCATAATTCCTCTTCAAATGAGCAGTGCGGTAAGCAATTGTACAGATAATCCGAAGGATATGGAGCTTCGCATATACGCCGGTGACAGCGGCAGCTTTACAATGTACGAGGACGGCGATGGAAGCGGATTGGGCGCAGATGCAGAAAATAATGCCGGGGCGTACAGTGCGTTTACAAGATATGATTTTGAATGGGGAAGCAAATCAGTATTTACTGTTAATGCTGTTACAGGAGAGAATCCTGCAATACCTGAAAAGAGAAATTACATATTTAAGTTTGAAGGCTTTAACAAAACAGACAGTGTAATGATTGAATATGACGGCAGCGATAAGACTGCTGAGTATAAATATGATGAGAAAAAGCATGAGCTTATCGTAGAGGCCGTTAATATTGATACGTCTAAGCTTCTTAAGATTACTGTTGAAACCGACGGCGAAATTGCTGAAAACAATTATGTTGAAGAATGCTTCAGATTCTTGGACCGCTCACAGATAGAGTTTGACTTAAAGAGCAGCATTTTCAGGATTATTAATTCAGGTAAGCCGCGCATGGAAATCATAAGAGGACTGACGGCTATGAAGCTTGAGGAAGAGCTGATGGGAGCTTTGATGGAAATTATAACTGCGGATTAAATGCTCTGCAGTGTAGCAAGGCAGAGCAGTCAGAAGAAATAAAACTGCAGATTAATAAACAAGGTATAGTGTAAAGAAAGTGAGGATTATTTATGAAGGCACAGAGACATTATTTAAGAAGAATGCTTGCGTACGTTATGACATTGTGTATGGTGCTGTCGCTTTTTGGCGGAACAGGTGCGGCAGGGATTGCGAAGGCAGCAGAGGATTATGTTTACTTCCTTAATTCAGAGGGCTGGAGCGAGGTTGGAGCATACGTATACGGTGACAAGGGCGAAGTGCTCGGCGGCTGGGGAAGCACCACAGCAGTTGCAGCAGAGGAACTGGGCGGTAACTGGCTTAAGGTAGCGGTATCAGAGGTTCCGCCGTACAGCATTATTTTCTTTAACAAGGCAAACGACATTGAAAGAACAGAGCAGTACCTTCCGTCAGAAGATAACGTATATGTGGCAATGAACGGAAGCTCATATACTTCACAGGCAGCGGCAGAATCCGCTATGGGAGTTGTGGAAGCGGAGGACTATCTCTACTTCCTTAACACAGACGAATGGAGCGAGGTTGGAGCATACGTATACGGTGACAAGGGCGAAGTGCTCGGCGGCTGGGGAAGCACCACAGCGGCTG
>JAFRXK010000052.1 GCA_017442865.1 Lachnospiraceae bacterium | reverse complement strand
TTCATAGCACCGATTGTATCGAATCTGTAATATCCGTCCTCAGGTACTGTAATTGTATAAGTTAAGTTTGTTCCGCTTGCAATGTTACATACAAGGTCTTCATCGTTGAAGTTCTTTACTGAAACGCCTGTATCTGCTGTGTTGTAATCTTCACCCTCAACTACTGCAACAGGCTCTGCAGGTGCTTCTGTCTCAGGCTCCTGTGTCTCAGGCTCTGTTACAGGCTCTGTCTCAGGCTCCTGTGTCTCTGGTTCTGTATCAGGCTCTGTTACAGGCTCTGGCTCAGGCACGTATGACTTAAGAAGTCTACCATCGATAAAGTTAACACCGCCGTTTGTTGCAAGGTTCTCTGTGTGGATGTGTAAGCCTTCGCCATAACCAAGAGCAACACCTGACTTCTCTAAATCGATAACGATTGTTCTAGCTTCATCTGAGTATGATGTATCAAAATCATTGCCGTTTACATCTACAAACTTGTTTGCCTGCCATGTATCAAACCAGTATATATCATCACCAATAATCTCAAAACGGTCATTTGCAAGTGATCCTGTGTATGTTAACTGGAGATACTTGTAATCAGCTGTAGCGCCCTTAAGATATACATATCCGCCGTATTGCCATCCGTCAGCAGCTGATGTAATTGAATGTCCGCAGAATCCACCGCCGTCACCTTCATCAAGTACGATTACATCCGGTAACTCAGGCTGTGGAGCGTCTGTTTCTGTTACAGGCTCTGTATCAGGCTCTGTTACAGGCTCTGTTACAGGCTCTGTATCAGGCTCTGTATCAGGCTCCGGCCATACAATCTTATCAAGGCTGTCTGTCAAATAAGCCTGTGTGATATCATAGCCTGCTCCATCACCATGAGTAACCATCTCATCACAGTGCATATGAATACCTGATGTATACCAGCTAAGGTCAACGCCATCAGCATCAATCGGATCCGCAGGATGAACTGAGTTCAGAAGGTCGATAACGATAAATGTGTTGTCACCGATAAGCGGAATCTCGCTTCCGTCATATGTAACGAAATAGCATGTCTGTCCTTCAGGATTGAACCAGAACGGTCCCTGTAATTCCTGCTCACCTGTCTCTGGATTTGTAACACGGTTAAACTCAAATCTGAGCTGTGTGATATCACCTGTATATTCCATAACAAGATATCTGTAGTTACCATCTTCGATAGGAAGATCAGGTACCATATCAAGGAATGATGCAAAGCCCTGATACTTATAATCATCTGTAGGAACATTTCTCTTTGTAGGTGCATCGAAATGGCCAATCATTGTACTTGCGCCCTCTTCGCCACCGTCAAGAACGAGATTTGGTAAGCCTTCTTCCTCGCCGTCAGCGAGTGCGAATGACTGTGTACCAAATACCATAGCAATTGTAAGAACAATCGCAAGGATTTTCTTAATTTTCTTCATTTTTCTACCTCCTTTTTAGTTTGCATATTCTGTTTGACTCGAAGTCTGCCAATGCAACTATTTAAATTATATACTTTTTTACTCTTCACTGTCAACAATAATAAGCACTTTTTACAAGAAACAGCTTGTTAATTAAACGTTTTTCTGTATTTGTGCACAAAAAACAGAATGTCCATCATATATATAATGGACATTCTGTATATTAACATTTTTATTAAATCATAAGAATATTATCTGCTACTGAAGGCGTCTTTTGCGGATAACTACTGTAGCTCCAAGCACAGCCAGTGAAAGGATTCCTGCTGCTGCAGCAGCTGCTACAGGCATATTGTCTCCTGTTGCAGGAGTCTTGCCGCCATTGCCACCGTTACCGCCGTTTGGCTTATCAGGTACATTTGCAGGATCTACAGTGTTCTCTGTAGGAAGCTCTTCGCCTTCCTTAGGAAGCTCTGTCAAAAGTGCTGCATAAGTAACATTGATATCAGCAATATCATTTACATGAACATGCATACCTGAATTGTACCAGTCCATCTCAGCGCCGGACTTTTCAAGGTCAATGATAATTGTAGTGTTGTTGCCAACTAACGGAATCTCGCTTCCGTCTGCTGTCACAAAATGATTCTCCTGCTCTGGATCAAACCAAAGAACATCACCAAACTCTTCATCTTTGCCACCCGCATCATGTACAAACTGAAGTCTTAAGAACTTGATATCGCCTGTATATGTCATAGCAAGATACTTATAATTTTCATTTGCAAGATCAAGGAATGAAACATATCCTAAATACTTGTAAGCAGGCTCTAACATATTGCCTTCTGCATCATATGTAGCTGCATTCGTATTCACAAAATGCTTAATAAAACTACTCTTGCCTTCTTCACCGCCATCGAGAATAATTGCTTCCATAGACTTCTCTGTCTCTGGCTCTGTAACCGCCTCTGTAGGTGCCTCTGTCTCTGCCTCTGTAGGAGCTTCTGTTGCAGGCTCTTCTGTCTCTGGCTCTGTCGGGGCCTCTGTCTCCGGCTCTATTACTTCCTCTGTAGGTGCCTCTGTATCAGGCTCTGTTACTTCTTCTGTCTCTGGCTCTGTCGGGGCTTCTGTTGCAGGCTCTTCTGTCTCTGGCTCTGTTTCCTCTTCTGTCTCAGGCTCGTCAAACGGATTCTTTACAGTAAGATATGCTTCTGTAATATCAAAGCCCTGTGCATTTCCATGTGTAATCATCTCGTCACAGTGCATATGGATACCTGTATAGTACCAGCTAAGATCAACGCCATCAGCATCAATCGGATCCTCTGGATGAACTGAATTTAAAAGGTCGATAACGATAGTTGTATTGTCACCGATAAGTGGAATCTCGCTTCCGTCAGCAGTAACAAAATAGCATGTCTGTCCTTCAGGATTGAACCAGAATGGTCCCGGTAAATCCTGTGTTTCATCTTCATACAGGTGATTAAACTCAAGTCTGAGCTGAGTAATATCGCCTGTATAGGTCATAACAAGATATCTGTAATTGCCTTCCTCAATAGACTTTTCAGGTACCATATCAAGGAATGACGCATATCCCAGATACTTATAATCATCTGTTGGAGTACCCTTCTTCTTTGGTGCATCAAAATGTCCAATCATAGTACTTTTGCCTTCTTCGCCACCATCAAGAATAAGATCCGGTAATTCCTCTGTCTCTGTCTCGTCAGCTCTTGAAATAACACTCATACCGAATACCATAACGAATACAAGTGCAAATGCAAGAATCTTCTTAAAATTTTTCATGTCTAACTCCTTCTTTCCTTTTTTTGCAGTTTGCTGTCTGCACAGGTTTGTGCAATCCGTTCAAAACCAATCACACATTTCTTTTTTTAGTATAAATGTTTACTCATACTTTGTCAATATAAGCGAAATATCTTTGTAAAAAACATTGTGAAATTCTTATATAAAAAGAAAACGTTTTAGTATAAATTCAATATAAAAACAGACATTTCTGACATCATATCAACATCTGAAATGTCTGTTTTAATCTAACGTTATTTAAGGCATAAATTGGTTTTCTGCCTGTTAAGTAAACCTTAACCGCAATGGCTGCAATGTCCTCCACAGTACCTGCAGTCGCCGCCGCACTGTATGGACTTGCCGGCCTTCTTATCCTTTACCATGCCGCGTATTATCAGTCCTACCACAGCAAGTAATACCAGTCCTACCAATATAGTTCCTAATATACCATCCATAAAATACAGCTCCCTTCTGCATTTATATATGCTTTGCAATATCCGCAAATTATACTGCTCTGATTTCTGTTACTATTTACATTATAAACATCTATGCTCTTTTGCCCGTCTTAACCTTCATAGTCATCTTTGTGCTTTCCTTGTAAGGTCTGAACAGCAGGTAAAGGAATACAACAAGGACTGCTATGGCCGCTACTGTGCCGATTCCGAATGAACCTGTGGTAATAAGTGTTCCAATCTGATAAATGCAGAGTGAAGCACAGTAAGCAAGCAATGTCTGATAGCCGATTGCGAACCAGAACCACTTTGCATTGTTCATTTCACGCTTGATTGCGCCCATTGCCGCAAAGCAAGGTGCACAAAGAAGATTGAATACAAGGAATGAATATGCAGCTATTTTTGTCATGCTGCCTGCGAGTGTTCCCCAGATTTCCTCACCATCCTCGGCAACCTCGGCAAAACCGAAGAGAATACCGAATGTACCAACTACGTTTTCCTTTGCTACAAGACCAGTGATAGCTGCCACAGTTGACTTCCAGTCGCCCCATCCGAGCGGTGCAAATATCCAGCTGATTGCATTACCAATATGAGCTAAGATACTGTGGTCGATTTCAAGGTCCTCAAGCATTCTGAACTCGCCGTCAACCCAGCCGAAGTATGTTGTAAACCATACAACGATTGTTGAAAGGAGGATGATAGTTCCTGCCTTCTTAATGAATGACCAGCCTCTCTCCCACATGCTTCTAAGCACATTTCCGATTGTCGGCCAGTGATAAGCCGGAAGCTCAATAACGAATGGCGCAGGCTCTCCTGCGAACATCTTTGTCTTCTTTAAGATAATACCTGAGCAGATAATTGCTGCAATTCCTACGAAGTATGCACTTGGTGCAACCCACCATGCTCCGCCGAATAATGCGCCTGCGATAAGAGCAATGATTGGAAGCTTAGCTCCACAAGGGATAAATGTTGTTGTCATAATTGTCATCTTACGGTCACGGTCATTTTCAATTGTTCTTGAAGCCATGACGCCCGGAACGCCGCAGCCTGTTCCGATAAGCATCGGAATGAATGACTTTCCCGACAAACCGAACTTACGGAAGATACGGTCCATGATAAATGCAACTCTCGCCATATAACCGCACGACTCTAAGAATGCAAGGAACAAGAACAATACAAGCATTTGCGGCACAAAGCCTAAAACCGCACCGACACCGGCTACAATACCGTCAATGATAAGTCCCTTGAGCCAGTCTGCACAATTAACCGCATCAAGAATGTTTTCCACAATAACAGGAATGCCCGGAACGTCAATACCAAAGAAGCTCCAACCGTCACCGAACAAGCTGTCATTTACCCAGTCTGTTGCCCATGTACCAACTGTTGTAACTGACACATAGTATACAATAAACATTACAAGTGCGAAGATTGGCAGTGCCAGCCACCTGTTTGTAACAATACGGTCAATCTTATCTGACGTTGTCATGCTGCCCTTGTTATTCTTCTTAAGGCAGTCGCCGATAATAGATGTAATATATGTATATCTTTCATTTGTAATGATACTCTCTGCATCATCATCCATTTCCTTCTCGCAAGCCTTAATATCAGATTCGATGTGCTCTAAAGTACTCTTATTAATATTAAGCTGCTCGATAACCTTTTCATCTCTTTCAAAAAGCTTGATAGCATACCAGCGCTGCTTCTCCTCTGGAAGATTGTGAAGCACTGCCTCCTCGATATGCGCAATTGCATGCTCGACACATCCCGAAAAGCTGTGCTGAGGTATCATTTCATCCTTCCTTTTCGCAGCTTCAACAGCCCTGTTTGCAGCCTCCATAACGCCATCGCCCTTAAGCGCAGATATCTCAACTATCTCACAACCAAGCTCCTTTGAAAGATTCTTAGTGTTTAACTTGTCGCCGTTCTTCTTTACAACATCCATCATGTTGACAGCGGCAACAACCGGAATACCAAGCTCTACAAGCTGTGTTGTAAGGTAAAGATTTCTTTCAAGGTTAGTACCATCAATAATATTTAAGATGGCGTCCGGACGCTCATTTACAAGATAATCTCTTGCAACGACCTCCTCCAGAGTATATGGTGATAAAGAATAAATACCCGGCAGGTCAGTAATAACCACATCCTTATTCCCCTTAAGCTTGCCTTCCTTCTTCTCTACCGTAACGCCCGGCCAGTTACCTACGAACTGATTAGAACCGGTCAACGCATTAAATAATGTTGTCTTACCGCAGTTAGGATTACCTGCTAATGCAATTCTAATAGACATTTTTATTTCCTCTTTTCTATAATTTGTTTTACATATTTTATGATACTGTGCTCAAAAGTTGTTTTGACTACATGATACATATCTAATTCAGTGTATTTGTATCAAACTACATTTTTATATATCTTACTTATATTAGATTATTCTAACCTTATGTCAAAAAAAATTACTGTACCAATACCATCTCTGCATCAGCTTTTCTGAGCGAAAGCTCATAACCTCTTACTGTTACTTCAACAGGGTCTCCCAAAGGTGCAACCTTTCTCACATAAATCTCAACGCCTTTTGTAATGCCCATGTCCATAATACGTCTTTTAACAGCGCCAACGCCGTTTAACTTAGCAACCTTAACAGTCTCGCCAACCTTAACTTCTCTTAATGTTCTCATCAAAATCCTCCTTAATTACATCAGCCTGATAAAACCGATTAAATCATAATTTTACTTGCCATCTCTTTATTAATGGCAACCCTCGACTCCTTTATATTAACAATAACATTTCCGGCAATCATGGAAACGACGGTTACGGGAGTTCCCGGTACAAAGCCGAGGCTTTCTAAAAACTTTCTTGTTTCTTCTTTGCCTCCGACCCTTATGATAATGTTTGTCTCTCCCGCTTTAGCCATAGCTAAAGGCATCATACGCATCATCTTCTTCCTATTATGTTTTGTATGTACACAGTCAGAATGAACTAACTATGTCCTTTGCATAGTTAGTATACTCTAACGTCTATTAGTAGTCAAGAACTTTTTTTAATAATTTTTTTAAATCTTTGATTTGTATTTTATTATTATGTATGTTATAATATTGTACAAGCATATCATTGTAACAATGCTTTTTTGTATAAACAATAATTTTGAAAGCGAGATGACACTATGAATGTTAATGAATCTGCTGAAAACTATCTAGAAACAATTTTAATACTGAGCAAGGTCAGACCTGTAGTTCGTGCTGTAGACATCGCAAACCATCTTGGTTTTAAAAAGTCCAGTGTCAGCATTGCTATGAAAAATCTTCGTGCAAAAGAGCACATTACCGTGACTGAGGACGGATTTATTTATCTCACAGAATCCGGGAAGGCCATTGCAGAGATGATTTACGAGCGTCACGAGTTTTTATCAGAATGGCTTGAGAGCCTCGGAGTAGATAAAGAAATAGCTGCCGATGATGCCTGCCGTATGGAGCATGTTATCAGCAAGGAAAGCTTTGAAGCTATTAAAAATTTTGTTAAAAAGAATGCATAGTATAAGAGGGTGTTTCAAAAGTCTAATGACTGTTTTTGACACCCTCTCTATATATCCATACATGTGCATGTCTTTATGATTCTGTTGATTCTTCTTCCGACGAATGTTTTTTCTCGCCAAAATTATAAAACTGAATCACTGAATCGTTAATTTCGGCAATCGCTTCTTCTTTCTCAGAGGCTTCCTTTGTTATATTATTTACAATCTCAAATACCTCGATAACTTTATCCGCGTCAAATTCACGAGTCACCGGTTTATCCTGTTCACTGTAAAAGCTCTCACCATTATCAGTATCTATAAGCACATAACTGTTCCTTAAATATTCATTTACTTTTTTAATATAAACACTAAATTCGTCTATATCATCTTCTTTCATCTGCTTATCCAGAAATGTATACTCTTCACTTTTTAATATAATCTCCTCCCCTGATTCAGAGAGCGAAAACACTTTATGATTATATCGTCCCATTCCGGTGCTCATATAAGGCTGCCATTCCAGCAAATAAGCATTACCGTCTGATGAATTATGATAGACATAAAATCCATCCCATGACACATGAACTGTATCAGTATATCCGGTCCAAATCAATTTATCTGTCTTACCTGAATAAACCATTACTGTCTGCGGTTCCAGGTAAGGAATCCACCCCTGATTCGGGTCTAAATGATTCAAATCCACCTCTATACGCTCATCTTTACCATCATGCGTTAAATCCTCATGCCATATTATATGGTTTTCTTCTTTTTCAGATGCTTCATACATCATTGATATAATTGTACTTATATCAAATTCTCTTGTTACAGGTGCATCCTGTTCGCTGTAATATACATCTGAATTGGTATCTACAAGCACATAGCTATCATTCAGCAATTCATTAACACCTTCAAGATAGTAAGAAACATTTATGGCATCTTTATCTTTTGGAGCATTTAAATTAAATTCAACACTATCCGTTTTTAACACACGTTCTTTGCCATCCTCAGAAAATGATATTACTTTATACCTGTACTCTCCACGCTCCTGCCACATTTCAGGCTGCCATTCAAGGACATATGCCTTATTGTCTGTCTTTGAATTATAAATATAATACCCTTTCTGCCCTGCATGCACTGTGTCCGCATGTTCGCTCCAGATAAGCTCACCACTCTGCCCTGAATAAATGCTTACTGTCCTAAGCTCATTATCCCGCTCCGCTTTAATATCACTTAAATCCACCTCTATACGCTCATCTTTACCATCATGCGTTAAATCCTCATACCATATAATAATCTTGTCAGCAGCTGCCCCTATTGATTCTGTCTGAGTTGTATTATCGGCAGTACTCTCCGCCACCTGATTCAACTCCATTGGTGCATCTGACATATTCTTTTTTGAATTTGACGGCACTAATAAAGCCACCAACGCAGCAGTCGTCAGAACAAATACACAAACAAGCCAGAATGGTGCTTTCCTGTAATTTAGTACATTTTTTATTCTCTCTTTCATACCTGACTCTCCAAATGCCACCGGACATATCGGAAGCTTTTCTTTCTTAAGCGAACACTTTAAAAGACTTTGCCTGATACTATATTTACCGTCATAACTGCTTAATTATGAATCGTAGAAATTCTGTCCGTCATCCGTCACAAGGCGCTCTGTCCTGGGATATTCAAAAATATCGCTGTTTCCTTCATTTGCTTCAAGATAACCGGCAAATTCCCTTGCATACCATTTTGCCATCTCAAGGTTGTGCATAAGGTAATGTCCGCAGTTTACCTTTGCTGCGCCCGGCACCTCCTGTACACCTTCTACCGACTTAAAGGCGCTAAGCATTAACTCATAAAGCTCCTGCGGAGTGCGGCTGCCCTTGAGTATAAGATAAAAGCCTGTAAGGCAGCCCATCGGCCCCCAATATATAACCTCATCCTTCCAATCAGGGTCATTACGAAGAAATGTTGCAATAATGTGTTCAAGCGAATGCATCGCCCCAACATCAATGACCGGCTCTCTGTTAGGTCTTTTAAGTCTTATGTCATAGGTTGTAACCGTATAATCACCCAGATAATCGACTCTGCTTGCGAAAATACCGGGTACAATACGTGTATGGTCTACTGAAAAGCTCTGTATTAACTCCATTTAAATATCTCCTTTAAGATTTATCAAATTTTAATAAGAATTAAGCAGTCCCTTAAAGCCTTCTTCCTTAAAGACTTTTTTATAATATACCAGCTCATCCTTAATAATGCTGTCTATAACCTTCATGCCCAAAAGCTCTACCGGCGCATTGTCATCAGTAAGAATATACCCGCCCTTTTCGTAACTTACAAGTCCCTCAGACACATACTCCATCAAACTTTTAAGTCCGGCGTTCTCTATACCCGAAATGCCTTCTTCAAGGCACTTTAACATATCACCATTTTCAGAGGCAAACAGCTCTCTGCCCGACCAGCCTTCAACATCAATTGTGTAAACATTATCAAATACATTCGCAATGGTGTCACAGAGATAACTGTTTATACTGCCCTCTTCTTCATTATGCATATTTAAATTTACGACCATCACGCCATTCTTATTCAGGTGCTCCTTTACAAGCGTAAAAAATTCAACCGACGACATCTGAAACGGTATCGTGATATCCTGATAAGCATCAACCATGATTACGTCGTATTTTTTGTCAATAACATTCAGATAGGCTCTGCCATCATATGTTGTGACAGATACCTCTTTTGGCATATCAAAATATTTTTCCGCAAGCTGCGTTATTTTTTCATCTATTTCCACTCCTTCAACGTCCGAATGTGGAAAATACTCTCGACATATTGTCGCATAATTTCCGGCACAGTTTCCGAGAACAAGTATATTGGCAGCATTATCCTCTGACAAGCCGGCCATAAAAGGCGCAGCCATGTCATATTCAAAATATTTACCTGAAATGCCTTTTTGCTTCATCTTTACAGACTGTACACCAAAAAGCACATTTGTGGAAAGTCTTATGCTTTCCTCATCCTCTTTTATCAAAATATAATTGTAAACCGACTCACCCTCATAGGTCTTGTTATCATCCCAGAACGCAAAGCCATTGATGTTTCCGAAAATGCTTGCAAGCACGAAAATCACAACAGCAATAATACATGGGATAAGCTTCTTTTTTTCAGCCGCAAAATAAATCAGTCCAAGCACTAAAAGGACTCCCGAAAATATCAGAAAGGTAACAGCTGTTCCGACCTTTGGAATTGTAACAAATGTCGGCAGAAATGTACCTATAATGCTTCCGATTGTATTGCATGCGCCAAGCGCGCCAACAGTCTTTCCGTTGTCGTCAAGGCTGCTCATAGTGTATTTTGCCAGCGAAGGCGTAACCGTACCGAGCAAAAACAGCGGAAATACAAAGATAACCATGCAGGCGATAAATGCCGCCCAGATAAGCAGATTTGTATTTACCGTGACTACCAAAAGTCCTGTAATCAGCAGGATAATATATTTTCCGACGACAGGAATCAGCGCTATCCATATGGCGGCTATTATAATCCTCATGTAAAGTCTGTCCGGATTCGGGTTCTTGTCGGCGCTTCTGCCTCCATAGACATTTCCGAGCGCCATCGCTATCATAATCGTGCCGATAATAATTGTCCAGACAATCTGTGATGAGCTGAAATATGGGGCGAGCAATCTGCTCGCCCCTAATTCTACTGCCATCACTGCCATACCGGCAAAAAACTCAGTTAAATAAAGATAGTATTTGTTTTTTAGCAGTTTATTCATTCTAATTATTAATCCTCAAGCTTTACTATTGGTGAATCTGCAGCGTTTCTTCTGACAGAATCGATACCGTTCATACATCCTGCCAAAGCCTTGTAGCCTTCGCTTGCTGCGATAATCTCTCCATTTCTTGCCTTAAGGCGGAAACGGTACTCTCCTGCCTTGTCAAGATAAACCTCAAACTTAGGGTTCTTCTCAACTGCAAAGCCCTCTGTCGTCTGGTTCTCAACAGGTGCAATCGGTGCATTTGTCTGAACAGATGCAATACCCTTGCGGCATGCAGCCTCTGTTGTATAAACCTCTGAAGTTGCTATAACCTCACCATTACCAGCCTTAAGATTGAACTTAATACCGGTTTTTACATTCTTAATCTCAAACTTGCCCATATCGTTCTCCTTGTAAATATTTTAGTTTTCGTGGCAGAATGTCCTGCCCTATTGCATCGATGGACTAACAGGCACCGCAAGCCCCTATGTACAACTTCTTCGCACCTCAACGGACTGCACGCATTCATCCTCGATATCTTATGTAATGATTATACTACTTATTATCTGTAAATTCAATAAACAGATAATTGTTTTTTTATTATTTAACAAAATTGTATCCGGCTCTGCTGTGCAAATATATTTATTCTATGCTTACGCAACTGCTTTTTCTTTCTTATCCAGTACCGTAACAACCAGAAGCAATACTGCAACACATACTAAACCAACAATTGTTCCAAGCCATGTATTTCCTGCGATACCGCCAACGAGATATCCGACAAAGCAGCATGCAGCAACTAACAGTGCGTAAGGAATCTGTGTTGAAACGTGGTTGATATGATTACACTGCGCACCTGCCGAAGCAAGAATTGTTGTATCCGAAATCGGTGAAATGTGGTCGCCACATACAGCACCTGCAAGAATAGCTGCTACCGCAAATGCAAGAACATTGATATCGCCTGTGCCGATAACAGGTAATGCAATCGGAATAAGGATACCGAATGTACCCCATGATGTGCCTGTTGCAAATGCTAATCCGAGCGCTACAAGGAAGAATACACACGGAAGCAGCATGCCTATAACAGCATTTCCTCCTACAACCTCACTTACAAATCCGCCAATGTACAGATAATCCTCGCCACATACGCCTGAAAGTGTCCATGCAAGGCAGAGAATCAATATAGCCGGTGTCATGGCCTTGAAGCCGTCAACAAAGCTTGCGCAGAAATCCTTGAACGTAATGACTCTTCTGATCATATAGAATACAAAGATAAATACAAGTGTAAAGAATGATCCGAGCACAAGTGCAAGTGATGCATCACAATCAGCAAACGCATCAATAATGCCAACTCCGTCAAGAATACCGCCTGTGTAAAGCATACCTGCAACACAGAGCACGATAAGCACAACAATCGGAAGTACAATGTCAATAACCTTACCCTTACCGCTGATGGTCATTGAATCATCAGATGTTGTCTCTTCCTTACCAGCCTTGATGACCTTCTGCTCATACTTCTTCATCGCTGCAAAATCAATACCCTTAATGGTAATGAAAAGCATGAAGATAATAGTAAGAATTGCGTAAAGGTTAAATGGTATTGTCCTTAAGAAAAGGTTGAAACCGTCAACGCCCGAACCCTCCGGAAGCGATGAGCCAACTGCAGCTGCCCAGCTTGAAATCGGAGCAACGATACATACAGGTGCTGCTGTCGCATCGATAACATAAGCGAGTTTTGCACGTGTTATCTTATGCTTATCAGTTACAGGACGCATAACCGTACCAACTGTAAGACAGTTAAAATAGTCATCCACGAAGATAAACATACCTAAGAAAATCGTAGCAAGAAGAGCTCCTCTCTTGCTCTTAATTGTTCTTGACGCCCAATCACCGTACGCCCTTGAAGCACCTGACTTCGTGATAAGTGCCACCACAATGCCCAGCAAAACAAGGAAAATCAATATATTAACATTTCCTCCTATCTTGTCTGACATAATATTAAAGGTGGTCTCAACTGCCGAAAGCACATTAAACTTACAGTAAAGCAGTGCTCCCGAAATGATACCGATTAACAATGACATATACACTTCCTTAGTAATAAGTGCAAGTGCAATTGCAACTATAGGCGGAATAAGCGCCCATGCTGTTGATGCAAAATCCATAATTTTCTCCTCCTGTGCATTCAATATTTTTATAAATGCTTTATAAAAACTTTATGAACCTATTGTACAACACATTAAAAGATAATTCCACTAATTTTTTGACATTTAGGGCAAAAAAATATATATGTTATATAAACTCGCCCTACTGGATATTTTTTAATGAAATAATTTTTTATATTCAGTCATTGTGTCGGCAATGTGATAAATAAAAACTGCATTTTCAATATATCTGTAAATGGCAATATGTCTTTTGCATATAACCATACGATATCCCTGTTCATTTAACCATTCATCCGGCGTCAAAGAACCCGAATCGGGATACTCCTCCAGCCTGTTAATCGCATTCAAAATACTATCAACAACGTTTAATGCGGTATCAGCATCGAACTGAATGTAATACCAATCTTCAATACGTTTTAAATCTTCCCATGCAGTAGGAAGAATACTGATTTTATACTTCATTTAATCTTTCCCTCAACCTGCTTTTAGCTTCTGAGACACTTAATCCTTCCGCTCCGTCAATACGTTCCTGTTCTGCCTGAAGCACTTTTTCACGAAGCTTATATAATTGCTCCCTTCTTTCAAATGCTTCAATACTCATTAGTACCAAATCGCCCTCACCATTCTTGGTTATATATATAGGCTCCATTGTCTCTTTAGCTAAATTAGATATTGATGAATAATCATTTCTTAATGCCGCTGATGCTTTTATAATCATCACAATCGCCTCCATATCATTATTGTGATATAATTATATCTTGTTTTTTGTATATTGTAAAGAGAAAATGCACGCATTAATCATCTTGACACAACGATAAAATGCATTATTTTTTAGCTCAGCAAATCAACACTCTGACTAGCTTCTTTCATAGCATTTAATGCCTTTTTAGCGACTTCATCATCATCAAGTTTTCATATATCACCAACGGGTCCGGCATAATGCCGGACCCGCAAAATATAATTATCTTTTATTCATCTAAGATGCAATGTCAATCACATCTGTATCTTCATCGCATTATAAAACGCACCGCCGGCTCGTAATTACACCAGCAACTCGTTAGCCTCTCAAAACATCCGTTGGTTCATAATTACATCAGCGACTCGTAAAGCTTCGTAATATCCTCTACACTGGTCTCCTTCGGATTGCCCGGTCTGCAGGCGTCATCATACGCCGACTGTGCAAGGAACGGAATGTCCTCTCTCTTTACGATATCCTTCAAATCTGCCGGAATACCTACGTCCTGTGAAAGCTGTCTTACCGCATCTATTGCAGCCTTTCTATACTCCTCCTGCGTCATATCGTCAACGCCCTTCACGCCCATTGCTCTGGCAATCTCGCGGTACTTCTCGCCTGTCGCCTCTGCATTGTACTCCATAACCGTCGGCAGAATAATAGCATTTGCAACGCCGTGCGGAGTATCATAAAGCGCACCCAGCGGATGAGCCATCGAATGCACGATACCAAGTCCGACATTTGAAAAGCCCATGCCTGCCACATACTGTCCAAGCGCCATATCGGTTCTGCACTCAGGAGTATTTGCAACAGCTCCCCTCAAGCTTCTCGCAATAATCTCAATAGCCTTCAAATGGAACATGTCCGAAAGCTCCCATGCAGCCGCCGTAATATAGCCCTCAATGGCATGCGTCAGCGCATCCATACCGGTTGCAGCCGTCAGTCCCTTCGGCATGGTAGACATCATATCCGGGTCAACAAATGCAACCACCGGAATGTCCTTCGGGTCCACACAAACCATCTTGCGGTTCTTCTCAACATCAGTAATAACGTAATTAATAGTTACCTCTGCCGCCGTTCCAGCCGTCGTAGGCACCGCAAATATCGGCACCGACCTGTTCTTCGTAGGAGCCACGCCCTCAAGGCTTCTGATATCCGCAAAATCCGGATTCGCAATCACAATACCAATGCCCTTCGCCGTGTCCATTGACGAACCGCCACCGATTGCAATAATATAATCTGCCTCTGCAGCCTTAAAAGCCTCAACTCCAAGCTGCACATTTTCAATAGTCGGGTTCGGCTTAATATTCGAGTAAATATCATATGCAAGTCCAGCCTCATCAAGCACATCCGTAACCTTCTTCGTCACACCAAACCTAATCAAATCCGGGTCCGAGCACACGAGTGCCTTCTTAAATCCCCTGACAGCGGCCTCCGTCGCAATATCCTTAATTGCCCCCGCTCCGTGATAAGATGTTTCATTGAGTACAAATCTGTTTGCCATAAATACATTCTCCTTTTCTCTATACTTGCTGCTCTGGGAAAATGTTCACCATCCGCCCCAGTCAGCATCTACATATAATAATTATGAAACATACCACCGTTTTTAATCTTCTCCCCAAAAGATAAAACGTTTCGTCAATCTTATAATATAATTATAAACGAAGTGGGGGAAAAGTCAATGAAAAAGGGCTGGTTTGATGGTGGAAATGAATTGCCAGATTCTCCACACTTGGTCTGGATATGTCCGGAGCGGTCAATATGTTCTTGCATCAATGTGTCCTTCGCGGTGGCCTTCCGTTTTCTGTTGAGATTCCACAGTATAACAAACAGACACTGGAGGCTATGAAAGAAGCAAAACGTATATCCCGCGACCCTGAAATACAAGGATATGCAAGCATGGAAGAATTAAAGGAAGCTCTGGAGAAATAATGTATCAGGTTAAATTTACGGCTGCATTTAAAAAGAGCTACAAACTGATGATGAAGCGTGGACTCGACCTATCTCTTCTTGATGGATTGGTCTAGCTCTAGTCGATACAGGTTCACATTCTGATCTTTTTAAAAAGTAAAGTACATTACATAGATTATGAAGGCCACGCAATTTCTTAATACAATAGTATTGCGTGGCTTTAATCATTATGCATTCCAGAACAACCCTATTTTTAATTTCTCTTTGATAACTCTTCAATCTCCTTTTGAGTTATAATCTCAAATTCACCATCAGAATTTAAATTTAAATCTTTATTCTTATCAATTGTGTTACTACCTTTAGATGTTTCACTTATTATCTTGTTTTCAACAAAAGATATAATATCATCAGAATCGATGTTTTTTCTTTTTATATCAAACTCATCATCTGTAACAGATCCTAATGTAATTGTTTTTTCTATATTTGCTTCATTATAGTTTTTCACTTCTCGCAAATCAACACCAATCAAATTACATCCTTCCAAATCTGCAAGTTGTACATCCGCACCTCTTAAGTCTGCTTCTTGTAAATTTGCATCTTTTAAGTTTGCAGATTTAAAATTAACCATCTTCAAATTCGCCTTTATAAGATTAGCACCCTGTAGATTTGCGCTTTGCAAATTTGCTCCATTAAAATCTGTATTTTGCAAATCTGCACCTTTGAGATTTGCACCTTTTAAATCTGCTTCTTGAAGATTTGCATATTTTAAATTTGAGTCTTCTAAAATTGTTGATCTCATGCTTGCACATTTCAAATTTGAACTTGATAAATTTGCATAGCTTATATCATCCATATCTAATTTCGCTTTATTTAAAGAAGTGTTTTTTAAATTTGTGTGACACAAATTTATACGCTCAAGAATAACGCCTTCTAAATTTGCACCTTCAAAATCCGAATCGCTAAAATCTGAATTAACTATCTTACTATTTTTTAATGATGTATTTTTTAAATTAGCATTATGTAAATTAACATTTTTAAATTCTGCATTTTCTAACATCGTGTTTTCCAATTGTGCTTCAGACATATCAACCAAATTGAGTTTTAAATTTGATAAGTTAAAACCATTTAAATCAATTTGTATTAATTTTGTTCTGTCAAAGATAGCATATACAATATCAGAACACATTAATTTTGCACCAGTTAAATCTGCTGATGTAAAATCTGCTTTCCATACAGTAGAACCTGTTAATTCCGCATACTTCATATTTGTTCTTGAAAAATCCACTGTTTTTAAATTAGCATTCCTTAATGTACAGTTTTCAAAATTTATTCCACTTAAATCAAGACCCTCCAGATTAAAATTATCCAAATTTATTTTTCCCAACAGTCTAATATATTTTGTTAATTTGTCTTTACTTTCCAAGGAAATAAATTCCTTGTCATATTTCCACATTCGTAACAAAACAAACAAATTAACAAACACATTTTTTTCTTTCTCAATTGTATATCTTTCTTTTAAATAAGCCTGTGTTCCATTACGCAACAACATATCAAGAGTTACAAAAAAATTCTTTTTACCATCTATATTATTATTAATTTTAGAGCGCAAAAATTCTTTAATTTCTTCTTCATCAGATAAATCTATATCTTTAAATAATTCAATCAACCTTCCTACAAACTCAACTATTTCTTCCCCTTTTATTTCTCCTTGAGTTATATATTTTTTCAACTCTGAAAACAAATAGTCAGCTATAAAATAATCGCGTAAAGATGAATGTATAAATTCTATTTCATGTCCACTTCCATAATAACTAATTGGGAAATCCATAAAGACACTAGATTCTTTTTCAAATATGTATCTATTATTATATTTAATCCCTACGGCTAATGACATATATTCATTTTCGGAAACTCTTTTTTTATTATTTACAAACATAAAAAAAGCCAGTTTCTTTAATAAGACACTATAAGGCTTCTTATACTTAGACGTAGGATGTTGAGCTGAATCATATCCCGAATGTTCCCAGCTTCCATATCTGTCAAAAAATCCCCCATTTAGTGAAAACATCTTTTCATATAAAGTTTTTTCAATATCTTTTGAACTAATATCATTGCCAGTTACTATAGCCCAATATAACAAAACCGGTATTCCTAAGCCTTTATTAACATCGATTTCTTTAGCAATCGAAATTCTTTTACCTGTTAGTTTATGATAATATTCTTTTACCTTGGCTTCCGAAAAATATTTCAATTGTAGTTTTTGCCAAATTTCAACATCTTCGAAATTTATATATGATCCATCCCTAGATGTTATGATTAACTTTGTCATCCCTTTTTGTTTTATTTCATTAACCAATTCAGCCAATAATTCTTTATTATTTCCTAATTGTATCAACTCATCAAATCCATCTAAAATTAGTACCTTATCAGCCAATACATCAAGAATATTTTTATTTTTTATGTTTAACTTCTTTTTTATCACATACAATAACGCACTTTCATTTTTATCTCTTGCCTCATGAATTTCTGACTTAGAAAAATCCTTGAATTTTAAAACAATCAAAGAATTTGGAGCTATAGATTTTGCGTTGTGAATAACATATGAAATCAAACTGGTCTTTCCAATGCCTGGTACACCAGTAATAAGCATGCTGTTTGCTCTATACTGAGTATTTTCAACAAATTTGATTACATATTCTTCTGCGTTGTTTATTTTTGTATCCATTTTATTGTAATCGCAATCTTGTTCATTATTTGTTTTTATATACAATCCTGCCTCATGACAAACATAAGTATCTTCCAGTGTAAGTACACGTTCTTCTTTTGTTTGCATAAAAAGTGGTTCTTTCCATTTAGCTTCAAAAACCTCTTTGTTTTTTTTAACACATTCTGAAAAACTTAATTCTTTTGTTTTTTCAAATTCAAATCCATACTCAATAAATATTGAGGCAATATATTCTAACAGTTTTTTATTTTCACCACCTTGTTCATGTAGTTTAAATAATATTTCATTTAACACCTGATTCATATCCTTAACTTGGGAATCAGTGCTTTCTACTATTTGTTTTATCTCAACAACTGTCTTCTGTGTTTCTTGTGCAATTATATAGCTGACAAAATTAATTAATGTATCACTTTCATTTATCTTTGTCTGCATCTTAGCGGATACTTTATCAATAAAATAATATATTGTTTCATCCGATATATTACTATTATATTCTGTAATGCCGTTAAACTCCAGAGCTTCCCATATTGCATCTTTTAATTCTCTTCTATCAGGATTTTGATAATTGGCAATTGACACTACTGATAAAATTGACATTATTTCATCAATATCTTCTCGTACAAAAACTTCTTTTATAGAAGTTCGTATAACCTCTTCAAAAGTTCTTAAATACAATCTCTCTGGGGTATCATCCCTCTTTTGTATGCTAATGCTTTTGACAATTTCGGATGCAGCAGCAGCAATATTTGACGCAGTTGATGAAACAATATTTTCGTCAGAATCATCATTTGTTAAATAACTCTCAACAAAATGCGCCACTGCTAATTTTGTCACATATGCTATTATTCCTTTGTATGTCCAGGTAAACATATTATTGTCCCCCCATAATTGGCCTTAAAATTATCATTTGAATCAATCTTATTCAAGAAATGCTTTCAGCTTGCGTATATCGCCATTTGGATCTTTCATAACATCAATAAATGCTCTATAATCACAACTTAATGACCTATAAGTTGGTCTAAATCTTTTTATTGGACCATGATACTCAACTTTTACCGTTAACCGGTTTACTATTTCCCATGCCTTCATTAAATCATCCTGTGTATCAAAAGTTGTAGTCAATAACTTGTGTTTTGAGTTTGGAAAAAGCACTTCATCCACAAGCCTAACTTCTGATCTAGTTACACATGGTAAACTATAAAAAAGCGATGATAGATTATTCGTATAAAACTCCTTATTATATATATCATCATCAACAGTATATGTAACACATTTTATATGCATAATTCTTTCACCAACATTTTCGAGTTGAATTTGTAATCCTTTAGAAACAGAGAAAGCAGCAATCCTACACTGCGGCCCATACAAAAAACTATCTATACGTCGGCTAAGAACAAAGCCAATAACGGATACAACAATTGCAATTATTGAAAGAACATCTGATGTTGTCATGTTGTACTCCTCCTCCTTAATCTATATACTTACCCTCCAATTTTAAGTAGAATTGTTTAAAGATATCATACCATGTCTTCATACCCATAAAATCACAGCTTATTCTTTATCTCATCTGTACATTAAATCATGATATATAAGATACTGTGAATTGGTTTGTTTCTCATACCACTCGATAGAGATAATAATAGTTATTATTATTAAACATCTCTTGTAGTATGTTACAAGACATATGCCTGCAACAGAACACTAGATCAAAGTACGACAGATAAACTTTCATACTCTCTTCAAAATATTATAATTATTCTCTTCACTTATTGCTTTTCAAAACTTAAGTCTTGTATTCTTTCCTCTAATTGTTCTAACCGTTCTTTAAACTGCGAACTTCGCTCATCGGAATCTTCTGTGTTTTTAAAATACTGTTTATAACTATTTTTTAAACCCATAAATAATTGTTTTGTAACAGGTATCTCTCCAAAACAATCCATATATAAATCTTCAGTGCCTCTGTTTTTTGGAACTAATCTTATTTCACTCTCCACACTAATCAAATAATCTAAATAATCAATACATTCATTGTAATTTGTCCAATTAAACTGTTTATACTTACTTTGAATAACAGTTTCTTCTCTTTCAATCCAACAGTCATCAATAAACATTTCAAACAGAATGCTTCTTTCAGATAAACTATCCCACAACATTTTAGCTGCTTTTGATGGATAAATATATGTAATTGTATCAAGGTCAATATCTGCTAAATCCACAGAATCTCTTTGTTCTTGCATTTTCCCTCTAAGCAATATTCGTTTTAAAATTAAGTAATTTAATGATTCTTCAAATTCTTTTATACATTGCTCATTTTGAACAAAGACTTGTCCTATTGAATCAATAATATCATTTCTGTGCAAAGAAACCTTCCAATCATAAAAACCAGCTTTTTTCACAAAAAACTTAAATGTAAGCAATTGCCACAAATCACCTCCATCTTTTCTGTTTCTCAGTAAATTAGGTATAACGCTACACTCACTACTATAAACTTTGTTTTCCCCTAATGCTAGTGCTCTAAATATATTTGCTCTGTTCTTAAAAAAACTATCTTCAGCTGTTGTAATTTTAAATGCACCATTAATATCTTCGGATTTTTGAAGCCAAGTTTTATTACACAAAATGTCTCTTATTGCACGAAATGTTAGTCTATAGTCATTTACGCAAAGTTCCAGAAGTAAATCTCCAACATAATCTACAATATCATCTATTACATAACATATTTCTTTAAATGCTTGTTTATCTTCATCATTATTTAAAATGTCTATAATAGCATTTTTTCTTTTTGCTATTATTTGTTCCATTGATGGTTTTTCTTTTTTGGATCCAGTGTCATTCGAATCACCTGATGGAACATCATCCATATCATAGCAGTCATTATATCCAAACGCTTCCATTGTATTTTTATCTATTTGACTTAAAAAAATTAAATCATCATCTTCTTTGTTTTCTCTTTTAGTAGAAAATATTCTCCAAATAAAATGTCTACATGCAATAAAAACTGAACTACACCATTTAACTTTTTCTTTTTCACTTCGATTAATAAGACATGAATTAATTTTATTTGCAAGATAAATTGGAATAAGTTCATTATCTTTTCCTACTGCCTCAACATCATCCATAACAAACACAACATGATCAATTAGCACTTTTTCTTTAGACATAATATATTTAAAAGATAAAAGAGCTAATTCCAAAGTATCTTCTTCATATAATTGGTCTAAAAGGTCTTCGTTCGTTAATTTACGCCAACTATTTCTATTTACAGAAAATTGTGCACGTCTATTTTTTATATATTCAACAAATTTATCTATTTCTATATTGTTTTTGTTAAAATTATCCACACTATATTTTTCACAGATTTTCTCAGTTATTCCCATAAGAAAACTTGCTAAAGTCTTTTTTAAAGAACTAATATCTCCCACTACGCCATCACAAGAAAATGGTATAATTAAATTATAATTATCAAATACATATGTATTTTCATAATATTCAAATGTTCGTTTAAGAAGGCTTGTTTTTCCACTTCCAGTTAGTCCGGTTAAATAATACAGCTCATCTATTTCCTTTTTCTCCTTATGTTTTGTCATCAACTCTAATAATGGATGATCAACATATAATTTTTCAAACGGAATTAATCTATATGACTCTGCAGTTGGTGTCAACAGCATTTCTATCCATCGAAAATATTTTTTAAAAACATGACTACGTCCTACATAATCTTTTTTCAATATCATACCTTCATTGTTTTTTTTCCTCATATCATTTCCTCCTTAAAGATCTTCGTTTTATGTGAAAGAGACATTATAATAAATTTCTAGAAGCTTATTGTCTGATATTAAATTGCTAAATTAATGCTTAGATAAAAATTATGTACAGATATATTACTCCAATAATTTCAAAAGCAATAAAGCTAATGCAGATAGTGCGGGTGCTTGTTTTAATACAATCTTTGGAATTGACCAAAATGAAAATGGTTCTGTCTCTTTTCCATTTTCAACATAAATATATCCTGGACATTTTATTCTCGCGCAATTTTTATTTCTATCATACAATATACGCCTCCATAAAGGGCTTGTACAACGCTCGTTCTCAAGCTTGGTACAAGGATTGGTATACTTTTTCGATCCAATGACTTTAAATTTTTCAATTTCAAAGAACAAATTATAAATGATATAAATTGAATCAAAAACTATTGCAATTATAACTATAACAATCTTCATTGCATCTTATCCTCCACTTGTATATAAATAAAACATAATCACATATTAATGCACCATTAACTCTGCAAATCCTATTTTACAACTATCCAAATTTAGCGCAGGTGACACTTCAAATTTCAGTTGCTTAATTCCTGAAACATTTATCGAAATCGTTCTTGGTAGTTCTTGGTATTTTATTTCCATCGTATCTACTAATATTCCATCGGTATATATTTTTAATATTTTATCTTTATCACCGGAGGAATCAACATGTCCAATTATGCCAGATATTTTTGTATATTTCTCATTTAAATTAAAAATCGCATACCCTCTATAAGTAATAGACTGTAATTCAAATCCATTATAATATTCTATCCCACCCATCTGAATTATTTCACCTGCAATTTTTTCTATATAATTTTTAGTCTCATACGGCTTAACAACATCCAATAAATAACTTGGTCTTGCAGACGTAACTTCTCCTTTTTTATCTTTAAAAACTGAACTATCCGGCAAAATAATTATTGCATAATCTATTAATTCTTCTGCCTTATCATACTCTTCGCTTTTAAGATGTGCACTAATTTGTGCTGCAACCTGAGACTCGTATTTAATCTTATAATCTTTCAATAAGACAACAGCTTCATTACTTTGTGAGGGAAGTCCTTCTAACAAATTAATTGCCAAGTCATATTGTTCTGATGCTGCATATGATTTTGCTTCTTGTATCATTTCATTCAGATTTTCAGCAGAATTTAATTGGTCATTTAAATCATCTACTATCGATTGAAGTTCTTTATTGTTATTTTCCGACTCATTATTTTTATCTTCTAGCGATTGTTTTTCTTCGGTAAGCGATGATATCATTTCACCCTTTTCTTTTGAATCTTCATAAATATTTTCAAGAGCTGTTCTGTAGCTCATATTTTCATCCACCGAATCAAACTTTTCCGATAAAATTTCAACAATAGATTTTTCAATTGTCTTCTGATCCATAATGTGCGTAACAACCCCACCAGCAACTGCTCCAAGCACACCAGCAATAATAGTGGCAATAGCTGTGATTAATACTTTTTTCCCTTCACCCTTCATAGTTTGTCTCCATATAATCTTCTGTTTTTAATAAATTTTCTTCATACCTTAACTGTTTTTATCGTTTTTTGCATTAAATTGTCTATATATAAATAATAACGCATATTTATTTATCTGTCAACGCTTTCAGTTGCAAATTTTTCCACGCTCATAGTTTATTTATATTTCTCCACAAACATATAAACTAATCTTATAATGTTATCAGATAACTACTATACAAAAGATGAAAGGGGCAATTGAATATGGAACTAGATTACAAGGCTATCGGTGCGCGCATTCGCGCGAAGCGGGAGCAGATGGGCTATACCCGTGAGCAGTTGGCGGAGAAGCTTGACATTTCATCAAAGTTTTGCTCGGATATAGAATTGGGAGCCAGAGGCATGTCACTGGCAACCCTTGTGAACCTCTCGCAGACTTTATATTTATCAACTGATTATATATTATTTGGCGACGAAACTGACAAAGACTCCTCGCCGCTTTTGATTTTAGCGCAGCAGATTCCTGACGAGCAGCTTGATTCTGTCATTAAGCTTATGGAGTGCGCCGTTGCGATTGCCAACAATTAATTATCTTGTGATTATAGACCTTCATTGAATATTACTCCTGATTTTGCATAGATTAATTAAACTGTATAGACTCTTAAGACTATAAAAAGACTTCTTAAAATTGCCTGATATATCAAGCGATTTCAAGAAGCCTTTTTTATAATCACTAAATTCTATGTTCCTTTAAAATTCTATCAGTCTTAATCATTTATGCACAGCATTTCTACCCCAGCCTCAATCTAATCCCTGTTTCATACGCTATAAACCTTCTCATCCGGTCAGATGCTCCACGCCTTTTTGCATATCGGGACATGCAGCTTTCGTCAATAATATATTTTCCGAATGCATCCGTAAAAATCTCAGGATATTCGTATCAACCCAATGCCACCCCGAATAGCATTCGAACCGAATCCATAACTGTATGCCATGGCAAATCCGAAGCATAAGAGTATTTTTTCTGATACGCAATCCAAAGCTTTTCCATAACCACGCTTGTTTCTATTTTCAGCACATTATCATAAAAGCACCTCCAAATACTGTCTCAGAATCTTATCCACATGAAACATCTGCGCATAGCTCATCAGCCGCCGTAAATCTTTTTTCCTGCTGGCAGCGTATTGTTTGAGTGCACCCTGAAATGTCTGCATTTCAATTTGGCTCCTGCTTCTGACAATATCGCAAATTGTGCGCTCCGCATCATAAACATTAACCTCATGCCCAAAGGGTGTCTCCATCGTGGTAACGCCCACATCATGCAATTCCTTTTTGATTGTGTAGACTTTGACTCCATCGGATTTTAAATTTGCCGGATTATACCCTGTTTTCACGGTGATTGAATACTCGTCCGGCTCACGGTCTGTAAGGTCATGCAAATACAGTGCTGTCTCGTGCGAAAATATTCCTTGAGCACAGCGCAGATGAAGAATATACATGCTATCATTCCACGCGTCTTTTGAAATAAAAATTCCATGTGCAGCCTGCTCAACGCCAAACTTCTTAGCATAGGCATAAAGGGCATGCTTTGAAATGCCGCTCTCTAAGGCTTGTGCTGTTTTTACAATACCATTATTGTCTTCAAACAACATTTCAATCTCTTCAAATGAGGTCATACAATCACTCCTTTCATGCTAATATTATAACTGATATTAGCATGAAAGTAAATATATATTTTCAAAAAAGGCTTCTCTCCTCCCCTATTCTCAGCGAATTCAAGAAGCCTTTTTTATTTTATTCATTCAAAAACCTGCCAACCTCAAGCACATTATCCATTACATCTCCGTATTTTAAATGCGCCGCATATGCATTTTCACTACCCCCCCCTAAGTCAACACTTCCATGTAGTCACGAATCTTCTCTTCCACTCCCAATATCTTTGCGTACTTTATAAGCTTCCTCGAATCGTAATCGCCCTTAAAATATTCCTTTATTGCCTGAATATATACCTGCTTGTCAACCTCCTTCTTCATGCTTACCATATCGCAGATACATCGCTCCTTATCATAGAGCATGACATCATTCCCAAGGCTGTTGTTTGTATGAGTAATGCCCAAATCCCAAACATCCTTCCCCGCATAATGAAATTTAATTTTATCATTGTACTTCTTTATCCTTGTGCTGTTAAAACCCTGTGGCACGGTTACTGAAATAAAATGTGGAATTCGGTCTGACATGCCCCACAAATACAAAGCGGTTCCATAGGAAAAAATCATCTTTCCGCTTCTTTTTTGCAGCAGAACGTATTCGTCCGGGAATTCATCCGCCAATGAATATAAGCCTTTTGACTCTTTAATAAGCCTGCCCTCATCAACAAACCTTTTAATAATGCCTCTGTAAAATCCGGCTTCCTCAATCTGCCTTGTTGTAATAATCCCAAAATTCTCTCCGGCAATCTCAATAATAGCATCAAATATTACATCATTATCATTTTGATTAGTCATTTTGGCTCACCTTCTTTTCTTACAATCGTGCTTTAATTTTATCATTTTAAATGCTGTTTGTAAATACTTTTTTCTGATTAACACCAGCTATTAAAATATTTTAAAAAATCCATCCATGATAAAAAGGCTTCTCTCCTCCCCGACATCCGGTAGATTAAAGAAGCCTTTAAATAATTTATTCATTAATTTTGGCAAGTCATCCGCTACGCATTTTACGGAGCGCAAGCGTGTCTGACTTACATTTATATAAATTGACCATGTTTAAAAAATATAAGGTTTTAAAGAAGCCTTTATTTTATAATCAACGATTTGCCTGTCATTTCCTTCGGCTGCTCCATGCCCATCATCTCGATAAGTGTCGGAGCGATATCTGCGAGGCAGCCGCCCTCTCTCAGCCTGTATGAAGGGTCTGCATTTACGATGATGAATGGTACAGGGTTCGTTGTGTGTGCGGTGAATGGTGCGCCTGTCTCGTAGTCGATGAGCTGCTCTGCATTTCCGTGGTCGGCACAGATGAACATCTGACCGCCTACTTCCTTAATTGCATCTACAGCCTTGCCAACGCACTCGTCAACAGCCTCAACTGCTGCGATTGCTGCGCTCTCAACGCCTGTGTGACCTACCATGTCAGGATTTGCAAAGTTGATGATAATGACATCATACTTGTCTGACTTGATTGCGCCAACGAGCTTGTCGCATACCTCGTATGCGCTCATCTCAGGCTTAAGGTCGTAGGTTGCTACCTTTGGAGACTTGACAAGGATTCTGTCCTCGCCCTCGTTTGGCTCCTCAACGCCGCCGTTGAAGAAGAATGTAACGTGAGCGTACTTCTCTGTCTCGGCGATTCTTGCCTGCTTAAGTCCGTGTGCTGCAAGATATTCACCAAATGTATTTGTAATTGAAACCTTCTTGAAGGCTATTAATTTGTTTGGAATGGTCACGTCATACTCTGTGAAGCAAACGTATGTTGTCTTCACTCTCTCGCCTCTGTCAAAGCCGTCAAACTCGTCTGCGCAGAATACTCTTGTAAGCTCTCTTGCGCGGTCAGGTCTGAAGTTGTAGAAAATAATTGAGTCGCCGTCCTTAATTGTCGCTACCGGAGCGCCGTCCTTTATTACTACTGTAGGAATCACGAACTCGTCTGTAACTCCCTCGTCGTATGAAGCCTGAATAAGCTCTACCGGGTCTGTTCCGGTCTTGCCCTCGCCCTTCGTAAGTGCCTTGTATGCAAGCTCAACTCTGTCCCAACGATTGTCTCTGTCCATTGCATAGTAACGTCCGCTTACTGATGCGACCTCGCCGACACCGATTTCCTTCATCTTTTCAACAAGCTGTGCAACAAAATCCTTGCCTGATGCAGGCGGTGTGTCTCTTCCGTCGAGGAAGCAGTGAACGTAAACCTTCTTAAGGCCATTTCTCTTTGCAAGCTCTAACAGACCATAAATGTGTGTATTGTGGCTGTGAACGCCGCCGTCTGATACAAGACCGTATAAATGAAGCGCAGAATCATTCTTCTTGCAGTTTGCAACCGCCTCAAGAAATGCCTCATTTTCAAAGAAAGTTCCGTCCTGAATCTCCTTTGTAATTCTTGTAAGCTCCTGATAAACAATTCGTCCGGCACCCATGTTAAGATGTCCTACCTCGGAGTTACCCATCTGACCCTCAGGAAGTCCTACTGCCATGCCGCTGGCGTTGCCCTGCACAAATGGGCAGCTTGACATAAGCTTGTCCATAACAGGCGTCTTTGCCTGTGCAACGGCATTGCCCTTTACTATATAATTAAGTCCGTAACCGTCAAGAATCATTAAAACTGTTGGCTTCTTACTCATCAATTCTATCTCCTTTGCATTTAAATCATTTACTATTACAACGCTTAATTGTACTATTATTTTCGCTTACTTGCAACTACTATTTACATTACTTTTTTTAATCCGAAATTCCCGTAATCCTCTTTCATATATCTATACTGTTTAAAATCCGAAGTCCTCATAATCCTCCTTCGTGTATCTGTGGTAAATCACATGCGCGCCCTCGTCTGTAATGCAGTACCTGAAATCGTCCGGTCTGCCATCTTCAAAATACACAAGATAATCAAACTCGCCATTGTCCACCTGTTCAAAATGCACCTCATCCGAATACTTTTTGAAAATGTCAAGCACATCATTAATCGTGACGCCATGCTTTTCCACCTGCTTTATCAGCTCGTAAAGAAAGCCATTTTCATCAGCGTGCTCATGCACATAATCGCCAGCCTGCGGCGGCATCACGAAGCAGAATCTGTCTTTTTTATTTGTTATCGTAATCCTTCCAAGACGCTCCGATGCATATTCACAAAACTCATCAAGCGCAGCCTTCATCTGTACGGCATCATATTCCGTACCCAAAAACCTGTTCAACGACAGCAGCGGATAATACAGTCTTACGACCTCGCTTCTGTAGCCGAGCTTAAGCTGCTGCTCCGTCATCACATCGATTATATTCTGCTCAAGCCTGTTAAAATTCAACTCACTCTACCTCCGCATCTACTTTGCAAAATCACAAAGTATACTTAATCCAGGCGCATGTGCCTGACAGTACGCCTTAAAAAATCTATTAAGGATTTATCAATAATTCATCTTAATCAAGGCGCATGTGCCTGACAACACATCTGCTTTTCAAAAATTCAGGCAGCATACCCTGCAAGGTATACTGCCATCATTAGTTCACATTAATATTTAAGCCTCTGAAAAGTTATCCTTGTCAACGCCGCATACAGGACATACAAAATCATCAGGAACCTCGCTCCATGGTGTACCAGGTGCAATACCGCCTTCAGGATATCCAGCCTCTTCATCATACTCAAATCCACAAATGTCACATACGTATTTCATAATAAAACCCTCCCATTCATAGTATTTGCAATGCTTGCATGTAATTCAATTATACTTTGAATCTTTTACAAACACAAGCAAATATTATAAAATGAGAGGGTTATAAAAATTAAATTTTTATATACTTTGTTCTCACCATTTGCAGCCGGTCATGTTCATCTGATTTGTCAGAGATAATAATATGTCCTGTATGTCCGTCACAGACAAAACCGTTGGTCTTATATACCCGATTCGTCTAATGATTCGACCACAAAGCAGTAAACAATGAATTTACATACAAGTCAGTCTTATATGCCCGATCCTACTGATGATTCGACCGCAAATGCGAAACTATTTTATATTATTTGTAATTTACAATCTTGCCAAAGTCAGCCTTAAGCGAAGCGCCGCCAACAAGACCGCCGTCGATATCAGGCTGTGCAAATAACTCTGCTGCATTGCCTGCATTTACTGAGCCGCCGTACTGGATACGAACTGCTGCTGCTGTTGCATCATCATAAATCTCAGCGATGCACTCACGGATACCCTTGCAAACCTCCTCAGCCTGCTCTGTTGTAGCAGTCTTTCCTGTGCCGATAGCCCAGATTGGCTCGTAAGCGATAACCATGCTTGCTACCTGAGCTGCTGAAACGCCAACGAGGTCTGACTTAATCTGAAGTCTGATCCAGTCCATAGTAACGCCCATCTCTCTCTGCTCTAGGCTCTCGCCGCAGCAAAGGATTGGTGTAAGACCTGCCTCAAATGCCTTCTTAACCTTCTTGTTTAATAAGCAGTCGCACTCCTTGAAGTAATCTCTTCTCTCTGAGTGGCCGATGATAACATACTTAACGCCTGCGTCAACTAACATAGCTGCTGAAATCTCGCCTGTGTAAGCACCCTTCTCCTCGAAGTACATGTTCTCAGCACCAACCTCAACGTTTGTGCCCTTAACTGCCTCAACAACAGGAACGATGTCGATTGCAGGTACACAGTAAACAACGTCTACGTCATCAGACTTAACTAAGTCCTTTAACTCCTCGCAAAGTGCTACAGCCTGGCTTGGAGTCATGTTCATCTTCCAGTTGCCTGCTACGATCTTTCTTCTTGCTACAGCCTTGTCATCTGCTGCAACTACGCCCGGAAGCTCCTTGCCCTCTAAGAACTCAAGAGAAGCGCCGCCGCCTGTTGAAATGTGTGACATCTTGTCTGCGAAGCCTAACTGGTTAACAGCTGCTGCTGAATCACCGCCGCCGATGATTGTTGTAGCGTCTGTCTCAGCAAGAGCCTTTGCTACTGCAATAGTACCCTTTGCAAGAATAGGATTCTCGAATACACCCATAGGTCCGTTCCATACAACTGTCTTTGCTGACTTAACAGCATCTGCGTAAAGCTCTGCAGTCTTTGTACCGATATCAAGACCTTCCATGTCTGCAGGAATCTTGTCAGCGTCAACAACTGATACCTCGATTGGAGCATCGATTGGATCCGGGAAGCTTGCTGCGATTGTTGTATCGATAGGAAGTAAAAGCTTCTTTCCAAGCTTCTCTGCCTTGTCCATCATTTCCTTACAGTAATCAATCTTCTCATCATCTACTAATGACTTACCAATCTCATAGCCCTTTGCCTTTAAGAATGTAAATGCCATACCTCCGCCGATGATAAGTGTATCACACTTCTCAAGAAGGTTGTTGATAACATTTAACTTATCTGCAACCTTAGCTCCGCCGAGGATTGCAACGAATGGACGAACAGGATTCTCAACTGCATTACCGAGGAAATCAATCTCCTTCTGCATAAGATAACCAACTGCACACTCGCCGCCCTTGGCACGTACACAATCTGTAACACCTGCTACTGATGCATGAGCTCTGTGTGAAGAACCGAAAGCATCACAAACATATGCATCACAAAGATCAGCAAGCTCCTTTGAGAACTCCTCGCCGTTCTTTGTCTCTTCCTTGCCACGGAAACGTGTATTCTGTAATAATACAACATCGCCCTCGTTCATAGCCTCAACTGCAGCTGTTGCAGCCTCGCCTGTAACGTTGTAATCTGCTACGAAATTAACTTCCTTGCCGAGCTTCTCTGAAAGTCTCTTAGCAACAGGTGCTAATGACTCGCCCTCGTTAGGACCATTCTTAACCTTGCCAAGATGTGAGCAAAGGATAACCTTTGCGCCATCATCAAGAAGCTTCTGGATTGTAGGAAGAGCTGCATTGATACGTGTCTCGTCTGTAATCACGCCATCCTTAAGCGGTACGTTGAAATCACATCTTACAAGCACTCTCTTGCCTTTTACATTGATATCATCAACTGATTTTTTGTTTAAAGACATAATATTTACCTCCTAATATAATTTAGGCAGCGACCCTGCCAATGTTATCTTCATAAATGAAATTTAAAAAATAAGGTCCGGTCCATCTTGGACCGGACCACTTGAGTCTTAAATATTCAATCTAAGTTCGTCTTAAATTATGCTAACTCAGCGAAATACTTGATTGTTCTAACCATCTGGCTAACGTATGAGTTCTCGTTGTCATACCATGAAACAACCTGAACCTGTGTTGTGCCGTTGTCCATTGGGCTAACCATTGTCTGTGTAGCATCGAAAAGTGAACCATATGTCATACCAACGATATCGCTTGATACGATCTCATCTGTGTTGTAGCCGTATGACTCTGTAGCAGCAGCCTTCATAGCCTCGTTGATCTGATCCTTTGTAACCTCACCCTCAACAACAGCGATAAGGATTGTTGTTGAACCTGTTGGTGTAGGAACTCTCTGAGCTGATCCGATTAACTTGCCGTTAAGCTCTGGGATAACTAAACCGATAGCCTTTGCAGCACCTGTGCTGTTAGGAACGATGTTGATAGCGCCTGCACGTGATCTTCTTAAGTCACCCTTTCTCTGAGGACCGTCAAGAATCATCTGATCGCCTGTGTAAGCGTGAATTGTTGACATGATACCGCTCTTGATTGTAGCTAAATCATTAAGAGCCTTAGCCATAGGAGCTAAACAGTTTGTTGTACAAGAAGCAGCTGAAATAACTGTATCCTCTGCCTTTAATGTCTCATGGTTTACATTGTAAACGATTGTAGGAAGGTCATTTCCTGCCGGAGCTGAAATAACAACCTTCTTAGCACCTGCCTGAATATGAGCAGAAGCCTTTTCCTTTGATGTATAGAAACCTGTACACTCAAGAACTACGTCTACATCAAGCTCTCCCCATGGAAGCTCTTTAGCGTCAGCCTTTGCATAAATCTTAATCTCTTTTCCGTCTACAGTAATGCTGTCCTCACCTGCAACAACCTTATCTGCTAATGCATACTTACCCTGAGCTGAATCATACTTTAAAAGATGAGCAAGCATCTTTGGGCTTGTTAAATCGTTGATTGCTACTACTTCATAGCCTTCAGCACCAAACATCTGTCTGAAAGCAAGACGTCCAATACGTCCAAAACCGTTAATTGCAACTTTTACTGCCATTTTGAATTCCTCCTAAAATATTATAATTTAAAAATAATTAAATTAACCTTAAATATAATAACCAATATAGCTTAAAAACGCAAGTGTTTTTTTTATTTTTGCCATGTTTGACAAAATAATATCCCTTAAATACGATATACACAGCAAAATTACGCTATATTAATATATTTTTTACCATGATTTAGCGACATCCACCCAATCCAAAGCCTTTGCACACTTAAACAATTCCTCCGGTGAAAGCTTTGCAACCGTATAATTGTCTCCTGTCGGAACATATACATAATCAAATCTTTTAACATAATTATCTATATATACCTTTGTGCGTTCTTCATCAACCGCAAAAGGACACAGGCACTCATAATCATATCCTGTATACTCCAGAATCTTTTCATCATCAAGCTCGTCCGGCAGATATCTGAATCTTGACTTATATCTTTTCAAATCAATATTTGTATCTATTGAAGTGACAACAAGCACACATCCGTCACCTGCTTTGTTAGCAAATGCTGTTGTTCTGACCAGCTTTGAAGGAATAATGCCTAGTGAATCAGCAGCATCTTCTACTGCAGTAACCGGGTATCTTGACTTTTTAAATCTGTCTGTTTTTCTGAACTTTCTTAAATATTCTATAACTTTATCCGGTGTCATACAATTCTCCTTTTAGTAAATATTCCAAATGTCTTTCTTCCTTAATGATACTATAATTTAAAAAATCATAATTCAAACAGGGAATGAACAATATAACCAATACTATTTTACTCATAAATATATTTTTTGTAAAGCCTTTATACTCTTTATCTCTTGTTTTTTTTATGTTATGATAATATAAATATGAATATATCCGTATCGATGCTATACATATCATTTTTGCTTATTAACTTCGGCATCATATGCCATTAGCTTTAGTATTTTATAACAGGAGGCATTTATGTACTGTGACTTTCACGCGCATACAAGTTTTTCTAGCGACTCTGAGGCCGCGCCGCAGGCGCAGATAAAAAAGGCGATAAGCCTGGGCATGAAAAAGCTTTGTATAACAGACCACGAAGATATTGACTACCCTTCTGAATACGGCATGCCATTTGTCTTTGATTATGACGAATACTATGCATGCTTAAGTGAATTAAGGGAGCTTTATTCCGATAAGATAGAATTGCTCATAGGCGTTGAGCTGGGACTTCAGCCGCATTTAGGGGAGGTTCTTGCAGAGTATACTGCCAATCATAAATTTGATTTTATCATAGGCTCTACTCATCTCGTAGACCGTGTGGATACATATTACCCAGAGATGTTCACCGGACTTTCCGAATATGATGCGCTGCTTAAATATTTTGAGGAGCTTCTTCTTAATATACAAACCTTCAATGATTTTGATGTTCTGGGGCATATTGATTATATAGTCAGATATACACCTAGCGGCGGTCTTATGTATAACTGCCACGATTTTGATGATATTATTGACGAGATATTAAATTATGCAATTCTTCACGGTATAGGCATTGAGTGCAACACAGCACGCCTTGGCAGCGGATTTCTGCACTGCAATCCTCATGAGGACATTATAAAAAGATACCGTGAGCTTGGCGGCGAGATTATTACCCTTGGTTCAGACTCACACACGCCGCGCACTCTTGCCAACAAATTCAAGCTTGCCGGAGAGATTTTAAAGGAAGCGGGTTTTAAATATTACACTGTATTTAAGGACAGGAAGCCTGAATTTCTTCCTCTTTGAGTATAACAGCCTTTACAAAATACTTTTCACGTCGTATAATTGCACAAGGCATTTATAAAAATTCATTATAGAATCGGCATATATCCTGCCGGTATCTGTCATGAAGTGCACAAACAAATTACCACATGAAAGGACGGATTAATCAATGCCAAAGTTAAATGAAAATTATTTAAATCTCAAAGAAAGTTATCTTTTTTCTGAAATAGCTCACAGAGTTTCGGAATATACAAAGGCAAATCCTGATAAGAAGGTTATCCGCCTTGGCATCGGCGATGTAACACGCCCGCTCTCTGAGAATGTTATTGCTGCTCTACACGAGGGCGTTGATGCGATGGCATCTTCTGATACCTTCAAGGGCTATGGTCCTGAGCAGGGCTACGAATTCCTTAGAAATGCAATCTCTGAATATTATAAGAAGAACGGCGTTGACGTTGAGCCAAAGGCTATCTTTATTTCAGATGGTGCGAAGAGCGATACAGGCAATATCACAGATATCTTTGGAAATGACAATGTTATCATGATACCAGACCCTGTTTATCCGGTATATGTTGATTCAAACATCATGTGCGGAAGAAACAATATTGTTTACATATCTGCAACAGCCGATAACAATTTCCTTCCTATGCCTGACAGAAGCGTTCACGCTGACCTGATTTATATCTGTTCACCGAACAACCCGACAGGTGCTATCTACAATCACGAGCAGTTAAAGGAATGGGTTGATTATGCACTTGAGAATGAAGCAGTTATCCTCTTTGATTCTGCATACGAAGCATTTATCTCTGACCCTTCACTTCCTAGAAGCATTTATGCTATTGAAGGCGCAAAGAAATGTGCAATCGAGTTCTGCTCTCTTTCAAAGACCGCAGGCTTCACAGGCACAAGATGCGGTTATACAGTTGTTCCTACAGAGCTTGTATTTAAGGCCTCAAACGGCAAAGAAATGTCATTAAATGCTATGTGGAACCGCCGCCAGAGCACAAAGTTCAACGGTACATCCTATATTGTTCAGAACGGCGCTGCAGCAGTATTTACCGACGAGGGCATGGCTCAGTGTCAGGAAAACATCAAGTTCTATCAGGAAAACGCAAAGATTATTGCTTCTGTGCTTGATAAGAAGGGTATCAGATACTTCGGAGGCGTTCATTCACCATATATCTGGTTTGAATGCCCGAACGGCATGGATTCATGGACCTTCTTTGATTATCTTCTGAACAATGCACAGGTTGTTGGTACTCCTGGCGCAGGCTTTGGCGAGAATGGCAAGAACTTCTTCAGACTTACCGCATTCGGCGGCAGAGAAAATACAATTGAAGCTATGGAAAGATTCGATAAATTATTCTAAACAGCGATTTTAAAGAGCCGGCTTAAATGTCCGGCTCTTTTGCTTAATCGTCTTAAGTTTTTAATATTTCCGTTCTAATTAATACTTAATAAGATTAATCTTGTCGATGAATGGGAACTTAATCGCTTTGCCTGTTACTGCATTTACGATACCATATATCGAAAGTGCAAATATACAAATCGAAGCCAAAATATAGGCAATATAAATAATCCATCCCAATACAGGTATTCTCACTAAGATTCCCTCAATTATAGCAATTGCAATACTAACCAGTAACATAACCAGTCCCTGATTTGCATGGAACCTTGCAAATCTTGAATCCTTTGCTGCTAAAATCGGAACTAAAACAAGTGGTCCAAGATAGGCAAATAAAGAAAGCACCTTATTGTTGTCAATATCCTGTCCATCAAACTCATTTGTGATATCAGTAAATAAATTGCTCATATCATAATCCTCCTCTGTTATTTTTTTAACTACAATAATTATACACTACTATAAATAATCTGTAAATATATTTAGAACATAATTTATTAATAATATTTATTTATTATTTATATAATTTCATCTGATAAATTCTTAAAATATACAGAGGCTTTTCTTCACCGTAAAGCCAGTACCTTAAATAATCATCAGCAAAAATAGCTGCCACACTCAATAAAAACCAATATATTGAATAAAGCGGACAAATCTGCCCCATAAAATTAAGCGGCTGATGGCTGTAATCCCAAACCTCCATGCCAAGCCAGATATTGAACACAAGCCCTGCATCCATCTCAAGCGCCGTAATTATGACCATGCATATAATCATCTGAATCCACAAAGGCAGATATCTTCTGCTTCCTTCATTTATAAGGCCGCACAAAATAACGCATATTCCGCCTAGCACAAACATGCTCCAGTGTGAATATCCCCTGTATAAATGCTCTATCAGATAATACCCTCCGCCGCCTGTTGCAAACAACACCGAATATTTGCTGAGATTTTTCATGCCGCACCTCTTTTTTATTTATTATCTTCATTGGCGGCATACTTTATAACCTGAAATTTTTACTTCTTTTTTGTTTTTTCGACAATTCTCTGAACCAGAGGTTTTCTCTCTTTTTTAAGAGTGTCCTTAGATGTAAATTTCTCTGAATAATCCTCCAGCAGTTCATTCTGGTTTTTCTTTCTTAATGCATCGGTAATAAGTCGTCTGAATATATCATACAGCACCGCAAATACAGGCACGCCTATAATCATTCCGAACAAGCCAAACAGCCCGCCGAATACCGTTACCGCAAACAGCACCCAGAATCCTTCAAGCCCTGTTGCATCACCGAGTATCTTCGGTCCGAGAATATTTCCATCAAAGAATTGCAGTATAATTACTATCAATATAAATGTAAATGCCTTTACCGGGTCAATAATAAATATAATCATAACCGAAGGCACCGCTCCTATTATCGGTCCGAAAAAAGGTATGATATTAGTTATACCGATAATAACAGAAATAAGCAGCGGATATGGAATTTTAAATATAAGCAGTATTATATAACATAATACTCCAATGATAATTGAATCAACTATCTTGCCGCTTATAAAGCCGCTGAAAACCTTATCGGTATACCTTGCCTCCGAAAAAATCTTTTCCGCATTTGTCTTTGAAAAGATACTGTAAATAACCATCTTAGCCTGTGCAAGGAATTTCTTCTTGTTTGCCAAAAGATAAATTGCAACTATAACACCGATACCTATATTTATAATAAAGCTTACAACATTGACAACTCCGCTTGAAAAGCCTGCTACGGCATCCTGCACATTCGGAAGGAGGTCTTCATTTACCCACTTAAATGCGGCTTCATATATTCTCTCGTACCATCTTTGAATCGTGTCCGAATCGTGAACATATTTTGAAAGTGTCTCTCTGAGGTATTCCACCGACTTGTTAAAATAATCCGGAAGTATCTCTATCAGCTGATATGTCGTCTCTATAATCTGAGGCACAATCATTACAATAAGAATATATATTAACAATACCGCAGATAAAATACTTAAAATAATGCCAGACCATTTTGATATTTTTTTAGCCGAATCAGATTTAAGCTTTGTCCTGCCGGCTAATATTCTTTTTAACAGATTCTCTATCCTGTTGCTTACCGGTCTCAATATATAAGCAATTATAAGTCCATAAAGAAACGGTCTGACTATTCTTATGAAATCATTAATAAGCCCCAACACTCTGTCAAATTTATATATTACAAAAAACACGCCTATTACAATTATAAATGAAAAGCTAACGGCAATCATAATGCCGGCATATTTTTTCAGACTTTCTTTAAACATGCTTTCTTCACTCCTCTACCATAAATGGTATATTCTCTCTCCTATTTTTAAGAATAACATAACAGATATTATCTTTCAACTTTTTTTATTATCCTGTTGACAATTTTACGCTCAGGTTTTAAAATAACATATGAACAATTATTCATATGTTGTTTTTAATATGTCGCTTTTTAAATAAACCATAACTAAACTTCAGCATATGTTCACATTATACATGCCGCGGCTATTCTGCGGACATTAATTTATGAGGTGTTATTATGATTACGAAAATTTACACGATAGAAAATCTCGATTGTGCCAACTGTGCAGCAAAAATCGAGCGAAAAGCATTATCGGTTGAAGGAGTTATCGACCTTTCAGTTACCTTCTCAACCATGCAGCTTAGAATTACGGCTGAAGATCCGGATTCATTGCTTCCGGCAGTTTCAGAGCTCGCAAAATCTGTAGAACCTGATATTAATTTTCTGCCTTATAAGCGTGCATCACGTAAATCTTCTTCGGCTTCGCATAATGAGCCTGATGAACATGAACAAAATGGGCACACCCATCATCACCATGACGATGAATGCTGCTGCGGTGAACACGACGAGCATGGCGAACATACGCATGAACACAGCGGGCACACCCATCATCACCATGACGGTGACTGCTGCTGCGGTGAACATGATGAACACGACGAGCATAAACACAGCGCACACTCCCATCACCATGATGATGACTGCTGCTGCGGTGAACATGATGAGCATAAACACAGTGCACACTCTCATCACCACCATGACGATTGTGGCTGCGGACATGAACATGACAAGAATGAAGCACATGATCATCGCCATGAAAGACACGAGACACATGAGCACAGCTCAGTAAAAAGCGAGGCACATGAACACGAAGACAGTTCACATGTTCATGAACACTCACATGAGCATGATGGCGACATAAAGAGAGATTTTATTGAAATTGCCGCAGGCGTTGTATTATTTATTATTGCCCTTATACTAAAAAATAAACTTTATATTCCTTCAATCATATTATTTGCATTATCATATATTGTGCTCGGCTACAAGGTTCTTATAAAAGCAGCAAAAAACATTCGAAACGGTCATGTTTTTGATGAGAACTTCCTGATGAGCATTGCGACGCTCGGCGCATTTGCGATTAAGAATTTTGCAGAGGGCGTAGGTGTCATGCTCTTCTACCGCATCGGTGCTCTGTTTGAAGATATTGCAGTAAACAGAAGCCGCTCGCAGATAATTGACGCAATTGACATGCGTCCCGAAACAGTCAGCCTTGTTTCGTATGATTCAGATGAAGTGAAAACAATACCTGCTGAGGATGCCCTTGAAGGCGACATACTGCTGGTGCGCCCGGGCGACAGAATCCCTCTCGACGGCATTATAACAGAAGGCGAGACACGTATAGACACATCTCCTGTTACGGGCGAGCCTGTACCGGTAAAGGCTGTCAAGGGTGATTATGTAACCTCCGGCTGCATCAACAATTCCGGCGTTATCAAGATTAAGGTTGTGCATGTGCTTGAAGAATCAATGGTTACAAAGATTCTGAATTCAGTAGAGAATGCTGCTGCAGGAAAGCCTAAAATCGACAGATTTATCACTAAGTTTGCGCGCATATACACGCCTGTTGTTGTTGCGATTGCAATACTTACCGCAATCATTCCTTCAATTATAACAGGCGACTGGCATAAATGGATTTATACAGCCTTATCATTCCTTGTAATAAGCTGCCCGTGCGCCCTTGTATTAAGCGTTCCGCTCGCATTTTTCTCAGGCATCGGTGCCGGTTCAAAGAGAGGCATTTTATTCAAGAGCGGGCTCTCACTTGAAGCCCTTGCAAACGTAAAGTCAGTTGTTATGGACAAAACAGGCACCATCACAAAGGGCGATTTTTCGGTACAGAGCATTGTATCTGCGCTTGAATACACTCCTGATGAATTGCTTGCTATTACCGCCGCATGTGAATCAAATTCTACACATCCGATTGCCTGCAGTATAGTTGAGGCAGCAAAAAAGCGTGAGCTTACGGTTCCTAAGGCAGATTCTATTGAGGAGATTTCCGGTCATGGAATCAAGGCAATGGTAAACGGTCACACAGTGCTTTGCGGCAATAAAAAGCTCCTAGATATGTTCAATGTCTCCTATGACAATTATAAAAATAACAATTATGGCTCTGAGGTCATAACCGCAATTGACGGAAAGTACGCAGGCTACATAGTTATTTCAGATACAATTAAGCAGGAAGCAGTTTACGCTATCAACAATATCAAAAAGCAGGGAATCACTACTGCAATGCTTACAGGCGACAGCAATGAAAGCGCCGCAAATATCGCAAAGCTCACCGGCATTGATGAATATTATGCAAAGCTTCTTCCTGAGGACAAGGTGAGCAGATTGTCTGAAATACGTGAAAAATCCGGCTCAGTCATGTTTGTCGGCGACGGAATAAACGATGCCCCTGTACTTGCAGGCGCAGATGTAGGCGCGGCAATGGGAAGCGGTGCCGACGCGGCGATAGAGGCTGCCGATGTCGTTATCATGAAATCCGACATGACCGCGATACCGACCTCCATAAAGATTGCAAAATCTTCTGCTGCAATAAGCAGACAGAATGTCATCTTTGCACTTGCAATCAAGGCTGCATTTATGATTCTCGGTCTTCTCGGCTTCGCCTCAATGTGGATGGCGGTATTCGCAGATACGGGCGTCGCTGTGTTGTGTATACTGAATTCTATAAGAGCGTTGTATAAAAGATATTAATAATCAATGACTTTTGATTCTAAATCAGCTTAGTAACCAGGTCATTATATAAGACATTAATTAAACAAGTTTAAAGTAACAAAGGAGACCGATAAAATACCGGTCTCCACTTTTAAATAAATACTGTCATATATGCTCCACTCTTAGCAGTTCTGTTTAGCGGCATTATTCCATTCAACGAAAGTCAATGCTAATGTCACCTGTACTCCTTCACCATCTGGTCGTAAGCAAACATCTTAAAGCCCATGCGCTTATAAAGGTCTACAACCCTTGTATTCTCCTCCTCTACCTCAAGGCGAACTCTCTTCACCCTGCTGTCCATATTTGCCTCCAGATACTCAAAGAACTCCGTGCCGTACCCCATTGAGCGGTATTGCGGCCTTATGTACAGCTCCTCAAGCCAGATGACCATACCGCCCGCCTCCTGTGAAAATGTCTTTGCAAGCAGCGCAAAGCCTACGGTATTGCCCTTATCCTCTATAAAATAACACTCTGCATATTCATCAGACCTCATCATTTCATCAAATGTCAGCTCAATATTTTTCGTATCAATAACCTCAAGCGTTACTCCTGCCCTGTAAAATTCCTTAGCAAGCGTAATGTATTCTTCCCTGTCATTACTGTTAATTTTCCTGATCATAATTCCCCTCACCAAATATATTATTCTACGCAAGCTGCCGCTTATTAAGCGATTCAAAGCGGCTTGGCGTTAAGAAATCCCCCACTTTTCAAGTGAGGGATTTTTATATACTCATTTAAAACGTAAACTTATCTGCGAAATAATTCTTAAGCTCCGCAATCGGAATACGTACCTGCTCCATTGTGTCACGGTCACGTACTGTTACAGCGCCGTCTGTCTCTGACTCAAAGTCATAGGTAATGCAGAATGGTGTACCAATCTCGTCCTGTCTTCTGTATCTCTTACCGATATTGCCTCTGTCATCAAACTCGCAGTTGTAATACTTTGAAAGCTCGTCATAAATCTTCTCAGCACCCTCGGCGAGCTTCTTTGAAAGCGGAAGGATACCAATCTTAACAGGTGCAAGCGCCGGATGGAAATGAAGCACTGTACGAATGTCCGGCTTATCCTCTGTACCGATATTCTCCTCGTCATAAGCACTGCAAAGGAAGGCAAGTGTTACTCTGTCTGCGCCGAGTGACGGCTCGATAACGTAAGGAATGTATCTTTCCTTCTTCTCATCATCAAAATATGACATATCCTCGCCTGATGTGTTCTGGTGCTGTGTAAGGTCATAATCTGTTCTGTCTGCAATACCCCACAGCTCGCCCCATCCGAATGGGAAGAGGAACTCTATATCAGTAGTACCCTTTGAGTAGAAGCAAAGCTCCTCAGGTGAATGGTCTCTTGCCCTCATCTCGTCATCCTTCATGCCGAGTGACTTAAGCCAGTTAATACAGAAGGCTCTCCAGTAAGCAAACCAGTCAAGGTCTGTACCCGGCTCGCAGAAGAATTCCAGCTCCATCTGCTCAAACTCTCTTGTTCTGAATGTGAAGTTACCCGGTGTGATTTCATTTCTAAAGGACTTGCCAATCTGTCCGATACCGAAAGGAATCTTCTTTCTTGAGGTTCTCTGAACGTTCTTGAAGTTTACGAAGATACCCTGTGCTGTCTCAGGTCTTAAATATACGGTATTCTTAGCATCCTCAGTTACGCCCTGGAAGGTCTTGAACATAAGGTTGAACTGTCTGATGTCAGTAAAATCCTTCTTACCGCATGACGGACATACAATATCATGCTCGTCGATATACTTCTTCATCTCCTCCTGTGACCAGCCGTCAACAGAACCCTCTATCTGAATATCATTGTCAGCGAGATAATCCTCAATTAATTTATCTGCACGGAAACGCTCCTTGCAGGCCTTACAGTCCATAAGCGGGTCGCTGAAGCCGCCGAGATGTCCCGATGCCACCCATGTCTGTGAATTCATAAGAATCGCACAGTCAACGCCGACATTGTACTTGTTCTCCTGTACAAACTTCTGCCACCATGCCTTCTTAACATTGTTCTTAAGCTCAACACCAAGATTACCATAATCCCATGTATTTGCAAGGCCGCCATATATCTCTGAACCCGGATATACAAAGCCTCTTGACTTAGCTAATGCAACAATCTTTTCCATCGTCTTTTCCATAATGAAAAAACCTCTCTTTCAAATTTAATTTATATGATGCTAAAGTCAAAATAATATGACTTATTAATCTGCAAACCGCTGTATACCCTCCACGCATACAATAAAGCTTAAATAGACTTATTAAAATCTACTGACTATCTTCGCTTTATAACTGCGGCATTACTTATATACAATAACAAAATCCTCGCCCGTTACTGTTGCGGCAGTGCCTTCATCATTAACGATGATTCCTGACGAAGCATACTGTATAATACCCTGCACATAAATAGTTCCTGAGCCGGAGCCCGTAACAACGTGATACTTTTTCTTTTTCATAATCTTGCTAACAGACACTGACGAACCGTTCCTGCCCATCAAATCCTTTAAAAATGTCTGCCCGTTCTGCTTCATCTCGGCAATTGTAGTCTTCTTCAATGAAGTGATAACATCCTTATACTCATCCAGACTGTTTATCTTATAAAAATCCGAATAATCCTGGCATGCTAATATAAGCACTACATCCTTATCTGACACATAGCAATCCTTAATCGCAATCGGGAGCTTTTCAGCTTCTGTAGAGGCTTCACTCTCTTCAACATTATATGCTGAAGGAACGCCTGCCTTGACTTCATTGTAATCTATGACCTTTTCCTCTACAAAGTTTTTAAGCTCCTTCACATTATAATATGATTCACTGAAATCCTCTACTGTTGCGCAAAGGAAAGTACCGTCATCACACACATAAACCGAAGATGTTTTCGGATTAAATGCTATCTCCTTGTTCACCTCACCACAGCCTGCAAGCGCAAGTACCATGATGCATACCATCATAACCGAAATCACTCTGTGTATATATTTTTTCATGTTTTATATCTCCATTCACCGGTAAAAACCGTGTAATACATACAGCGCCAATTTGCGCTTATATGATTGTACTATGATTTTCACGAAATATCAACAATCTTTTATATTATTTCATCATCCATATCAAGATTAAAGTTATCAAAAAAATACTGCCTGTTTTTTCTTAAATCATTGACGCTCTGGCACATAAAATCACAGCAGAAATCATAAAACGGCTTGTTTGTCCCCACGTCCATGCTCTTTTTGAATTTTAATATCGTATCATAGTAATTGACAAGCGTGCCATCCTCGGATAAGTCCGCTGCAAATAAAAATGCATATTCACAGCCTATAATCTTTTGCGCCTCGAAAAACTTCGGTGCAATGAACTTCCAGAAAAGCACCTCACCCATAGTATGCCCAAGATTGTATTCCTTCCATCTTGCCTTCAGGTTATCATTCGTACAAAAATGTACCAGCTCTATGCCCGAATATGTACTGAGAACCCTGAATATATTTTCATTGTCCTCCATCTCCTTATCCCCGGAAAGCATCTTTAAATACTTTCCCTTTTTCTTAATCTTGTCCAGAATTGCATCAAAATCATTCATTGAAAGCCTGTCGCCAAGGCTGTACTTCTGCAGTATCTCATTTGCCTCTTTATCTGCCTCGGCATCACTGCCGCCTGCATTCTTTATTGCCTGCAGAAGTATGATAAGCCTGTCCAAATCCCGTTTTACCTCTGTCTCATCATCCAGAGGCTCAAATAAAGCGCCGCACTTTAATGAAAAGAACATAAGTATATCCTTACGTTCATTCTTTATCACATAATAAGCGGTCTTACCGCTGACATCTTCCTTCAGACCATTGTGCATAATATAGTTTACGAGAGATTCTCCACGCCTGCTTGCAAACGAGCTCATAGCAGCAACATTTGCATAATTTACGGATAATCTCTCGCAGACAAAACTGTCAAGTATCTTTTCCTGTTCTCTGGTTATCTTCATACCCTGCTTACCTCTTGGCAAATCCGAACTTTTTCAAAAGCTCGCGTCTTTCACGTATCCTTGCAGCATCTTTTTTAATGTCCTCAACACTCATAGGATTATCACTGTTGTCGTAATCAGAAACACCTATTCTTGAGTTTTTCCATGCAAGCTCACCATGTGTAAGTGTACTTAAATTCCACGAATCCTTTATTGCATATTCGCTGAAAATCTTGTCCATAACCGGTCTGATTCTTTGCTCAACATCCTCAGGAATACTATCGTAAAATGCATCTTCCCTGTATAAGCCTCTAATCTCCTTAAGTACAGGCCCGAATTTCCATCCATAGAATACTTCCTTAAAAAGAGGTTCTTTGTTCTGGATCAGCGATTCTCTCTGTGCAAAATACAAAAGCTTATGGAGCTTCATCTCGTCTATCCTTGTTCCGAATTCATCACTATATCTGTTACAGATATAAGAAGCAACATTTTTTAAATCTTCCATAGTCAAACCTCCTTATCTTAATATTCCGTTTCATCAATAATTTAATACCAATCAAACCTCATGTTTTTTCATGCAAGCATGAAAAAACATGACCTTTTCACCCTGGTATCATATATTATACACCACAAACATACGTTTGTCAAATATGCAAATTTCAAGCAGTTTTATTCAGTCGCTGGGTTCTCCATGCTCTCTAAAACCTCCAGCGAGTGCATTGTCTTTGTAATATAAACAGAGTAATTTTTTGCGGCAAATTCGGACAGCTCCTTCATCGCCGGCTCTGAAAGCTTAAAGGTGAAAAGCTTTTCCGATGGCGTATCTGCAATGAATCCAACTGTGTACCTGACCACCTCAGAGCATTGCCTTAGATAATACTCGTTAATATCTCCGTTTAATATCATGATTTTAAGCTCGTATACCATCCTCACAAGCGCATTATCAAGGTTAGGATTTGAAAGGGCGCGAAGCGCCTGATATAAAAGCTTCAGCACCTCAAGCTCGTCGGCATTCTCCCTTGTATAGTATTGTGCAAGCTCCAGAAAATAATACCCCAGATATACTGAATTCATATCATCAGTAACTTCCGAAAAATAATTTGTAATTTCAATATGCCTTATAGTATATGATGAGCGCCCCTCTATAAGTGAAAAGCTTCCGAAGGCAAATGGTCTGCAGCCGGCCGCATAGGCGCTTTTCGACCTTCTTACGCCTCTTGCAAAGGCACTTATTTTCCCACGCTGTGCAGTAAGAATAACCAGTCTCTTATCATATTCGCCCACAGGAAGCGCGCTTAGCACAATTCCCGTAACCGCTGTAGAGTTATCCAAAATATCACCCACTTATAAATCCTTTGTATAGCCGTAATTCTTTAAATACAACTCATTGTCGCGCCATTCTTTTCTGACCTTGACAAAAAGCTTAAGATTGACCTGTGCTTCAAGCATATTTTCAATATCAGCCCTTGCCTGGCTTCCGATTTTCTTAAGCATTGAACCGCCCTTGCCGATAATAATACCCTTGTGCGACTCTCTTTCGCAGACTATGGTGGCTTCAATATCATAAAGGCCGTTTTTACGCATCTCCATCTTCTCTATCGTAACCGCAATTCCGTGAGGTATCTCCTCCTCCAGAAGTCTCAGCGCCTTCTCTCTTATCATCTCTGCGGTTATCTGGCGCATAGGCTGGTCTGTAACAGTGTCCTCGTCATAATACATAGGTCCGTATGGCAGATATTTCATAATAGCATCAATTACAGAGTCAAGGTTCACGCTCTTTAGCGCACTTACCGGAATAATTTCAGCAAAATCATATTCCCTGCGGTAGGTATCTATAAATGAAGCGACCTCCTGCTTTTTAACCGTATCTATCTTGTTTATAATAAGAATCACCGGATTTTTCACATGCTTAAGCTGGTCTATTATATGTCTTTCACCCGCTCCGATAAAATTGCTCGGCTCAACCAGCCACAGCACAACGTCCACTTCATTTATTGAACGCTCGGCTGAGTTCACCATGTATTCTCCCAGCTTGTTCTTCGCCTTATGAATACCCGGAGTATCCACAAACACTATCTGTCCCTTTTCATCAGTATATACCGTCTGAATCCTGTTCCTTGTAGTCTGAGGCTTCCTTGATGTAATAGCAATCTTCTGTCCAATCAGGTGATTCATCAGGGTCGATTTACCTACATTCGGTCTGCCTATAAGCGTTACAAAGCCGGATTTAAAATTTTCTTTCGTCACAAAACGCCTCCATTATCACAGTAAATATGTGGTTTCATTGAAAATATGCTTTGATTTTTCAATCACTGCATCATTTCCTACCACGCATATATTGCCACAGTCAAGTATAGCCTGAATATATGGCGCAAGAGCACGTATAGCCTGCACGTCAGCATCAAGCACCTCATCCCTTTCCCTCTGAATGGTCTCAACGCCTGTACCTGTCATATAAGAAGCCATGGCGCGCTGTCCCTTTGCAGCAGGATTCAACGGAACATCCATACCGCTGATAGTACCTATCACATATTTCGTCATATCTCTTTCGCATACATCAAAGCTCTTGACATAATCAACTATGCCTTTATACACATCAAAGGTTTTCTCAAGGTTAGGGTCTCTGTAGGATACAAAATAACTTTCTCCTTCCCTTGAAAAGCCGGTCATGCATCCGTAAGCTCCACCCTTAACACGCACATTTATCCAGAGATACTCTGTTGAAAGTATCTGTCTTAATACCCTGAGTGCTCCGGTAAACTTCAGACCCGTATTTTTCTTAAAATTACCGCACTGAGCAACATACTGTACCATTGACGAGGTTTTGAAGCCCTCGTTTTTCTGTACAAGCTCATAATTCTTCTCTTTGTCAGCCGCCCTTCCGGCTTCAAGCTTTTCGGCAAATTTCAGGAACTCAGGAACCATCATGTCATAGCCTTCTGTATCGGCGGTATAGCCTGTAGTAAGATTTCCTCTTGTAAATATGCGCTGCACAAGCTCGCTAAGCTTTGCCGCAGTTTCCGCCTTACGCTCATCAAAATTCTTCTCCAGCTCATCTATAAACTTATAAAAGCTTATGCCTGATGTGCAGTCGCTAAAATAATCAATCTTTGAAGAATATGATGCCGCTCTGGCAATGGCGGTTCTGTGTCCGCTTCCTATCATATATGTCTGCATTCTGGCCTTCGTCTGGGCAACTATTTCATACATTCTCTTATAGTCAGTAAAATCAGACTTAAGAATAAGCTCGTATATAAGCTCAAATGCCTTTGAAATGTTAGCATAAAGCACCTTTGCGGATATATCAATAACGCCTCTGAAGTCATCTCCTGTCTTCGGACCCATATATGATGAAATATCTACTCCAATGCCGCCGGTCTGAATATAAATTTCATTGAACAGCTCGTTATATGTGTAATTTTCGGTGTTAACAACGCCGAGCATTGCCCTCAAAAGTCCAAGGTACACAAGCTCATCAGGCGCAACCACATCAGTACCGAATAAAAGCTGCAGATAACCGATTTTGCTTGTAAAAATATTTGTATGAATTACCTTAAGTCCGTTCTCTTCTTTTTCTTCTTTTATAATCGGGGCGCATTCCCTCTTTATATCGCTGCGGCTTAATAACGGTATCTTCTCCAAAAGCTCCTGTGGTGTCGGCTCATCCTGATATTCTTTTAGCCCGTGCGTTCTTTTTACGATTCTGTCGATTTCCTCTTCCGAAAGCGACGCCTTATAATCTGCAAGCTTCTCTGCCAGAAGCTCATCCCTCTTCTCTGTAAGTCCCCTGACAGGCTTTGCAATCACTACGGCAGAATGCTTATTATCCAGCAGATATTCCTTAATAAGTTCCTCAAAATAGCCTGTATCTATCTGCGATTTTAAAAACTCAAAGGTCTCCTCATACTCAAGATGAGCCAAAGGCTCGCCGTCATAAAGCCAGCTGTCAAAGCATTGGATTCCATACATAAGTCCCTTAGGATATGAGCCGTAGTCACCCTCTCTGTACTTAAATTCATAGCAGTTGATGCCTGCAAGCAACGCACGGCGGTTAATACCCTCATCAACCATCTTTCCAAGCACGCTGTCTATAATCTCAAGAAACTGCTCCTTCTGCTCTATGCGGCAGTTCTTTGCAATAACACTGAAAAAGGTCTGAAGCGTTCCGTTATCATATCCGCCATACACATCATCGCCTATGCCAGCATCTAAAAGTGCCTGCTTAAGCGGCGCGCCCGGCGCGCCCAAAAGAGCATATTCAAGTATCTGAAACGCAATATAAAGCTTCTTATCAAGAATGCTTCCCGTCACCATGCTCTTTGAAAGGATATACTGGTCCTCTTCTTCCTCATCCTCAGTTATAGAAAATTCTATTACGTCTTCCACCGAATTTTCAAACGGCTTCTGCTTCGTAATTTCAGAATCAATTTCCTTAGTATCGTATTTTGAAAGATACTCCTTATCAAGCCACTCAAGCTTCTCAGTCATATCCATATCTCCGTAAAGATAAATATAGCTGTTTGACGGATGGTAATATCTTGAGTGGAAATTAAGAAAATCTACATAGGTAAGCTGCGGTATGCATTCAGGGTCTCCGCCCGACTCATTCGCATAGCATGTATCCGGGAAAAGAATCTCCTTTATTCGGCGGTCAAGTACGCCGTCCGCGTTTGAAAATGCCCCCTTCATCTCGTTATATACAACTCCGTTTATACTAAGAGGCTCCGCCTTATCCTCCATCTCATAATGCCAGCCCTCCTGCATAAATATCTTCTCATTTACATAAATGTTCGGATTCATAACCGCATCCATGTATACATCCATCAGATTCTGAAAATCCTTATCGTTGCAGCTTGCTACAGGATAAATTGTCTTATCAGGATATGTCATCGCATTTAAAAATGTATTCAGCGAACCCTTCTCAAGCTCCATAAAAGGATCCTTTACAGGAAATTTCTCAGAGCCGCAGAGCACGGAATGCTCCAGTATATGCGCAACTCCTGTACTGTCATGCGGCAGCGTCCTGAACCCTATAATAAATACTTTATTCTCATCATCATTTGAAAGCAGAAAAAGCTTTGCGCCGCTTTTTTTATGTCTTAAAACAACGGCTTCCGACTTAATTTCCTTAACGTCGGAATCCATCACCATCTCATACTCTTCCGGTATCAAAAAACTCATAAACAACCTCCATATATGGTTTTACCAAATCTCCCAAAGCACGCTTGTCCGCCGGACTTGCTGCTTTAAGGAGCAAAATAAGAATTGATAATTATTATACTCTTATTTCTTTCGTTTGAAAAGCGATAAAAATTTATTGCACAGTTTTGACAGGAAGCACTTCTTTTTAGGCTTTTCATCAGTCTCCGTCTTAATGCTTCGTACCTTGTTATCTATCGTACCCCAGAACCTGCCCACATTAATATTATATTTATCAAAAAAGGCCTTTTTTAAGCATGGAAGTATAAATGTCTTAAGGATTAAATCACTGTCCTTATCTGTCAGCTGTTTTTTTATGTAATTTAATATTACGGATAAATTAAGCTTGATGTCAAAATCATGATTCGGTATATGTATGCTTGTAATTGTAATAATCTTATTAATACAGCTAAGCCCCAGCGTATGAAGAAGAACATCTATGTCCTTCGCATCAAGCCTGTTTACCTCCATGTATTTGACAAGATAAGCAATTATAATTGCAAATTCATCCGGCTGGGAAACAACAAATTTTATAATATCCTTTTCTGCATTCTTTTCGCCAAATGCCTTTGCAAGAATCCTTGACACAAAATTTACAATTGTGACCTTATCCTCTTCCTCAGCATAATCCATTACAAATGTAGTAAACCCATGCAGAATATTTATGGATTCGTCCTCCTGAACAATCACCACCTGTGGTTTGCCTGCTTCATCCAATACAAGTCTGCAATCCTCATCCGTAACAAAAAACGTATTCGGACTGTGATGCTGCTTAACATTATCTATTCCAAAGCCCTTGCAGTAAATCTGATTTGAATTCGGTACGGGAACCATGAGCGCATGCACATAATCCGTGCATATCGAATAATTAGTGATATTATGTCCTCTGTCCGTTATCTCCATCCAGTACTTATCAATAAATTCCCTTGAAAAGCCCTGACCGTCAAATACCACGCATCTGTCAATTTTCGATGAAAGTATCGTCGCATACATCGCCTTATTGGCGCCCTTGGAATGCCCCGTAACGGTTATTTTATCGTATTTAAGTCCATCTATAAATTCAAGCGACTGTATCTGGCAGTCTGTATCTGAAGAATTAAAGCCTTCGACATTATCTATCCACTCATCACCGCCCGAAGTTCCCTTTAATACAACAATTCCTCTGTCGGCATCTGCTTCATCAATAAGGCAAAGTGCTAACGGGACTCCTCTTTCATTTCTCAATATCCTGACAAGCTTAAGAAGCCTGAGCTCACTGCTTTTCAGATAACCAATTATGCCTGCCCACTCTCTTCCGCTTGTACACGCTCCCTTAATCTCCGCAGTTATATTATCCAATCTTTCAAGAGAATTTGCGCCAAAGCATGCAAGTATCTTTTCAACCGTCTTACCGGTATGTCTCGGAGCAATGCCCGCAAAGCTGCTTACGCCTGCTGCCAGAGCGACCTTATCATCCATATATACAAGATGCTCAAGCATACACAGGTCAGTATCTTTCAAATACATACTTCTGCCTCCCACGTCATCTCTTATCAGTTTAAATCACAATCAGCCCTGCAGATATAGTATTCCTCATCATAATAATCATAATAATTTTCTTCACTGACTTCATCAAACACATTATCCTTTAGCAGTATTACTTCGTTGCCTCCCGGCAGTCTGTGATTTTTCAGCCACTCCCTATAATTGTCCATAAGGGCATTAAATTTCTTATACTCAAAGCATTCTCCGTCAATAAATATTGTATTGACCGATATAATATTGCCGTCAAAATCCGAAAAATCTTCAGGCACCTTTAGCAAATCCGTTTTTGTAACCTCCGCAAATACCTTAACACGCCCTGCTTCCTGTTCGCTAACAAAGAAATTCTCAAGATATTTCTCAAACAGAGGCTTAACCGCTATATTAATATAATCATCCTGATAGTCCATCCTGCCATTCTTCATCTGCCTTTTTATAGTGAAGCTGTCATCCTCCCTGCTTCCGTCCTCAGGATATGCAATAAGCTGCTCCTCCTCAAATGCTGTGCCAGGAATATATCCGGCATATGCAAATTTCTTTTTATACTTATACTCTGCGGCCTTAAGCATCTCCTCTATAGCCACAATCGCTTCCTTCTGCGACTCCACGAGATTTTCATACTCAACAGGTATTCCCTGCTCCCTCAATATTCTTTTTTGTCTTGCATTTAAAATAATCTTTTTGCTGTCATCTGATAATTTCCCCATAAAAAGCTCCCTTATATATTTACCAACAGCCGTCACTCATCCGTGGCGGCTGTGTAAAATCAATATTCAAATATTCCTCACAGGCTTTTATAAATAAGCCCGTAGTCTGTACGCCTGTAATTATTCTACGTCAGATGTACAATGTGCACACTTCTTTGCCTCTAAAGGAATCTCTGATAAGCAGTATGGACACTTCTTTGTAGTAGGCGCTGCTTCCTGCTTCTTTCTGAGCTTGTTAATAGCCTTAACAAGACAGAATACTACAAATGCCATAATGATGAAATTGATAATCTCTGTAATAAATGCGCCGTACTGAATTACATTAACGCCTGCCTCAACAGCCTCAGGAACTGTACCCTCAAATGACTTGTCAAGAATTACTCCGAGATTTTCAAAGCTTACATTGCCTGTAACAAGACCGATGATAGGACTTATCAGATGCTTGATAAGTGATGTAACAAGACCTGAGAAAGCGCCACCGATGATGATACCGACTGCCATGTCAATCATGTTGCCCTTTACGGCAAATTCTTTGAATTCCTTCATAAATTTCTTCATAATAACTTGTCTCCTCCTTAATTTTATTGTATCCGTATACAATCTGCTATTATTTTAACACAATACAATAAAATATGCTACTATTTTATACTCAATTTTAAACATTTTTTCAGATGCATTTGCGTGCCTCTCAAATATCATGAGCGAGCTTTTGCCTTTTAAATACCCTACTATCTCTGATACTGAATATTTTGGTGGTATTCTTACCAGCATATGTACATGATCCGGCATACATTCTGCTTCTATTATCTCTATGCC